>NZ_JBHZAL010000054.1:0-32880 GCF_042754245.1 Nocardia sp. NPDC059228 | reverse complement strand
TGAGTCAAGTTAGCGGGCGACCGGGATCTGCGCTCGACTTTCTGGCCTGGACTTTCTTCCAGCCGACCCGAGGTCGGTGATGGGGGTCGGTCCCCTTACTCCTCATGTGGGGCATGAGGATTCAGTGTGTTTGGTTCATATTGCATATCGTCGGCCTGAGTAACTCGAACGCGGTGATCGGGTCGGCGTTCAAGTGACCTCAGTCGGGACGTCAAATGTGCGGTCAGACAATGGCTTCCGTATCGGATGCCGCGGGTCGCGGCAGTGTGGGAGGCTGCGTCGAGGGGGGTAAAGCCCGCTGGGCATGTCCGGAGACAGGTCCTGGGATGCTTCCTGTGTGCTCATAACCCAGAGGTTGCAGGTTCAAATCCTGTCCCCGCTACAAACGAGGGCGGTCCTGACCTGTAGGTTTCAGGATCGCCCTCAACGTTTATCGAGGTTTGTTGCAGCGGATTTGGCATCATCCCGATTCGGCTGTGCCGATAGTCGCCCGAGAGTCAGTGAAATGTATCGCTACCAGCTGGTATCGAGCGGAAGGCGGCGGAACGGGTGGGGCTGTGATCGCTGGGTTGTCAGCCCATTGGTTCTAGACGGTTGCCCAGGTTGAGTTTCGTTGACGTCCATGATCTTTCGGTCTGGGTGGTTTCCCGGGTGTCTCGCACCGTTCTTAGAAGGCGCCCTTGATAAGGCCACCGTCGACGCGAATTGTTGCGCCACTGACGTATTCGGCGTAGTTGCTGCACAGATACGCGACTGCTGCGGCGATTTCGTCGGCCTTGCCGAAGCGTCCGCGGTCGTTGGGGATGAGCGAATTCACCGCGTTGGGTTCGATCTCTTCCCAAGTGTCGCCCCAGCCACGGGCGGGACCGATGCCGGTCACCAATTCCTTCGTTGCCTCCACCAGGATTGCGCCTGGCGAAACCACATTGGAGGTGACCCGAGTGTCTTTCAGCTCTCGGGCGAGTGAGACTGCGAGATTGTGTCGGGCTGCGAGTGTCGCGTTGTATTGGGGGTGGGTGTTCATCGGCTGTGACGCGAGTCCGCCGCCGATCGTGATTACTCGCCCCCAATTTCGTTCGCGCATCTGTGGCACGAGACGTTGAATCATGCGCACGCCGGAAACGACGTTGGTGTTGTAGGTGAACGCCCATTCATCCGCGGTCGCATCGGTCCACGACAAGTGGCGGTAGAAGCCAGCATTGTTGACCAGGATGTCGACCGGGCCGTCGGCGAGCGCGGCTTCCGCGACCTTGTCCGCCCCGGCGTCGGTGGTGAGGTCCCCGAGCACCACCGTCGCAACGCCACCAGTCGCACGGATGGCGTCGGCGACCTGGCTGGTCCGGGCCTCGTCGCGGCCGTGCACGATCACGGTCGCGCCCTCCGCAGCCAGCATTTTCGCGGTCGCCTCGCCCAGGCCGGCGCTCGAGCCGGTCACCAGTGCGCGCTTTCCACCGAGATTCAGTTCCATTTCGCTCCTGTTTGTTGGATATCGAGTTGGTTTGGCAGATCTTTCGATCACCGCTTTGCGCTTCGAAGTCGTTCGTCGCAAGGATCCGAGTGGGGGATTGAAGGTAGGACCGGGGTAGTCCCCGCTGATGCGGAAGTATCAGCACCCTGATCCCGGCTACGGCGACGAGCGGCGAAGGTGGCGAGCTGCGAGCCTGGCGTCCCCGGGTTCACCATGTCAAAGCACGGCGTTCTCGGCGCTTCCCGGGAAGTCGGTACTCAGCGCGAGGTCCTTGCCGGCATCGAACTCGGCGCGAAGCTGATCGAGCTTGACGCCGATCCTGCGCTGGGCATCGCTGCCCAGGATGACCCAATGACGGGGCTGGGACGACGTCGCGCTGGCGTAGATGGCGTCGGCAGCCTTTGTCGGGTCGCCGGGGAACATCTCGGGGGTAATGTCAGCCAATATTTGTCGGAAGGCACCGGCCGTGGCCGCATAGTCCTCGATCGGCTGGCCGGAGGATTTCGTTCGGTGCTCGATTCCTGTGCGGAAGGAACCGGGCTGGATCACCATGGCGTGCAGTCCTAGCGGTTCGATCTCCTGCCAGAGGGCTTCGGTGAAGCCCTCGAGTGCGAATTTGCTCGCCGAGTAGTAACCGTTCGCGGGCAGGCTGGCGAAGCCGTCCATCGAGGACACGTTGACGATGACGCCTGCGCGACGATGGCGCATGCTGGGGAGAACTTCGCGGGTCAGAGCGACGGCGCCGAAGAAGTTGACTTCGAACAGTCTGCGGTAGTCGGATTCGTCCTGTTCCTCCAAGCCGCCGATGAAATCGATCGCGGCGTTGTTCACCAGGATGTCGATCGCGCCGAAGCGGTCGAGGGCGGTCCGGACTCCGTTGACGCGGTGTTCGGAATCGGTGACGTCGAGTTTGAGTGCCAGTGCGGTTTCCGGGTAACGCGATGCCAATTCTGTGGTGCTGGCCGTCGAACTCGCGGCTAGTACAGCCTGATCCCCACGGGCCAGGACATATTCGGCAAGTGCCTTGCCCAACCCACTCGAGGCGCCGGTGATCAACCATGTCTTACGGTTCATGAAAAGTACTCCCTGCGAAGCGAATTGGTTGTGATCGGTAGGTAGCGGATGCCGTCATTCCGCTGCGGGGAAGTCGGCGGCGGCGCTGGCCTCGGCCCACTTCCGTGTCTCCTCCGACCGGTCGATGCCGGCCTTGAGGGCCGCGGTTACGGCCTGGGCACCGAGCAGCAGCCGACGTGGCGGATTGTCTTGGCCGACAACGTCGATGATCACCTGGGCAGCACGCGCCGGATCTCCGGGCTGGTTGCCGTTGTTCTCCTGTCGGTATCGGTTCATGGCGCCGACGGTCTCCTCGTAGTCGGGCCCTACCGGGTGCAGCTCCATGGACGAGCCTTGCCAGTCGGTTCGGAACGCGCCGGGCTCGACGATGATGACCTTCACCCCGAATGGGGCCACCTCACTGGCCAGTACCTCCGAGTAGCCCTCGACGGCGAATTTCGCGCTCTGGTAGGCGCCCATTCCCGGGGTGCCACCGACTCGGCCGCCCAGTGACGAGAACTGTACGAAGGTTCCCGACCGCTGCTTGCGCAGCACCGGCAGCGCGGCCCGCGTGACGTTTGCGACTCCGAAGAAGTTCGCCTCGAACTGCTCGCGGAAGTCCTTCTCGGACATTTCCTCGATGGGGGCGCTGTTCGCGTATCCGGCGTTGTTCACCACCACATCCAGTCGCCCGAACGCCGCCACCGCGCTGTCCACCGCGGCTCGGGCGGCATCCGCGTCGATGACGTCCAGCGCCGCGGTACGAACCTGTGGCCCATAGCGAGAGACCAGATCAGCCAGCTGTTCCGGTCGCCGCGCCGTGGCGAGCACCTGGTCCCCGCTAGCCAGAACCGCTTCTGCCAAGCGCCGACCGAAGCCCCTGGAGGCGCCGGTGATCATCCATGTACGAGACATATTCGGTCCCTTTCGAAGTGTGTCGATAACCCAGTGGGACCACTGTCGCTTCGGTTGGGCTCATTGCACATCAGTCATCTGGCGCTGAGTCACCACGGCCCTCGGCGAACCGCCGATCGATGCGGTTTTCGGCAGTTCGTAGGATGGGCGAAGCTCCTCCGGGAGGAACTTCTACCGGGGGTGACATGCGGCAGGATGTGAAACACCAGCTAATCGGTCGGTTTCGGGAGCTGGACGCGTTGGACCGGCTCTTGCGTGACGTGCGCGACGGTCACAGCGCGGTAGTGGTGCTGCGCGGTGAAGCCGGTGTGGGAAAGTCGGCGCTGCTCGATCACCTGGCCGCACACGCGACCGATATGCAGACAGTTCGCACGGCCGGAGTCGAAGCAGAGGCCGACTTCGCATATTCAGCCCTGCAACGTCTTTGTGCCCCGCTGCTGCCACACCTCGACCGTCTGCCGCAGGTTCACCAGGACGCGTTGCGGGTCGCTTTCGGCCTGAGCGCAGGGAATCCACCCGAGATGTTGCTGGTCGGGATGGCTGTCCTCGGTTTGCTCGCCGAGGCCGCGTCCGAAGTTCCGCTGTTGTGTCTGATCGACGACGCGCAATGGCTGGATCTGATGTCTCACAGGATCCTGGCGTTCGTCGCGCGGCGGCTCGACACCGAGTCCGTGGCAATGATTTTTGCGGTGCGCGCAACCGATGTGTCGGCGGATGAAGGATTTTCCGGTCTGCCAGACCTTCCGATCCGCGGTCTCGCTGACGCGGATGCTCGGGCACTGCTGGACAGTGCACTACCCGGACCGATCGATGCTCGCGTACGAGACCGGATCGTCGCGGAGACCGGCGGGAATCCGCTTGCGCTGCTGGAGCTTCCGCGTGGCCTGTCGCCGACCGAGCTGGCTTTCGGTTTCGGCGGTCCCGGTGGCGCGCCTTTGGCGACGCGGGTCGAGGACGGCTTCCGTCGGCGGATCGATGCACTGCCGACCGACACCCGCACCTTGTTGCTGGTCGCGGCCGTCGAGCCGGTCGGCGACGGCCCGCTGCTATGGCGCGCCCTGGGCCTGCTCGGTATCGGGCTCGAAGCCGCGGCACCGGCTGAGGCCGCGGATCTGATCACGTTGTCCGCCCCGGTGCGGTTCCGTCATCCGCTGGTGCGTTCGGCCCTGTGGCGCAGCGCCGATATCGCTACGCTGCGCGCCGCGCACCAGGCGCTCGCCGAGGCCACGGACGCGGAACGCGATCCGGACCGGCGCGCCTGGCACCAGGCTCACGCCGCGGTGGGGCCGGACGAGCAGGTCGCCGCCGCGCTGGAGCGCTCGGCCGACCGAGCCCTGGCGCGCGGCGGTCGGGCGGCCGCCGCGAGCTTTCTGGAACGCGCTGCCGCACTGAGTCCCGATCGGGATGAGCGGGCGCGTCGTGCGCTGGCGGCCGCCGGTACCTACCTCGCGGCGGGTGTGCCTTCCCAAGTGCCCGATCTACTCGCCGCCGCCGAGCTGAGTCCACTGGACCGGCTGCACCAGGCCGAGGCCACGCGGTTGCGAGCGCTGGCGTCGTATATGGCCAAACCGGGGCTCGGTGCGGTGCAGTCGCTGCTCGCCGCGACCACCCAGCTGCAGGAAGTCGCTCCGGCCTCCGCACGTGAGACATGCCTGTCCGCGCTCGGTGCGGCCATGTGGGCCGGCCGGATCGAACCTGACGGTCTGCGTCTGACGGTCGAGACCGCCCGCTCCTTGCCGCCCGGGGACGACACGGAGGCGGCCTTCTTGCGTGCGTTCGTCACCTGGTCCACCGATGGTTCAGGTGCCGCGGCTCCCTTTCTGCGGCAGGCATTGGACGAGTACGCCGCCGACGGCGAAGCCGGGGTGCTGTGGCTTGCGGTGGCCGCCGCAGTGGAGTTGGGAGACCTCCAGACTTGTCTCAGCATCACCGAGCGTGCCGCCACCACTGCCCGAGCGACCGGAACGCTGTCGCTCATCCCGACCTCGCTGACCTATCGCATCATCGCCCTGATCCACGCGGGGCGATTCTCCGAGACCCAGGACTTGCTGGCCGAAGCGGCGGCTGCGGAGGAATCCATGCGAACGAGTGGGTCCACGGTCACGCCGGCCATGCTCAGCGCGTACCGGGGGCGCGAACGACAGGCGGTGAGCTCGATCGAGATGATGGAACGCGACGGTCGGCAGCGCGGGCTGGGTCGGCTCCTCGGCGTCGCGGGCTGCGCCCGTGCGGTTCTTCACAACGGTCTCGGAAACTATTCGGCCGCACTGGAAGCCGCCCGGTCCGCCCTCGAATTTCGGGACTTCGCTCTGCATCATTGGGCGTTGTGCGAACTCGTCGAAGCGGCGGTTCGTGTCGGTGAACACTCCATCGCAGCCGAGGCTCGCGATCAACTGGCCGACTGGGCCGAGACGGCCACACCCTGGGCCAAAGGGGCACGTGCGCTTGCCGAGGCGCTCACCGAACAGCCCGGAGCCGCCGGCGTGACCGAGCGCTCCGAAGAACGCTATCGCGAGGCCATCGACCATTTCGGCGAAGGCGGGCTCGGCGTCCTCGAAGCCCGTACTCGGCTGCTCCTCGGCGAATGGCTGCGTCGCCGGAACCGGCGGGCGCAAGCTCGTATCGAACTCCGCACCGCCCATGAGGCATTCGTGACCATGGATATGGAGGCGTTCGCCGAACGGGCTCGACGGGAGTTGCTCGCCACCGGTGAGACTGTTCGCAAACGGACGGTCGATACTTCGCTCCTCACTCCCCAGGAGGCCCAGATCGCTCGGCTCGCAGCTGCGGGACATGCGAACGCCGAGATCGGAGCCGAGTTGTTCATCAGTCCCCGCACCGTCGAGTGGCACCTGCGCAAGGTGTTCACCAAGCTGGGAGTCTCCTCCCGTCGTGAACTCGACAGTGCCCTGTCCCCGAACCGATCCATATATGTGGACTTGTGAGAACCGAGCTAGGTGAGCACGCTGAGCAGTTCTCGACGTGAGCTGATCCCGAGTTTGGTGAACACCTTGCGCAGGTGCCACTCGATCGTTCTCGCGCTGAGGAACAGCTCTGCCCCGATCTCGGCGTTCGAACGTCCGGCGCGTGCACGCTCGGCGATTCGGCGTTCCTGCTCGGTGAGCTCCGCTGTCGGCCGCGTGGACGTTCGCGACACCGAAACGCCGCATGCCGCGAGTTCGAGGCGTGCGCGTTCAGCGAATGCTTCGGCACCGATTTCGACGAACATCGAATGCGCCGTGTTCAGCTCGCGGCGGGCTTCCGTTCCAGTACCCTGCCTGCGCAGCCACTCGCCGTAGAGCAAATGTGCCCTGGCCAGCGCCACCACGCCACGACTGCGCTCGAGCCGTTCGATCGCCTCGCGATATAGCCGCTCGGCTGCGGGACCGTCGTTGAGGAGAGCGCGGCAACGCGCCTCTATGCCCAGGCCCCACTCGGTCTGACTGGGCCCGGTGGTCGCGGTCAGTCGATCCATCGCGTTCTCCGCCAGGGCCTGGTCACCACATCGGACCGCCGCCTCGACGAGTTCACTGAGAGCCCAGGCCGCGAAGGCTGTCTCTCGCGGGTCAGCGGTCGCCAGCACGGCCGCATCCTTCGCTTCGGCGAAGCGGCCGAGACCGTTGTGCAGAACCGCGTTCGTATAGTTGACCAGGGTGTATCCGAGGCCCTCGCCGCGCTCGGCCGCGGTTCGCCCGGCGGCCGTGATCAGGTCGAGGGCATTGGTCCTACCCCGCCAGGCGGCTACCGCCGCGGTGTCGTAGGCGGGGCGGGAAATCCTGGTCGCCTCGGCGACGATCTCGGACTCAGCGAGCAAGTCAGCCGCCGCTTGAAACTGGCCGGTGTGAAGGTGCGCGGCGATTCGTTGCGTCAGCACAACCGGCAGCATGGTCAGTGCGCCGGTTTCCCGGGTATGGCTGACGTTCAGTTCAGTGATCGCTTCCCAGGCCGCGTCGTCCCAGACCTCGTAGGCGCCGTGTGCGGCGATGACGAGCCAGCGAGTTGCATCGTCGACCAACAGTTCGTCACCGCGAAACGCGTCCAGAGCCCGCCGCACCAACGGTGTCCCCGCACCGTGGCCTTGGGTGAACAGCACCGCGTATGCGTCGAGCAGAAGGTCTTGCGCACGTGGAGGCAGTCGAGAGCGTGGCGCCGATAGCGCTGCGGCGGCTACGTCTTTCACAGTCGCTTTGTCGGCATACCGGCCGGCCAGCAACGCGTAGGTGATGGCATCCAGGTAGGTGTCGCGCGACTGAACCGGATCGAGCTGTTCGAACCGTTGCGCCGTTTCCAGCAGCAGCACCGGGGCACGGGCGGAGTCGCCGGTCGCGAAGGCCATATACGCACGCAGTTGACCGACTCGGGCTGAGCGCAGCTCGTCGTGCGGGCCGGAGTCCGCCCGGTCGAGCAGGATCCGAGCCCCCTCCGGCGCACCGGCGTGGTACTTGGCCGAGGCTGCCGCGAGTTCGCGCTCGGCGCGCAATGCCGGGTCTGCCGTCAAGGCCGCCGCCCGCTCGAGGAACGCCGCCGCGGCGGCTAATCCGCCGCGGGACTGTGCTCGGTTCGCGGAGGTCTCCAACTCCGCGGCCACCGCTTCGTCCGGGCCTTCGGCCGCATGGGCGAGGTGCCAGGCGCGGCGGTCCGGATCGGCCATTTGTGACGTCGCCTCGGCCAGAGCCCGATGGACCCGCCTGCGGGCGTCCGTCTCGGCAGCGCGATAAACGGCAGACCGTACCAGCGGATGGCGGAACGCGATCCGTACTCCGATGGTGAGCAACTCCGCCTCTTCAGCCGCATCCGCGGCTGCGGGACCCAGCCCGAGCGCTGCCGCGGCCCGCCAAAGGAGCACGGGATCACCGGTCGAGTCGGCGGCTGCGAGCAGCAGCAGTTCCCGGGAGTCGGCGGGCAGCTCGGCGATCCGGCTTCGGAAGCTGTCTTCGATGCGTCCCGACAATGGGGAAGCGTCGATGAGACCGAACCCGCCCGCGAGCCGGTCGGGCGAGGCCACCGCGAGTTCCAGCAGTGCCAGCGGATTACCCCTGGCCTCCGCGAGGATCGCGGCCCGGACACCTCGGTCGAGCGGCCACCGCAACGCTGAATTCAAAAGTTGGAGGGAGGCGTCCGAGCCGAGGCCCGGAACCATCAGCTCGTTCAGACCATGCATGCTCGCGATCGGCTCGCGGCTGGCGATCAGCATGAGCGTCGACTCGGCCCGCAGCCGACGCGCCACGAACGCCACCACTTGCGCCGAGGCGTTATCGAGCCAGTGCGCGTCGTCCACCACACACAACAGCGGCTGCTCGCGCGCCGCTTCGGCGAGAAGATTGAGCACGCCGAGCCCGACGAGAAACGGACTCGGCGCTTCACCACCGCGCAACCCGAAAATCGTTGCCAGCGCTTCGGTCTGGGGCGTCGGCAGGTGGTCGACCATGTCCAGCACTGGCATACACAACTGGTGCAAGGCCGCGTAGGGCAGCTCCATCTCGGACTCGACCCCGGCGACTCGCAAGATTCGAACATCGGCACCGGCGTGCAGGGCGTAGTCGAGCAGCGCGGTTTTCCCCACGCCTGCCTCGCCGAGGACGACCAGCACGGCGCTGTGTCCGTCCCGAGCCTCCTTCAGCAGGGCATCCAATCTCGCGCACTCGGCGCGTCGGCCAAACAACATCACGATCCTTCAGCGGTGGAAAAGCGCATGTTCGCGAGTCACTTCTTAAGTCATCCGACGGTTTTCGTCGAGTTCCAACTCGGTGATCCTGGACGGAATGCCACTACGCCAGCGGCGGGGTCGCCGTTTGTCACCGGAAGGTCGGTCCGTGAAACAAACCCATGTAGTCCTCATCCACGGTGCATGTTTCCACATGTCGTCATGGGACGGTTGGGCAGAGAAGTTCACCTCACACGGTTTCGCGGCCAGGATCCCGAGCTGGCCCGGCGAATCCGCCACCGCCGCACAAGTCCGCGCCGACCCGGGCCCACTGGACAGCCTTGGGCTCAGAGCACTCACCACTCACTATGAGCGGATCGTCCGCTCGTACGACAACCCGCCGGTCCTCGTCGGACACTCCGTCGGCGGTCTGATCGCCCAGCAACTTCTCGGAGTCGGCCTCGGCCGTGCCGCGGTCGCCCTCGCACCATTGCCCATCAATGGGATACCGCTGGGCGACACCCGCAGTCCCCGAGCATGGCAACAGTATTCGGGATTGCTGTTGCGGGCACAGTTCCGGAACGCAGTCGCCAATGCGGTCGATGACGAGGAAGCCGAGCGACTCTTCGAGCAGTACGCGGTCCCGATACCGGTCCAGCTGCTGTCGGATCTCGGGCTCGGTCCCACGGCGACCGGTCCTGCTCGCACCGTGGTGAACACCGCAAACCCTGAGCGAGGACCCCTGCTGCTCATCTCAGGGCAGGAGGACCGGATGGTCCCGGACGCCGTTACCCGCTCGGTGTACAAGCTGTACGGCGATTCCCCAGCCGTCACCGATCTCAAGCAGTTCGCTGATCGAGGCCATTCGCTCGCATTCGACAGCGGCTGGCGTTCGGTCGCCGACTATGTCCTGACATGGCTGACCACCAATGGCATCGCAGCCGTGACCGCATAAGCGCTGAGCGCTGGCGTCAGACGTCCGCTGTCCGGGTCAACGCATCGCGAAGAGCCGCCCGGGTCGTGATGCCGAGCTTGGGAAAGATCCGGTACAGGTGTGAGCTGACCGTGCGTGACGACAGATGCATCCGTTTACCGATCTCCTTGTTCGTCAATCCGGCGGCGGCCAAATCGGCAATCCGGCGTTCCTGCAAGGTCAACGACGCCAGGTTCAGTGTCGAGGCGCGCGGCGGGGTGCCCGTGGCGCGCACCTCGGCCTGCGCCCGCTCCGCCCAGCCCGCCGCGCCGAGCCGCTCGAACGCCTCCAATGCCGGAACCAGGTATCGCCGAGCCGCGGCTCTGCCCTGGACGTGACGCACCCGGATCCCGTGCGCCAGCCGAATCCGGGCCAGCTCGAACGGAAACCGCTCGGCATCGGGGTGCGATTCGGCCCGGGCGAACATCTCCTCAGCTTCGCGTTCGCTCTCGGCCGTCATCGCCAGTGCGCCGTAGGTGATCAGCGCCAGGCGTTGCGAAATGTCCGGCAGCCCGGCATCGCGGGCGGCCAGGGCATGCGCGCGGGCTTGGTCGACGCGGCCGGTGTGGTGGGCGGCCTCGACGAGATCCAGGACCGTACGCGAAGCCTGATAGGCATAGGGTCGCAACGTTCCTGGCGAGGTGATGCCGATGGCATACAGGTATGCGGCCTCGTAGTCTCCAGTGCTCAACCCGGCGATAGCACCCGCGGAGTCGGCGACCTGGGTGATGAATCCCAGTCCGCGGGGGCGTGCCCATGCGTCCGCCTCCGCTTGCAGGTCTCGTGCTTGACCGGACTTCCCGCGCAGCGCCGCGAGCTGGGCCAGATAAGCGCGGCTCTGTGCGGCGAACAGGTCGTGTCCGTGCTCTTTCGCGAGTTCCAGACTCCGCTGCCCGGTGTCCTCCGCCTCGTCCCATTCACCGCCGGCCATCTGGTCGAGCATTACCAGGTGCAGCATGACCATGCCGCTGGCCACGGCACCCGTCCGCAACTCACGATCGACGATGTGCTGAAGGTACGGACGGTACTGGCTCAGGATGTCGAGGTGATACGCCGCCACGGCGAGGCGGCCGACTTCCCAGGGTTCCAGGTCCGGGAGATTCGCCGTGGCCTGTTCCACCGGTCCCGCCCAGACCGCTCCGTGACGGGTTACATCACTCCAGACGGCGCTATACATCCGCTCGGGGGTAGTGATGGAATCGCCCAGCGAAGCGAGGAGTTCATGCGTACGCTCCCACGTCGCGCGGTCTCCGGCGTACTGACTGATCGCCAGCAACAGAATTACCAGTCGCGTCCGGACCTCACCGGAGTCAGCTGTCCCGGCATCGCGCAGCTTCACGATCGCGGCGGAGACCTGTCGGTGAGTGGAGCGGACATCCCCGTCCTGGTAGAGCGCCTGGTAGGCGTAGGCCAACACCGAGGCCGGAGATTCCGTCGCGCCGGGCGCGAGGCCGGAGCGGACGATGCGGTCGACCTGCCCGAGGCGTGCCGCGTGACCGGCCACGAACGCGGCGTCAGCCAATCGCCGCGACCGCTCGCCGGGATTCTCGCTGAGCTCGGCCGCACGGGTCAGCCAGGTCACGGCCGCCAGAGCGCCCCCACGCCGGGTCGCCAACTCGGCTGCCGCCTCGAGCACACCGGCGACTTCCTCGTCGGGATCGACGGTGGCCGCCGCCAGATGCGACGCCCGGCGCTCCAGATTCCCCTCGTGGATCTGCGCCAATGTCCGGTGTATGGCGCGGCGCTGGTTGGGCGTAGCCAGCTGCACGATCGTGGAACGCACCAGCGGATGCCGGAAGACCAATTCACCGGTGGCCGAATCGATATCCAGCAGCCCCGCGGCCACGGCCTGATCGGCATCGCGCATTCGGTAGCGGACACCGATAATCGTGTCCGAGTCGGAGCGGGTCCCAGCGCCGTCGAGGGCACCCATCAGCAGCTCGTTCCGCACGCCCTCGTCGAGGGCGGCGATCCGTGCGCCGAACAGACGCTCGAGCCGACGCGGCAACGACCCGCCATGCGGGCCGAAGTCATCCAACGGCAACTCGCCCAACTGGTCAGCCAAATAGACCGGCATCTCCACCAGTGCCAGGGGGTTGCCCTGTGCCTGCTCCAACACCGTGCGGCGAATGTACTTGTCCAGGTTCGGGTATCGCCGATCGAGCAAGCGTGCCGCATCGGCATCGGAGAGCGCGGCAACCGGCAGTTCGGGCAGTGCGGCAGTGTCGAAGCGCGACACAATGTCGGTGCGGATCGCGACAAGCAGCTTCACCGAGCTACCGGCCAGGCGTCGGCCTACGAAACCACAGACGTCCGCGCTGAAATCGTCGAGCCACTGGCCATCGTCGAGGACCAGCAGCATCGGCTGGCGTGTGCTGGCCAGGGAAAGAAGAGCCAGAACCGCGATGCCGAGCGTCATGACCGATGGCGGATTGCTCTGCACTCCGCCGAAGACGGCGTCGAAAACCGCTCGGCTCCCTTCGTCCAGCCCGCCGATCTCAGTGAGCAGTGGATGAAGGATCTGATGCAGCCCCGCGTAAGGCAGTTGCGACTCGGCTTCGACCCCGGCGGCCCGCACGACGGTGTGGCCCACGTGCTCGGCCGTCACGGCAGCATGGCTCAACAGCGAACTCTTGCCGACCCCAGCCTCCCCTCTCAGGATGAGCGCCTGGCCCGGGGTAGACGAGACGAAGGCCAGCAGCTGCGCCTGCTCGACCTCTCGTCCGACCATCGTCGTGTTTTCCGATTCCATCTCGACAGGCCCTCTTCCTATCTACGACTGTGTTCACCGGCTTCGCTCTGCCAGTCGATTGGCAGGACCGCCGGTCTAAAAGCTGTTCTCTCGGCGCGACAGCACCATCAGCGCCAACGGGTTACCGCGTGCTCGGGCGACAATCCCGTCTCGCACACGGGCAGACACCGAACCGGGAAGTAGCTGGTCCAGTAGCGCCCGGGCGTCTTCATCACGAAGTCTGTCCACCCGTAGCTCCGGCAGCCCGGACAGGAACTCGGCGTTGGGAGGCGCGAGCGCGGAGGCGAAGCTGGATATGGCGAAGACCAGGGCCACCGATTCGGTGTCCAGTCGGCGGGCGACGAACGCGAGAATGGCCGCGGACATCCGGTCGATCCACTGCACGTCGTCCACCACACAGACCAGCGGTTCGTCGACCGCGGCCTCGGCGAGCAGACCCAGCACGCCGAGTCCGGTCGGCAGGTGCCCGGGCGATCCACCGCCGCTGAGCCCCAACGCCGTCGCCAGTGCGGCTCGTTGGACCGCCGGCAATCGGTCCAAATAGCCCAGCAGCGGCGTGCAAATCTGCTGGAGCGACGCGTAGGTGATCTCTGATTCGCTCTCGACTCCGACCGCGGAGATGACTCGGCTCGCCGGAACTTGCCCGGCGAGGTACGAGAGCAGCGCGGTCTTGCCGATACCCGAATCCCCACGCAACACCAGCGCACGGCTGTACCCGCAGCGCACGTCGACCAACAGGCGGTCGAGCACAGCCTGTTCGTGGGCGCGACCGTGCAAGTCCACCACTTCCAGCTCCTTCGTAGCGACGGACGCCCGTCGGCATCCCTCGTCCACGTTGTCCCAAAACAACGACCCGTCGCCCCTGCGTCGAACCCTGGTCCCTTCTGGCCAGGGCACGGGTCCCGCACTGGCCCGGGTCCCTGGCCAGGCGGACACCAGGGTTCGGCACGGGCTCGACCGGGCAGGGCTGCACGGAAGCCTGAGAACCGAGCACCACATACGCCACCGCTAGAGAGGCAGTTCGATGCCGAAGTCACAGAATCCCCCGGAAGCCCCGGCGGGCCGTGTCGCCATTGCGATGAGTGCCCTGGCCTCGGCGGTCCTGCTCGCTGCCTTGGATCAGACGATCGTCTCGACAGCCTTGCCCCGGATCGCGGAGGACCTCAACGGTTTCAGCAACATCGCCTGGGTCAGCGCTGCCTATTTGCTCGCGTCGACGGCCGTCACTCCGCTGTGGGGCAAGCTCGGCGACATGTTCGGCCGCAAGCGTCTGTACCTGGCCGCGACATCGGTCTTTCTCCTGGCATCGGTGGCTTGTGGACTGGCTCAGAACCTGATCGAGCTGATCGGCAGTCGAGTGCTCCAGGGCATCGGGGGCGGCGGGATGATCGTGCTGACTTTCGCCCTTGTCGGTGACATCGCCGCGCCGAGTGAACGTGGCCGCTACCAAGGCATGTTCGGCTCGGTCTACGGCGTCGCCAGCATCATCGGCCCTTTGCTGGGCGGCGTCTTCACCGACCAACTCTCCTGGCGCTGGGCGTTTCTGGTCAATGTGCCGGTCGGAATTGTTGCGCTGGTTCTCGCCGCGCGGGTGTTGCCGTCGACTACGAGGGGTGTTACCGCACACATCGATTACTTGGGCTCCATGATTCTGGCTGCCATCGCCACCGGCCTGGTGATGATCACGTCCTTCGGTGAGCGCTGGGGCTGGAGCTCACCGGCGATCATCGGGTTGATTGCCGGCACCATCTCCCTGTCTGTGCTTCTGGTGCCCATGGAGCGCCACGCCGCGGCCCCCGTTCTGCCCCCAGCCGTATTCGCCTCGCGGACCGTCGTCCTGTCTTCGTTGATCGCCTTTTTCGCGAATGCGGCGATGTTCGCGGTCCTGGTCTATCTGCCGACCTACCTGCAGATCGTCCACGGGGTCTCGGCCACTCTCTCCGGCATCTACATGCTGCCGTTGGTAGCCGGACTGGTCGTCAGCCAATCCCTGGCCGGACGCTGGGTAGAACATGTCGAACGGCTACGGGTGATCTTGTTGGCAGGTCTGATCGCGAACCTCGCCGGACTGCTCTTGCTGGGCACCATCGGAGCGGCGACCCGCACCCTGGTGTTGAGCGTCTACTTCCTGATCACGGGGATCGGCATCGGCATGGTGCCCATGGTCGTGCTGACAACCGTTCAAAACAGCGTGCCAGCATCAGATCTCGGCGCGGCGAGTGCGGTGGTCACCTTCTCCCGTTCCATCGGTGCGGCTTTCGGAGTCGCGGTCTTCGGCACTCTCCTGAGCGCAGGTTTCGCCGACCGCACCAGGAATCTGCCGCCCGCCGGCGGCTTCGACGCCGCTCGCCCCGACACTGTCGGGCAGCTGCCCGATGCGTTGCGAGTCATCGCGTTGGACGCCTTCGCGCACGCGACGGCAATGGGATACCTGTGGATTGCCCCTGTCCTCGCCCTCGGTGTCCTCTTGGCCCTGTTCCTCGGGCCGACCCGGAAGACCGCGGAGACCTACGGGAACCTGCCCGCCGTCAGTCGACCGTTGGAACCGCGGTGACCGGTGTCGACGGACCCTTCTTCAGGGTCTACGACAGCGAGGGGCGGCACCGCGAACTCAGGTTGTCGCCCAAGCAATCACGTATCACCATCGGCCGCTCCCCGAAGGCGGATGTATCGCTCTTCTGGGATGACGAGATCTCACGTCTGCACGCCGTCGCCGAATACCTGGGTGAACGGTGGGCATTGGTCGATGGTGGTCTCTCGCTCAACGGCACGTTCGTCAATGGCGACCGGCTGGCTGGCCGTCACACGCTGAGACCTGGTGATGTCATACGTATGGGCAAGTCCCGCATCACTTTTCATGATTTCACCGAGGGTGTCGGTGGCGATCGTACAAAGACTTCCCGTGATGGTCTGCCGACGCTGAATTCGTTGACCGCGTCGCAACGGTCGGTCGTGATCGCATTGTGCCGTCCGTATCTCACCGGCATGGATGGGTTCGCCCTGCCCGCTACCAATCAGCGGATCGCCGACGAGGTGTTCTTCTCCGTCGACACCGTCAAGGTTCATCTGCGGACCTTGTTCGCCAAGTTCGGCGTCGAGGACCTGCCGCAGAACCAGAAGCGCGCCCGATTGGCCAACCTGGCGATCAAATCCGGGATCGTGTCCGAACGAGATATTTGAACCAGTTCGGTTGTGCTCGAGCCGAAATGGGCGAAGACGCCGCCGCGATCGGCCAAAATCAGCGTCATCTGACTGATTCGGTGGGGCGGTCCGGGAGGCGAGGCTCGACGGGTGTCCGGAACCACCGGCCACCATCACGATCGGAAGAACTCATGGCGAACCCCTCAACCTTCGGTCCACTGGCCGAAGGTTCACACACCCTCGACGTTGACGGCATCACCCTGAGCTACCACGTTCACGGCACCGGACCGGTGTGTGTAGCCCATCCGGGCGGACCTGGCATCCACTGGAACTACCTGCGCTCCGCGGCCCTGGAACAGCGGCTGACAATGGTCTACCTGGAGCCCGCTGGCACCGGAGACTCCGGCAGGCTGGCCACGCACCCGAACGGCTACACCAGGGAGCTGTACAGTCGGCACCTGGCCGCGCTGATCGACCACCTCCCGCCTTCCCGCGTTCACCTGCTGGGACACTCGTACGGGGGGTTTGTCGCGCAGTACCACGCGATCCATCGTCCCGACCAGCTGGCCGGGGTCATCTTGTACGAGAGTGCGCCGAGCACCGGCCCCGAGTTCGGCGCCGAACTTCAGCGCAAGGTCGGCGAACTCGCGGAGCGGTATGCCGGGCATCCGCTGCTGCCCAGCGTCATGAAGACGTTCGCCGAGTTCCCCACCATCGCCGACGACGAGACGATGGTACGGGTGGCCCGGGGGATCATCCCGGCCTATGTCGCGTCGTACTGGGCCGACCCGAGCCCGTGGATCGATTTCCAGAACGCCACTCAGGCAACCTTTATCTCCGGACTGGACGAATTCGGCGCGCCCGACCCCATCGACGATCGGATCGCGCTGCCCGAACTACAGGTACCGGCTTTGGTTGTGGGCGGCCGCTTCGATGTGATCTGCGGTGTCCGCTGGGCCGAGGAACTCCACAAGCTGATCCCTGGATCGCGCCTGTTGATCCTCGAGCACAGTGGGCATTTCGGGCACTTGGAGGAGGAAGAACTGTTCGCCGAGTCGGTCGCCGAGTTCGTCGCCGCCTCGGGCCGTTAGCTCACCGCATACGACTTTCGCCTTCGGGCCGCTCATGCGGCCCGAGGGCGAAATAGGTTTGCGAATCTACTTGTTGCGGTTCGGTATTCGAGGGCGCCGGTCAGTCGTGGAGGCTGGGCAATTCGGCGATGAGGGTCGGTAGATGCCCGTGTACAGCTCTCCCGTGCCCTGGGACCAGGACATGCGCCTGTTCGATGGCGAGGGCGTGAACGCTGGACTGCGTGCGGATCTCATTGTGGTTGAACACTTTCGGAAGCAATTGGGGACCGGATCCCGGTAGCAGAGGGTGCCCGGTGACGAGTGCGTCACCGGAGAACAGCACCCCTTCGGAGGGCATGAGGTAGGCCGTATGGCCGTCGGTATGCCCCGGTGTCGGGATTGCGACGAATCCGCCCGGCAGCGCCTCCAGCACTGTCGGATCCACCGCCCGCGCGGTGGGCACACGCATCTCGAGATGTCCGGCGACCGCGCGCGCCGTCTGTACTACCCACCGGGCCCCGCGTGGTGTCGTCAGCTGTCGCAGCATCTGTGACGCGGTGATTTGTTGCAGATACTCACGTTTGGCGTGCGGGACTTCCAATTCGCCGGTGTAGACGGCCATACCGACCTGCTCGACGAGCGTGGGTATCGCACCGATGTGGTCGAGATGTGCGTGGGTCAGCAGGATGGCTGCGACATCGCCGAGCGCATGACCGATCTGACGTACGGAATCGAGTACCGCACTCGCGTCGGACGGATAGCCGGCGTCGATGATCGTGACGCCGGATCCGTCGCTGACCAACGCCCAGTTGACATTGGTTCCCGACACCGCATATGCCGAGTCGGAGACCTGCTCGATCTTCATATCGCGTCCTCGATCGTGCTTGGTTTGATTGTGGCAGTGGGTGTTAAGCGAATGGCGCCGCGCCCGCGGTTCACCCAGATGCTGATGCGGGCCGCCGTTGACATCGAAGGTTCGGTTGATGGCTCGTCCGCTCCGATGTCGTTGGCGGCCCGCTGCGATTTCATCCGGGTATCGCCGCCGGCGGCGGTCAGCCCGCGTTCGTATCGCTGTCGTTCGCGAGGAAGTCGAGCAGCGCGGGGTTGACGACCTCGGGGTGTGTCCAGGCGATGTTGTGCGGACCGCCCTCGACGGTGACCACGGTCAGATCCTTGACCAGGCCGGGGAGCCGGGCCGCGGTGGCGGAGTACGGCAGGATGCGGTCGTCGTCGCCGTGGATCAGCAGCACGGGCACGTCGATGGCGGGCAGGTCGTCACGGAAGTCGGTCAGCCAGGTGTCGACGCAGGCGTAGGCGGCGTGGGTCGAGGCAGAGACCGCGACGTTGAAGCTGTTCTGCCAAGCCTGTTCGCTGATACGGGTGCCGCCCAGCACGTCGACGTTGTAGAAGTTGTCGAGGAAATCCTTGAAGTAGGCAGGCCGATCGGCGAGGACCGCCGCCTTGATGCCGTCGAACACCGCCGGATCCACCCCGTCGGGGTTGTCGTCGGCCTTGCGCAGATACGGCGGAACTGAGCCCATCAGAACGGCTTTCGCGATGCGCGCCGATCCGTACCGGCCCAGGTACCGGGTGACTTCACCGGTTCCCATGGAGAATCCGACCAGGATGGCGTCGTTCAGATCCAGGTGCTCGATGAGGGCGTACAGGTCGTTGGTGAAGGTGTCGTAGTCGTAGCCGGCGGTCGGGTGGCTGGATTTGCCGAAACCGCGGCGGTCGTAGGTGATCACCCGGTAACCGGCGTCGAGCAGCACCCGCTGCTGCTTCTCCCAGGAGGCGCCGTTGAGGGGATATCCGTGGATGAGCACGACCGGTCGGCCGGTGCCGTGGTCTTCGTAGTAGATGTCGATGGTGTCGCTGTTCTCGCGACCCACTGTCAGCTTGGCCATGGTGTTTCCTTCTCGATGACGAAGTGGATGTGCGGTTGAAGTCTGATTCCGAGGGGTGTCGTCGGCATCAGTCAACTGACGCATTTCCGGAGTGACTCGGTAGCCGGATGGCAGGGCGCACTCAGCAAATTCCGGGGCTTCGAGGGGTGCGCCGAGGCGCGGCGAGTAACGGCATCGATCAGTCGAAGCCCATGCGATTAGGTCGTGGCCTGCGTCAGTTGACAGATGTGGCGGTGTGGAGCGGGGCGCGAAAGTAGGGGCCGCACAACGTGCTTCATTGCTCCTCGAAAGGACACCACAATGGACGACATTCGACGCCCTCGAATCCGGCGCGCAAGCCGGGCGGTCGCGGCGGTCACGGCCGCCGTGGCGGCGGGCAGCCTCGCCGTCGCATGCACCGCGAGCACTACCACCCACGCCGGGCCCACCGAGGACGCGCCCAAGCCGACCGTGGTGCTGGTGCACGGCGCATTCGCCGACGGATCCAGCTGGAACGATGTGATCGACAAGCTGCGCAAAGACGGGTATCCCGTTGTCGCCGCGGCGAATCCGCTGCGCGGGCCGAGTTCCGACGCCACCACCCTGCGCGGGCTGATCAGCCACGTCAACGGGCCCGTCGTCTTGGTCGGACACTCCTACGGGGGATCGGTCATCAGTACCGCCGCGGCCGGAATCGACCAGGTCAAGGCACTGGTGTACGTGGCGGCGTTCCTCCCCGCGCCGGGGGAGTCCGCGCTCGAGCTAACCAACAAGTACCCGGGATCGACTCTGCCGGGCACGCTGAACCCGGTCCCGTTCACCAATGCCGACGGCAGCACCGGCACCGATCTCTACATCCAGCAGGACAAGTTCCACGACCAGTTCGCCGCCGATGTCCCGGCCGACCGCGCCGCCCTGGCCGCGGCGAGCCAGCGCCCGATCCTGCAGGCCGCCCTCGAGGAGAAGGCCACCATCGCGGCCTGGACCGACAAACCCAGCTGGGATGTGATCACCACCGAGGACCTCAATATTCCCGTTGCGGCGCAACGGTTCATGGCCGAGCGGGCGCACGCCCAGTCCATCGAGATCGCGGCCTCGCATTCGGTCGCCGTCTCGCATCCGGACAAGGTGGCCGAGGTCATCGAGCGGGCCGCCAAGGGCTCTGCCGCGCATTGAGTGAACGCGAAAGATACGCGAGGAGAAGACGAATGATGGACATGAAGCTGGAGGTCGTGGTCCTGCCGGTCACCGACGTCGACCGCGCCAAAGCGTTCTATGTTGAGCGACTCGGCTTCCGACTCGATGCCGACTTTCCCGTGGACGACGGCTACCGCGTCGTGCAGGTCACCCCGCCCGGTTCGGAGTGCTCGGTCATCTTCGGCGCCGGCGTCACCACGCTCGCGCCTGGATCCCAGCGCGGCTTGCACCTGATCGTCACCGATATCGAAAAGGCGGTCGCGGAGTTGATCGAACGCGGAGTCGGGATCGACGGGCCATTCCGCGATGCCACCGGTGTATTCCACCACGCCGGAATCGAACAACGGGTCTCCGGCGCAGATCCGGAACGGCGCAGCTACGGCTCGTTCGCCGCGTTCGCCGACCCGGACGGCAATGGCTGGTTCCTGCAGGAGGTCACTGAACGCGCCCCCGGCCGCTGAGGAATCGACGGAAACACAATGTCCGACAATGCAATTCGTGTAAACGGATTCGTTGTCATCGGAGTCGGCCCGGTCGGTGGGAATGCCGCTGATCGGACCCGCTCTGCCGAATCGCCCACCGTGAAGACGACGACCTGAAAGGTATTGCTCACCATGGGAACACTGGATGGCAAGGTAGCCATCGTTTCCGGCTCGGGCCGCGGCATCGGCCGCGAGATCGCTCTGAAACTCGCTTCCGAAGGCGCGGCTGTCGTGGTCAACGACCTCGATGCCGGACCCGCCCAGGAAACGGTCGCCGCGATCGAGGCCGCAGGCGGAAACGCCGTCGAATGCGCGGGCAACGTCACCGCAGCGGGTTTCGCCGAGCGTTTCGTTCAGACCGCCGTCGACTCTTTCGGCGGACTCGACATCATCGTCAACAACGCTGGCTATACGTGGGATTCGGTGGTCCAGCGAATGACCGACGAACAGTGGAATGCCATCCTCGACGTGCACCTCACGGCCCCGTTCCGGATCCTGCGGGCCGCCCAGCCGGTGATCGCAGCCCAGGTGAAGCGGGCCAAGGAAGCGGGGGAGCCGGTCCCGTGCCGCAAGGTCGTGAACATTTCCTCGGTTGTCGGTACCGGAGGCAATGTGGGACAGGCCAATTACTCGGCGGCCAAGGCAGGCGTCATCGGCCTGACCAAGACTGTTGCCAAGGAGTGGGGTCGCTACAACGTCACGGTCAACACCGTGGCATTCGGCCTCATCAAGACCCGCCTCACCGAGGCTTCAACGGCTGGCGACGGCACCATCGACATCGAGGGCCGCAAAGTCAAGGTCGGCGCCGACCCGAACCAGTTCACCGCCATGGAACAGATGATCCCGCTCGGTCGCGCCGGAACCCCGATCGAAGCAGCAGGTGCCGTCTACCTCTTGTGCACCCCCGAATCCAACTTCGTCAGCGGGCAGACCCTCATCTGCGGCGGCGGCTTCACCAACTGATCTCGAATCTCGGATTCCCCGAACGTGGAACCGAGATGCATTGCACAACAACAGATAGGAGAAGTACATGAAATCGACTCGGACTGTCCCGAACTCGCCCCGATATGGGATACACGCCGCGATGACAGCACTGGCGGCTGTAGGTGTGACCGCCGCGATGGCGATTCCGGCCGCCGCAACCCCTGCAGACGGTGTCACCGGCACGATTCTCGCCCAGGCCAGCATCGGCGGCACCGACTACATTCTCCGCGAAATCACCATCGCACCCGGCGGATCCACGGGCTGGCACTACCACGACGGCCCGGTCTACGGCACGGTACGCAGCGGTGTCCTGTCCCACTACCACTCCGACTGCACACTCGACGGCATCTACCATCCGGGCGAGTCCTTGGTCGAAACCCCCAGCCCCAGTTACGTTCACATCGGCCGCAACCTGGGATCCGAGCCACTGGTTCTGGACGTGCTCTACGTCCTGCCGTCCCACAGCCCGCTGTCGGAGGACGAACCCGCCCCCGAATGCGATCGATAGGGAGGCCTTCACCGATCCTGACGGCAACGACTGGTTCCCGCGGGACGTCACACAGCGCGCCTTCGGCCGCTGATCGGATTATCGGAGAGAAGACAATGTCCGACAAGGAAATTCGTAGATTCGATGTCGTGGTGATCGGAGCCGGGCCCGTCGGTGAGAATGTTGCCGACAGGACTCGCGCCGCCGGGTTGAGCACCGTGATCGTCGAATCCGAACTGGTGGGCGGTGAATGCTCCTACTGGGCTTGCGAACCCAGCAAGGCGCTGTTGCGCCCCGCGCTGCTCTACCGCGAGGCCGCACGTTTTCCCGGTATCGGGCAGGCGTTGACGGGACCCATCGACGCGGCCGCGGTCTTGAAGCATCGCGACAGGCTGGTCGCCGAGTGGGATGACCGGGACCAGGTCGCCTGGCTCGACTCGGTCGATGTCGAGCTCATTCGTGGTCATGGCCGTCTCGATGGACCCCGGCAGGTGACGGTCCACGCTTCGGATGGCGGTGTCATGCGTTTGGCCGCCCGGCACGCGGTGGCTGTCTGCACCGGCACGTCCGCGCTTGTGCCTCCGCTGCCGGGTCTGGATGCCGTGCGGCCGTGGACAAGTCGCGAAGCCACCAGTGCCCGGGAGGTGCCGGGCCGACTCGCGATTCTCGGAGCCGGGGTAGTTGCCACGGAGATGGCTGCCGCCTGGCAGGCATTGGGCGCACAAGTGACCCTCATCGCCCGGGAGTCGAGGCTGCTGGGTCGTGTCGAACCCTTCGCCGCGGACCTGGTTGCCGAGCGGCTCCGCGAAGCAGGAGTCGACCTGCAGTTCGAAACCACCATTGCCACAGCCGAACGCGTCGGCGGACCCGACGACACCATTCGGCTTACTCTCGCCGACGGCACCCGGCTGTTCGCCGACGAGCTACTGCTCGCGACCGGGCGCGCGCCTCGCACCGACGACCTTGGCCTGGAGACGATCGGGCTCACACCCGGCCATTGGCTCGACACCGATGACACCTTCACCGTGACCGCGGTCGAGGGGGAGTGGCTGTATGCGGTCGGGGACGTGAATCATCGTGCGCTGCTCACCCATCAGGGTAAGTATCAGGCCCGCGTCGCCGGGGCGGTCATCGCCGCCAGATCACGGGGCCTGGCGTTGGACACCGGCCGTTGGGGTCGCCATGCCGGGACCGCCGACTTGGAGGCGGTGCCGCAGGTCGTGTTCACCGATCCGGAGATCGCGACGGTGGGGCTCACCGCCGCGGACGCCGCGCGCAGCAGACGAGCCGTGGACGTGGTCGACTATGACCTCGGTCGAGTTGCCGGTGCGATCCAGCACGATCCCGGTTATCGGGGACAGGCCAGAGTTCTGATCGATCCGAAGCGCAAGGTCATCGTGGGCGCGACCTTCGCTGGAGCAGGCGTCGCCGAGTTGCTGCACTCCGCGACCATCGCCGTCACCGCTGAGATCCCGTTGGATCGGCTGTGGCACGCGGTGCCATCGTTCCCCACCATCAGCGAAGTCTGGCTCCGTCTGCTGGAAACCTATCGCGACCAGCAGAATTCGCCCTCCACAGGAGAAGGAAGATGATCACAGCCACCGGATACCAGGCGATCACAGTCCGAGATCCGCTGGTAGGGTAATTGCGTGCTCATCGAGGAAGTCGACAGACTCTAGCCGCCCAGTCGAAGGCGGCGCTGTCCTCACACATTCACTCGGAGTCCCGTATCGAAAACGGTCCGAGGCCTTTTCGCGCCTTTCTCGCCTTCGCCTGCTCCCGCAGTCTCCGGAAATCACGCGGCCGCTCGTTCGCGAGCAGGAAAGAGTCGACGACCCATGTCCATATCCACACAATCTGCGATCACCCTGCGCAACCTGTCCTTCGAATGGCTCGACGGAACCGTCGCGCTTACTCAACTCGACGGAACCCTGACCACCGGGCGCACCGGTCTGGTGGGACGCAATGGCTCGGGTAAATCCACCCTGTTGCGATTGATCGCCGGAATCCTCACACCGACGAACGGACGTATCGAAACCACCGGGGAAGTCGGCTACCTGCCCCAGACGCTGACCCTCGGCCGCGGTGCCACGATCGCTGAGTTGCTCGGCATCGCAGACAAACTCGCTGCCCTGCACTCGATCGAATCCGGCGACACCGAGGGTGCGCACTTCGAGACAATCGGCGACGACTGGGACATCGAGGCCCGCACCGAAGAAGCGCTGCATGAGATCGGTTTCGGTGCAGCCGATCTGGGGCGGAAGGTGGGGGAGATCTCCGGTGGTGAAGCCATGCTCATCGCGATCACCGGCCTGCGCCTCCGGCGCACGCCGATCACCTTGCTCGATGAGCCGACCAACAACCTCGATCGCGAAACCCGCACCAAAATAGCGGAATTCGTGGATTCCTGGCCCGGAACCCTGGTAGTCGTGAGTCACGATCTCGAACTGCTGGAACACATGGACTCCACAGCGGAATTGCACGGCGGGATGTTGGACGTGTTCGGCGGGCCCTATAGCGCTTGGAAACAGCACCTCGAGCAAGAACAGGCTGCGGCTGCGCAAGCCGCGCGCACCGCTGAGCAGGCGTTGAAGGTCGAGAAGCGACAGCGCATCGAGGCCGAGACCAAGCTCGCCAGACGTGAGCGCACCGCCCGCGCTACTCAGCGCGACGGTGGAATTCCGCGGATTCTCGCGGGCAACCGGGCGAGTAAGGCGCAAGGCTCGGCCGGAGCTATGCGGACGGTGCTCGACGCGAAAGTCCGTGCCGCACAGGATGTACTGGACATGGCATCCACCCGGGTCCGGCAAGACGAGCACATCCACCTGAACTTGCCGGACCCGAATGTGCCTCGCGGCCGCCGGGTCGCGGAACTGCGTGATGGCGTCCGCAGCGTCGTCATCCAGGGTCCAGAGCGGGTCGCTCTGGTCGGCCGCAACGGAGCCGGGAAATCGACCTTGATCGAGAATCTGATCAATGGCCGAACCCCGGATCGCGGAGCGCTGTTCACCGACAGGGTCGGATACTTGCCGCAGCGACTGGACGGCCTGAACGAGCGCGTTGGTGCGCTCGAGAACGTTCACGAGGTGGCCCCCGACACCGCACCGGCGACGATCCGCAATCACCTGGCCCGGCTCCTACTGCGCGGCAGCAGTGTCGAACGGCCGGTCTCTTCATTGTCGGGAGGTGAGCGCTTCCGAGTCTCCCTGGCCCGCTTGCTGTTCGCCGATCCGCCGGCGCAACTGCTGATTCTGGACGAGCCGACGAACAACCTCGATATCGGCAGCGTGGACCAACTGGTTGAGGCTCTTACCGACTACCGTGGTGCACTATTGATTGTCAGCCACGACTATCCGTTTCTGAACCGAATCGGCATCGACACGGTCATCGAGCTCGAGCCCGACGGCAGTTTCCAACAGCGCGGAACCTTGTAGTCGGCCGACCGCCCGTCCCGGCCACCCCGCTGGGACCGGCGGTCCTCGAGTGGTCAGAGATGGTCGGCGTCGATGATGGCCTGGGCGAAGGGCTGTGGAGCCTCCTGCGGCACATTGTGCCCGATGCCGTCGAGGACGCGGTGCTCGTACTTCCCGGTGAACTTGCCGCGGTAGGCCTTTCCGTCCTTGGCCGCGCCGTCGAAATCGCTGCCGATCGTGATGGCGGGCACCGAGATCGCCGGTCCGGTGGCCAGCTGCTGCTCGTAGGCGTCGTATTGGGGCTCGCCCGGTGCCAGGCTCAACCGCCACCGGTAGTTGGAGATGACGATGTCGACCTGGTCGGGGTTGTCGAAGGCGGCGGCGCTGCGCTCGTAGGTGGCGTCGTCGAAATTCCATGCGGGCGAGGCGCGTTTCCAGATGAGCTTGTTGAAGTCGTGCCGATTGCGGTCGTAGCCGAGGCGGCCGCGCTCGGTGGCGAAGTAGTACTGGTACCACCAGCCCAGTTCGGCCTCGGGCGGCAGCGGCTGCTGCTGAGCCGCCTGCTGGGTGATGATGTATCCGCTCACTGCGACCATCGCCTTGACCCGCTGTGGCCACAACGCCGCGATGATGTCGACAGTCCTTGCGCCCCAGTCGAATCCGCCGAGCACCGCCTTGTCGATGTGCAGGGCGTCCATGAAGTCGACGATGTCGCGGGCGATCGCGGACTGTTGGCCGTTACGGACGGTTTGCGGCGACAGGAAGGTGGTCGGCCCGTAGCCGCGCAGGTACGGGACCAGTACCCGGTATCCGGCTTTCGCCAGCAGCGGACCGACATCGGCGTAGCTGTAGGCGTCATAGGGCCAGCCGTGCAATAGGATCACCGGCTGCCCGGTGCTCGGCCCGAATTCGGCATAGGCGACATTGAGGACGCCTGCGTCGATCTTCTTGATCGGGCCCAGTGTGGTGTTCACGCCTGATCCCGCCCGCAGCGCCGCTCCGGGCGGAGCGGTGGTCACGGCCGCCGGGGTGCTGTTCATATCCGTGCTGCATGCGGTGAGCGAGGCCGCCGCCACGCCCGCCGCAATGGCTCCACCGAAGAAGCGTCTGCTGATATTCATGCCATCAAACGCTATGGAGCAGGCGAATGCCGTCGCGAGCGTCGAATGACGTAATCGTCGCTAGCCGACCGACCATGACCGGCTTCCGCGGCATTTCGTCCTCGCTCGGCAACAAGGCCACGAGAAGACCTTGCTCAAACAGGATTACGTCACCCGAACGTCAACTGACTGATTCGGCACCATGCCTGCCGCGGCGAAGGTATTGCCATGACTACGGTACGTTTTCATCTCCTGTCCGCTCTGTCGCCTGCTGAGGTCGTGCAGGTGCTCACCGACTTCGGGCCCACCCGGCCGGAGGTGTGGCCCAGCATCGATGCCGAGCATTTCGTCGTCCATGATCGCGGCGAGAATTGGGCTGAGGTCACCGAAGGCACCGCCGCCGCTTGGGAACGCGCCCGCTACGAATGGATTCCCGGCGGCGACACCGTCACCATCACCACCCTGGACTCCAAACGCTTCGGTGCGGGCGGCGGCTGGACCTTCCGCGCCACGCCCGAATCCGGCGGCAGCCGAGTCGATGTCGAGGTGACCAGGATGCCTCGGACGCTCGGGGGCAAGCTGCTCGCGGCCCTCCTGCTTCCGGTCGGACCGTCCGCCTTGCGCAAGTCGTTCGCCGCCCCGCTCCAGGCAGCGTGAAGGGCTAGGAACCTCGGCGCTTCGACCGCACGGTCAGGGAATTCGTTTTCACCCCAAGGAGTGATTGATATGCCCCGATTCTGTGCATTCGGGCGAACCGCACAAGGCTGTGCGGCACGGGTTTTCGATGGTCCCGTGGTGCTGTGGATTTGGGCCGAGCTCACGGTAATGCACGGGCAGGGACCCGGTGCGAGGGATTTCATCGACTAGGCGAGAGCAGGTCGGGGAGAGGTCCCAATTGAAGCGCAGTCGGGCCCGTAGGTACGGATTGTGCTGTCGTAGAACACATATCAACTAGAGGAACGAACCGGACATCGTCGTGGGTGGAGGCGTACCAACGACAGGACCCGGTCCAACTCACGGGTAGCTCAACGAAGAGGTGCCGAATTCGACGAAATACTGCAACAGGAGATCGAAATGTATCGGACATACCCGAGCACAGAGCGGGTGACGATTTCGCCGGACGGGCGGCGGGCCGCGTTGGCCGGTGCGCTGGGCAGCGTGGTCGAGCTGTACGACTTTCTGACCTACGGCCTCGCAGCGGCGAGTGTGTTCGGGAAGCTGTTCTTCCCGGCGGCCGCTCCATGGGTCGGCGTGCTGCTGTCGTTCGCGACCTTCGGTGCCGGTTTCGTCGCCCGGCTGTTCGGGGCGGCAGTGTTGGGAAATCTCGGTGATCGGTTGGGGCGCAAGCCTGTATTGCTGCTGTCGGTGGGAATAGGTGGGCTTGCAACGGTGGCGATCGGGGTGCTTCCGACCTACGCCGCCATCGGTGCGCTGGCACCGGTCACGCTGGTGCTGCTGCGGGTCGTACAGGGCTTTTTCGTCGGCGGTGAAGTCGGTGGCGGGATCCTGGTCGCCGTCGAACATGCGCCGCCCGGTCGGCGCGGCTGGTACGGCAGCTGGATCATCACCGCCCTGGTCGGTGGTTCGGTGCTCGCCGGCCTTGCCTCGTTGTTTGCGCACGCGGTGGCCGGGACAGAGTTCATCACTTGGGGTTGGCGTTTGCCGTTCCTGATCAGCGCGGTGCCGACCGTGGTGACGTTGCTGGTGCGTTCGGGATTGCCGGAGACGCCCGAATTCGAAATCCACAGGGACAAAGACGATCTGGTTCGATGGCCTTGGCTGCGGGTGTGGCGAACGGCGTGGCGGCAGATCGTGATCGTGGCAGCCACGAATACCGGGCTGACCATGATGACCTTCACCCTCATCACCTTCGTCCTGTCCTACGGACTGAACACCTTGCACATCGCGCAGCCGGTACTGCAGCGCGCGACCTTGCTCGCTCAGTTCCTCCTCTTGCCTTCGGCTCTGCTGTTCGGGCATTTGAGCGACCGATATGGCGCATTGCGAATCATGTTGGGCGGAGCGATTTTCAATACTCTGGTCGCGTTCCCGCTCTACTGGTTGCTGGATACCAGGCAACCCGTGCTCCTCGCCCTGGCGATCTGCATCGCTTAGATGGGCACCGGCGCCATGCTCGGCCCGCTGGCCGCGGCGTTCACCGAGGCTTTCGACGTTCGCGTCCGGTACAGCGGTCTGTCGTTGGGATACCAACTCGGGGCGGTGCTCGGCGGCGGCCTGGTTCCACTGGTCGGAACGGCGCTCGTGCATTGGTCCGGTGGAGCCTCGTGGCCCGTCGCGCTGTACCTGATGATGGGTGGCCTGGTCAGTGTCCTCGGTGTGCTGGCAATGCGCACCGCGCGCCGCGCGAACTGAGCCTGTGCAGGAGCCGGGAGGCGGACGCGGGACAATTGCTCGAGCCCGCGCGTGCTGGTCGCGGCGGTCGGGTCGATTTGGCATCAAAATTGGCATCACGACGGGGCGGGACCCAATAGACGGTATGGAATCACGCGGACACGCTGGATGGTTGAAAGCGCTCTGACCTGTGTAGATAGGACGTGGTGGAATGTGGCGACACGTCCTGGACGGTGTCCGGTTGGCTCATAACCCAGAGGTTGCAGGTTCAAATTTTGTCTCCGCTATTAACGAGGGCGGCCCTGAAACCAACCGGTTTGGTCAGGACGGGCATCGCGCTGTACGGGTTGTCGCCGGTCACCGACCGTAACCGCGACGAACTACGCCCATCGACGTCACTGAGCGCGCCATCGACCGCGCGCAATCGAACCTCACCGCCGCCTCGATCGGGCGTGGAAGCCCGCCACGCTACCGATCGACCTTGCCTCACAAACGATCCGGATCGGTGCACTGCTCGCACGGAACGAGCGCGACTACGGTCCCTTCGCGGCCCGCCGTTTCGTGGCGATTTTCCATGGCGGGCGCGGTCGCATGGAGTACAACCAGGCCTGCACGACCTCGCTGGCCGCGCTGCCGCACGAGGTCCTGCATTCCTGGTTCGCCCGCGGTGTCACCCCGGCCGGGCAGGCCGACGGATGGTGGGATGAGGGATTCGCGAGATTCCACGACGATGGCGCCCAGCCCGAGCCATTCGACTTCCGCCGCGCGCCGGTGCGGCTGTGCTCGCGCCGGCCGGAAGAACTCGAACGCCCCGATCCCGGATAGCCCTGTGCGGCTACCGTTCTCGTCGGCGGTCAGGTTCGATCGGCGTACCCCGATCAACGCGTTTGTCGACGGCAGCCGGGTGTTCCGCGGGGCGGCGACGCTGATCGGCGTCGACGGTCTGCGCGCCGCGACGGCCGCCCTGTTCCGGACCCGTTGCGGCACCCCGACGTCCACGACCGACCTGGAGGCGCACCTGGTGGCCACCACGGGGCGGTTGAGTTTGTGGACGCCTTCCATCGGTTCGTCTACGGGTTCGAGGAGCCCTCGCCCGTGCCGCAACCGTCGCTGTGGTCGGTCCGCCCCGACTGACCGGATATCTGGATCCGGCACCACGACGACGACGGAATCGACGACCAGCCACCGCGGCCGGGCCGGGACAACTGGATCTATGCCCGGGTCTCGAACCCCGGCGCCGGGCACTGTGCGCACCTGCTGGTGGTCTTCGCCATCGACGGCTCGTCCCGAAGCGAACCCCGGTACCCCGACGACTTCCTCCCGGCTTCGCGGCCGCTGCCGGATTCGATCTCGAGCCAGGCGATTCGGTGGTGGTGTCGGCACGCTGGCCCGGCGAACTCGTGCCGGAGACGGCCTCCACATTGCTGGTATCGGTGCACGGCCGGTGCTGACACCCCGCCCCGCAGACCCGTGTCTGGGAGCAGCGCACTACCGCAATGCGCGCCGTGCTCCCGTTCGACCCGGTGGGATCAGGGCCGACGCCACCGGAACAGCACCCACCAACGCACACAGCTGTGGTGACGGACGCAATCCGAGTTCGTCTCGCAACTGATTCGCGAATTGCTCGAACTGGCGGCATGCCTCGGCCGTATTGCCTTCGCGCAGATGCGCCTGAATGAGTGCCCGTTGCGCCGACTCTCGCAATGGCTCCGCGGCCACCGCCGATAGCATCAGATCGATCGCCTCGGGGTGGTGGCCTTGCTCGCTCAGCCTGCGCGCGGCCACCTCCATAGCGTGCAATCGCAGCTGCCGCAGTTGTTCCCGGGCCAGGACCAGCCATGCCTCGTCCCAGCCGGGTAGCAATTCCGCGGTGCGCGACCACAGAGCACCCCGTCTGGGGCTGAGAACAATCATGCACACTTGATTGTTTTGACGTTCGCGCCTACAGTCGCCTCCCGGGGGGCGACTGTGACCACAGTCACCAACCTCGTGGGCGCCCAGCGGTTCGGGTGGCGCGTCCTTTCGACGTCAAGTGGAGGCCATGCATGCAACCCGATCTGTCCAGTCTGACCGCGCTCGAGATCAATCTGGCCACCCGCACCTCGATGGGCGACGTCCTCACACGGTCGGCGCGAATGTTCCCCTCCCGTACCGCGATCGCGGACCGCCACCGGTCGGTCACCTACCGCGAACTCGACGCCGCCGCGGAGTCGGTCGGACGCTCGCTCCTCGAGTCGGGCCTGTCCCACCAGCAACCGGTCGCGATGCTGATGGGCAATTCGTGGCAGTTCGTCGCGACCTACTTCGCCTGCGCCAAGGCCGGCCTGGTAGCGATGCCGGTCAATGTCGTGCTCGCGCTCGAGGACATCGCCTGGATCCTGAACGACTCCGGCACCACCACCGTCGTCGCCGATGCCGCCTTCGGCCCGCTGCTCGAGCAGATCCTGCCCGGGCTAGCCGAGGTCAAGTCCATCATCCTCGTCGGCGCGGGACCCACCGCGTCTACCGGCGGCGTGCCGACCCGGCGCTGGGAGGACCTTGCGCTCCGCGAGATGCCCAGGCCGCTCGAGGTGCTCGTCGAGGACCGCGATGTGGCGCAGTGCATGTACACCTCTGGCACCACATCTCGCCCCAAGGGCGTTCTCGTCAGCCACACCGCAGTCTTCGTGGCGGGCCTGACCAACGCGCTGATGCAGGGCGCGTCTTGGGGCGGCGAGCACGCGACCCTGGTCAACGTGCTGCCGATGTTCCACACCACGGGCCTGAACACGCTCGTCCTGCCGACCCTGATGATCGGCGGCACGGTCGTGCTGCCTGGACCGTTCGACCCGGGCGCGGTGCTCGACGCGATCGAGGCACACCGGGCGACGCACGTGATGTTCCTGCCGATCATGTACCGCGCGCTGGTGGGCATGCAGGCCGCCGCGGCGCGAGACCTCTCCTCGGTCCGGCTGTGCATCTACGCGATGGCCCCCATGCCCGACGCGCTCCTCGACCAGGTCGACGAGGCGTTCCCGAACGCCGCGGTGATCCTCGGGTCCGGTCAGACCGAGGTGGTTCCCGCGACCGTGCTGCAGTGGCCCGAGCACCGCCACACCAAGGCGAACTCGTGGGGCCCGCCGGTCCCGACCGTCGAGGTACAGATCATGGACAACGACGGCACGCTGCTGCCTGCGGGCGAGAGCGGCGAGATCGTCTACCGGGGACCGCACGTCAGCAGCGGCTACTGGAACAACGCCGACGCGAATCGGGCGGCCTTCGCGCACGGCTGGTTCCACAGCGGCGACGTCGGTCATCTCGACGAGGACGGCATCGTCTGGTTCACCGATCGACTCAAGGACATCATCAAGAGCGGCGGCGAGAACGTCTCGTCCGTGGAGGTCGAGCGGGTCGTCGCGTCGGCCCCCGGCGTTCAGGAATGCTCCGTTGTCGGTCTGTCCGACGAGCGCTGGGGCGAGGCGGTGTGCGCCGTGGTCGTCGCGGCCGACCCCGACATCGCGCCCGACGAACTCGAAGCCCAGGTGATCGCCCACGCCAAGCAGCAGCTGGCGGGTTTCAAGGTGCCCAAGCGGGTGATCGTCGTGGCCGAACTGCCGAGAACCGCGACGGGAAAGGCTCGTAAGCACGAACTGCGGGCCGAGTTCAACCGATAGCAACAGCGCGTCCTTCGTTGTCGGCTTCATTCGCGTCGTAGCTCGATTCCCAGATATGGGTACGAGCTGAGCACTCGCACAAGGGGAGATTCGTCGTCGTGACACAGGGTTTACAGAAGCGATCGAAACCTTTAGCCTTCCTCGGCGATCTGGGCATCCGGGTCGCCGCCACGTCGGGCTGCAGTTAAGAGCCCCTATCGGGTTCGGTTGCTGAGTCGTCGCCAGCAGATCAGTGCTGCGGCGAGGTCGAGGAATCCGTGGTGGATGTCGGTGCGTCGTTCCCATCGGATGGCCAGCCGCCGGTACTGGT
>NZ_JBHZAL010000053.1:0-33883 GCF_042754245.1 Nocardia sp. NPDC059228 | reverse complement strand
AGACCCCCACAACTTGGCCGTGTCCTAACAACTCTCGCCGCACTCTGGGCTTTGGCCCCCGACCCCCTTAACCGCGGCCGGGTCCCCGCAAAATTCCCTGCCCCCGGGCCGCTTTCGGGCATCCGACGCTCAGTCCGCCAAGTGCAGGCGGCGGTGGAGGGTGTAGACGCGGTCGGTGAGTTCCGGGAAGGGGCCGGAGACCGGGATGCCCGGGGCCACCTCCTGGATGGCGAGGGGGCGGATGGGGCCCGAGGGGACGCCGAACTCGTTGAGCCACTCCATGAGCTGGGCGGTGGAGGCGGCGTAGACGATGCGGCCCAGGCCGACCCAGGCGTGCGCGGCCGAGCACATGGCGCAGTGCTCGCCGGAGGTGTAGACCGTGGCCGTGGCCCGGTCCTCGGGGGTGAGGTGCTCGGCGGCCCAGCGGGCCAGTTCGAATTCGGGGTGGCGGGTGGCGTCGCCGCCGGACACGCGGTTGCGGTCCTCGGCGAGCACGGTGCCGTCCGCACCGACCAGCAGTGACCCGAACGGCTCGTCGCCCTCGTCCAGGGCTTCGGCGGCCAGCTCCACGCAGCGTTCGAGGTACTGCAGATCGGTGTCGGCGGACATGCGGCTCCGTTCTTCGGTTTACGTGCGGTGGTAGGCGGTCTGGGCCGCTTCGATCTTCGCGATATTCGATTCGAGGATCTCGATGAGGCCGACGAGCTGGTCGGCCACCTGCGCGCCGAGGTCGGTGAGGGTGTACTCGACGACCGGCGGGATGGACTGCTGGACTTCGCGATTGACCATGCCGTCGCGTTCCAGGATCTGCAGGGTCTGGGAGAGCATGCGCTCGGAGATGCCGTCCACGCGGCGGCGTAGCGCCGAGAACCGGTAGGGGCCCTCGCGCAGCGCGGCCAGGGCGAGCACGCCCCAGCGACTGGCGACGTCTTGCAGGACCGGACGCGAGGAGCAGTTGCGGGCGAAGACGTCGGCTTCCAGGGTGGGGTCGTCCGGGTAGGACCGGTCGGGAGGCCGAGCATTCATGAGATCGAGGTTACCTGTGTTTCGGGTAGCGGTTCAGGAATAGCGTGTGCTTACTATTAGTTAGTACATGTCAGCAGTGCAGTTCATTCCCTGAAACCTGGAGGTAGTCATGACCGTCGCAGTCACCGGAGCAAGCGGACAGCTGGGTCGCCTGGTCGTCGAGGCGCTGTTGAAGGACGGATCGCAGCCGGTGGTGGCGGTGGTCCGCGATCCCGCGAAGGTGGCCGATCTGGCCGCGCGGGGTGTCGAGGTGCGGGTGGCGAGCTATGACGATCCGGAAGCGCTCGAGCGCGCCTTCCAGGGCGTCGACCGCGTGCTGCTGGTCTCCGGCAACGAGTTCACCAAGCGCGTCGCCCAGCACACCAACGTGCTGCGCGCGGCCGAGCGGGCGGGCGTGAAACTGCTGGCCTACACCAGTATTCCGGAGGCCGGCCGCAATCCGCTGATCCTGGCCCAGGAGCACATCGGCACCGAGGCCGCGCTGGCCGGAGCGAGCATCCCGACCGTGCTGCTGCGCAACGGCTGGTACTGGGAGAACTACACCGGCGGCCTGGCGCACGCCATCGAGACCGGCGTGCTCTACGGCGCGGCGGGCGAGGGCAAGGTATCCGGCGCGGCCCGTGCCGATTACGCCGAGGCCGCCGCCCGCGTCCTCACCACCGACGGTCACGAGGGCAAGGTCTACGAGCTCGGCGGCGACGAGACGCTCTCGTATGCCGAACTGGCGCAGGTTATTTCGGAGGTGGCCGGCAAGCCGGTCCGCTACCAGGACCTGCCGCAGGCCGACTACGCCGCGGCGCTGCAGGGTGCGGGTCTGGACGCCGGCTATGCCGCCGCCCTGGCCGATGCCGACGCCGGTATCGCCGACGGCATCCTGGCCGTCGACTCCGGCGATCTGCAGCGGCTGCTGGGCCGCCCGTCGACCCCGGTCGCCGAGGTCTTCCGGGCCGCGCTGAGCTGATCGAGATACGTACCGGGCCGATCGAGATACGCACCGGGGTGATCGAGTTCGGGGACCGGCAGGCTCAGTACCAGTTGTGGGCCTGCCAGAAGGCCCATGCGGCATTCGGGCTGCCGTAGCGCTCGACCATGTAGCGGTAGGCCCAGCGCAGCTGGGTGAGCGGGTTGAACATCCAGTCCGGGCCCTCGCTGAACATCTTGTGCGCGGGGAGGGCCTGGGCCAGGCCGTAGGCGCCGGAGGTCGGGTTGATCGCGAAGACCTGCCAGTCGCTCTCGTGCGTGATGATCTGATTGAACGACCCCCACTGGTCCCCGGGCACGATGAAACGTGACAGTGTCTGCAAGGCCGGTTTGGAGAACCGCTGGGCCGCGCCGGCCAGCTGCAGCAGGGACGCCGGGTCCACCGGCAGGGCGACCGGGAGCGCGGATTGAGCGATGGGGTCGGCGATTTCGGTGCGCGCGTCGGCGGTGCCGATGGCGACGGTGAGCGGGGCGAGGGCCGCCACGAGCAGTCCGAGGACGGTGGCTCGGAGCGGACGCTTGTCGAGAATGGGCAACGCCTGGTCCTTCCGTGTCGTTCACGAAAAAACAGACCCATCTGGCTTCAGCTAGGAACCGACCGTACGCCCTGCCGTTTCCCGGGAGGGGTGAGCGACACGCGGTGAAATGCCTGATCGGAGTGGATTGCCGGTCAGCGCGCCCGGCCGAGCAGCAACTCCCGCTCGATCTCATTGCCGGTCAGATCGGCCGCGCGCCGAAAAGCGGCCCGCGCCTCCGCATCCCGGCCCAGCCGCGCCAGCAGATCCCCGCGGACGGCGTGCAGCAGGTGATAGTCGTCGAGCGCCCCGGCCGCGGCGATAGCGTCGATCAACTCCAGGCCCGCGCCGGGTCCGTGCACCATGGCCACCGCGACCGCCCGGTTCAACTCCACGATCGGTGACGGAAACCGTTGCGCCAGTACGGCGTACAGTCCAGCGATGCGCCGCCAGTCGGTCTCGGCGGCGGTCGGGGCCACGGCGTGCACGGAGGCGATGGCGGCCTGGAGCGCGTAGCGCCCGGGCGGAAGGTCCCGCGTCCGATTCAGCGTGTGCGCGCGGCCCAGCGCGGTCAGGCCGCGTTCGATCGAGAGCCGATTCCACCGGGACCGGTCCTGATCCGGCAGCAGCACCAGCGCATTGTCCGCGTCACTGCGGGCGGTGGTGCGAGAAGCCTGCAGTTCGAGCAGGGCCGCCAGCCCGTACGCCTCCGGCTCCTCGGGCAGCAGCCCGGTCAGGATGCGCGCCAGGCGCAGTGCGTCCTCGCACAATTCGGCCCGGACCCAGCGCTCGCCGGAGGTGGCGGTATAGCCCTCGTTGAAGATCAGGTAGATGACCTCGAGCACCGAGTCCAGGCGTGCGGCCAGCTCGGCGCCCGCGGGCACCTCGTAGGGAATCCGCTTGGCCGCGATGGTGCGCTTGGCGCGCACGATGCGTTGTGCCACGGTCGATTCCGGGACCAGATGGGCCCGCGCGATCTCGGCCGTGGTCAGGCCGCCCACCATGCGCAGGGTGAGCGCCGCCCGCGCCGGGGGCGAGAGCACCGGATGGCAGGCGGTGAAGATCATGCGCAGCAGGTCGTCCGCGATGGCCGGTTCCGGTTCGCCGGGCGGCTGCTCGGCCGTGAGCGTCTCATGGCCGAGCAGCTCCAGCTTCCGCGCGAAGTTCACATCGCGCCGAATGCGGTCCACCGCGCGGTGTTTCGCCGTCAGCATGAGCCAGCCGCCCGGATTCGGCGGGACCCCGTCGCGCGGCCACTGTTCCAGCGCCGCCACATGGGCGTCCTGCGCGAGCTCCTCGGCGGTCGCGATATCGCCGACCAGGCGGGTCAGGCCCGCCACCAGCCGCGGCCATTCGATGCGCCAGGCCGCCTCCACGGCCCGGCGCGCCCGCTCCTGCCGCGGATTCAGTTCTGGCCGTCCAGCTGTCGCACCTCGATCTCGATGTCCCAGTCCGGCCCGTGCACCCGCAGGAACCGGGACGCCCACTCGGCCGCCTCCTCCTGCGAACGGGTCTGCAGCACCAGGTATCCGCCGATGATCTCCTTGGCTTCGGTGTACGGCCCGTCCATGACGGTCTGCACGCCGCCGGTCTGCCGGATCCGGGTGCCCTCCTCGATCGGGCGCAGGCCCGCGGTGTCGAGCAGCACGCCCGCCTTGGTCATCTCCTCGATGATCTCGTTGACCTTGGCGATCAGGTCGTCGCCGGGCCCTTCCTCGGGCATCTGGGCGGGATCCAGGCGAATCAGTGCCAGGTATCGCATTGCTCAATCCTCTCGCTGGGCGACTGCATAGCGGACATAAAGGGCACCACCGTCGAACGACTTCGATTCCAGCAGGTTCAGATTCAGTTCGGTCTTGTCCCGGAACATAGGGGTGCCGGAGCCGATTGTCACCGGATGGATGACGATGCGGTACTCGTCGATGAGCCCGGCGTCGGCGAACCAGTGCACCAGGGTCGGGCTGCCGTAGATGACCAGCGCGCCGCCGTTCTCCGTCTTCAGCTCCGCGATGCGCGCCGCCCCGTCGCCGTCGATGATCCGGGTGTTCCGCCAGCCGGCCGATTCGAGCGTGGTCGAGAAGACGATCTTGTCGATATTCGTGACCCATTCGGCGTGTTCGAGATCGTGTGCCGTGGCCTCCGGGTTGTCCGGAACGCTCGACCAGTGATCGCGCATGCCCTCGAAGGTCTTGCGGCCGTAGATCGTGGTACCGATATCAGCCCGGATGTGCTCGTCGTGGAAGGCGGCGAGGTCCGGGCTGTAGGCGCCGAATGTCCATTCCAGTCCCAGCTCGGTGTGTGAGGCCGCGAAGCCGTCGAGGGTCATGTGCTCGAAAGCCACCACTTTTCGCATCGGATTCCTCTCGTCGAAGTGCCGGGCCGCTGTTCGACCCCTGACTACTCCTCGAACGGGCCCGGCCGGAATCGACACGTTCGACGGAGGAATCTTTCAGCGTTTTCCGGTCAGACCCACTGGACCAGTTGGATGACGATCCCATTGGGGTCGAGGGCCTGGAAGTAGCGCTCGCCCCACGGCTCGGTCTCGATGGGGGTCACGATCGGCACGCCTTCGCGTTGGACGCGGGCGTATTCGGCGTCGATGTCGTCGACGACGAACACCACCAGCAGCCCCTGGCCCGCGCTGCCCGCGATGCGCTCCGGCTTGAAGCTGCCGAGGCCGGTGCGCAGATAGATGATGTCGAATCCGGCGTCGGGCCGGGTCACGTCGACGAAGCCGTCGGCCGACATCTTCTCGGTGAAACCGAAGTGGTCGATGAGGAACGTCGCCGACGCGATCGGGTCGGGCACGTTCAGGGAGATCGCGGATGCGGTGATGGTCATGGAGCCTCCTGGGTGGCGCCGACAAACTCTGTACTAAGTACGCTGTACTTTGTACAGACATTTCCGACGGCATGCAAAGTGGCGACCGTCACATCGATACGATCGGCGACGGAGGTGACGCGAATGGCCGGACGAAGCGGGGAGCGCAGCAGTGCGGGCGACCCGGTGCGCACGCTGGAACTGCTGTGGCGCGAGCCCGGATCCGGTGGTTCGGCGCGCGGGCCCAAACAGCGCACCACCCTCGACGCCGTCATCGCGGCCGCGCTGGAGATCGCCGACGGCGCGGGGCTGGGCGCGCTCACCATGCGGTCGGTGGCGGCCAAGCTGGGCATCACGCCCATGGCCACCTACACCTACGTGCCGGGCAAGGCCGAGCTGCTCGACCTCATGCTCGACACCGTCTACCAGCGCATGCCGCGTCACGATCTTACCGGAATGCCCTGGCGGGAACGGGTTTCCACGATCGCCGCCGAGAATCGCGCTCTGCTGGCCGAGCATCCGTGGGTGGCCCATCTGCCGACCACGCGGCCGCCGCTGGGTCCCGGCGTGGCCGCGAAATACGACCACGAGCTGCGCGCCTTCGACGGGCTCGGCCTCGGCGACCTGGAGATGGACGCCGCGCTCACCTATGTGCTGGGCTTCGTGACCTCGACCGCGCAGCTGGCCATCGACAGCGCCCGGGCCGCGACCGAGAGCGGGCACTCCGATCGCGAGTGGTGGGAGCGGGCGGCCCCGCTGCTGGCGCGGGTCTTCGACGCCGGCCGCTATCCCCTGGCAGCTCGGATCGGCGCGGTCGCGGGGCAGGCCCATGACAGCGCCTACGGTGCGGACCACGCCTACGAGTTCGGGCTGGCCCGGGTCCTGGACGGATTGGCCGCGCTCATCGAAAACCGCAGGCCCTGAGCGCGGCCCGTCGGTTCGGACAATCCGCGCAAGAGAGACCGATCGGGACGATGGTCTCAATTTCGCCGCGCGGACCGGGCGATCGCGGGCAGAATTCCCCCCATGCCGCGATCAACCCCGGCAATCGTCGCCGCCGAAACCTTCAGTCGGGCAGCGCAGCCGGTGCTCCCGATGGGAGACGGGCTGGTGCTGCGGCCGTGGCTGCGCCGGGACGGACCCGAGGTGTACGCGGCCTTCCAGGATCCGGCCATCCGGCGCTGGCACGCGCGCACCGCGGACACCGTGGAGGAGGCCGGGGAATGGGTGGACTCCTGGGCGCGCTCGTGGAGCGGTGGCACCGCGGCCAATTGGGCTGTCGCCGATGGCCGCAGCGGCCGGCTGATGGGCCGGGCCTCGATGCATCACATGGAACTCGGGCACGGCGAGGCCGAGCTGGCGTACTGGGTGGTCCCGGCGGCGCGCGGCCGCGGCATCGCCCCGCGCGCGGTGGAGGCGCTGGTCGGCTGGGCCTTCGAGGTGGCCGGATTCCACCGTCTGGAATTACGGCATTCCGTGCATAACGCCCAATCCTGCCGGGTGGCACACAAATCCGGCTTCGTGCTCGAGGGCATCAATCGCAGTGCGGGCCTGCACGACGACGGCTGGCACGACATGCACCTGCACGCCCGCATCCAGCCCGCCCGCCCCGCCGAACCCGCCTACGCGCATCGCGTCCCGCCTGCCGAGCCCGTTCCCGAAGCCGCCACCCAGCCGGTCTACCGCCTGCGCCGCTGACGCACGGCCGGATCGTGCGGCTAGTGGTCGGTTTGGATGCGGAGGGCGGTGATGGTGCTGGCCAGGCCCTCGTACTGGTTGGTGAGCAGGACGATTTCGATGAGGCGGCGTTCGTCGTAATGGTCGGCGAGGGATTGCCAGGTGGCGTCGTCGAGGTCGCGGGTGGTAACCAGCTGGTCCACGGCGGTGAGCAGCGCGCGCTCCTTGGCGGACCATCCGGCGGCGGCCGGGCCTTCGCGGAGACGGTCCAGGATTTCGGCGGTGACGCCCGCACGGCGGCCCAGCCGGATGTGATGGTCGGTCTCGTACTCGCATCGGCGCAGATGCGCGACGCGCAGGATGACCAGTTCGGATTCGTACCGGCGCAGCTTGCCGCCCGGCATGAGGCGGCCGGAGAAGTGCAGCCATCCCCGGAACAGGCCGCCGGTCCGGCCCAGCGTGCTGAACAGATGCGCGTCCTCCGTGCCCGCGGCACGGGAAAGCGCCTGCCAGACAACCCAGTTCACCGGACCGAGCTCCCGCAGGCGACCGGGAGCGATGCGTGGCTTCGTCGACACCATCCCCCCAGTCAACACCCTGTCTGAGCCACTCGCCAGACCGGCGGCCCGGCGCGGCGCGGATCGGGCTACTCGCGGACCGCCTGAGCGAGTTTGGTGAGTTCCAGTGCGCGGCGGGCGCGGGTGAGGACGTGGGCTCGGGAGCTGGTGAGGTGGGCGAGGAGGGTGCGCAGAGCGGTGTCCAGATCCCCGGCGAGCAGGTGTTCGGCGATGGCGATATGGTCCTCGGCCATGGCGGCGATCCGCCCGGGGGTGGGCATGTCCAGGGCCCGCACCGGCCGCACCCGCGCGTGCACCGTCGAGAGCGCCTCGGCCAGTGCGGAATTGCCGGCGGCCAGCAGGAGTGTGGTGTGGAACCGCTCGTCGGCGGCGATGAGCTCGGCCCCGGGCTCCGGCGCGTCCTCGCGCACGCGCCGCCAGAGCTCGAGCTCTCGCTCGACCGCGCCCGGGTCGTGCGGCGTGACCGCAGGCCGAGCCGCCAGGGCCGGGGGTTCCGGCTGCACGGCGGCGGCCAGCGGTTCCGGGAGTGCCGCCGCGGTGGCCTGCAAGCGTTGGATGCCTCTGGCTTCCAGGACTATTCGGAGTTCGTACAGGTCCCCGAGTTCGTCGACCCGGGGGCGGTACGGGTAGAGGCCGTCGGTGTGGCGTTCCAGCAGACCGTCGGCGAGGAGCCGGGCCAGCGCCTCGCGGACCGGGGTGCGGGAGACGCCGTAGGTCTCGGCGAGGCGTTCCTCGCCGAGCCGCTCGGTGGGTACCAGCATCCCGGCCGCGAGATCGCGCTGCAGGGATCGATAGACCCGCTCGGACAACGGAATACGCCCCCTGCGCGCGTTCACGGAGTGTCCGATCAGATCGCCATGGCCTGGCGTACCGCGGATTCCGCGCTCGCCCCGCCCGCCCCGGAGGAGGTGACGCGGCCCGAGCGCAGGACGTAGAACTGCTGCGCGGCCTGCAGCGCGAAGCCGATGTGCTGTTCGACCAGCAGCACGCTGAGTCCGCCCCGGCCGGTGAGTTCGATGATGGTGCGTTCGATCTCGGCGACCACCGAGGGCTGGATGCCCTCGGTCGGCTCGTCGAGGATCAGCAGCGCCGGTTCGGTGATGAGGGCCCGGGCGATGGCCAGCTGCTGGCGCTGGCCGCCGGAGAGCAGTCCGGCCTTGCGGGACAACAGTTCCCGCAGTGCCGGGAACAGGTCCAGCGCTTCGTCGACGAGTGCCTTGCCGCGTTTGCGGCCGTCGGCCACCACCTGGAGGTTCTCCATTGTGGACAGCTGTGGAAAACTCTGCTGCCCCTGTGGAACATAGGCGAGGCCGCGCTTGACCCGCCGCGACGGCGACATCCTGGTGATGTCCTCGCCGCCGAAGCGGATCCGCCCCGACTTGGCGGGCAGCAGCCCGACCGCCGCACGCAGCAGCGAGGTCTTACCGGCCCCGTTGTGGCCCATGATGGCCGCCACGCCATTGTCCGGAACCGTCAGGGACACACCGTGAATCACCTCTGTCCGGCCGTAGCCGGTGTGTAGGTCAACGAGTTCCAGCATCCGCGGCCTCCTTCGCCTCGTCCGAATCCTGCTCCGCGCCCATGGATTCACCAGCGCTGGTCTCCGCGGGCGGCAGCGCACCGGCCGCGGCGGTGCCGAGGTAGACCTCCTGCACCTTCGGATCGGCCTGCACCTGCTCCACGGTGCCCTCGCTGAGGACGCGGCCGCCCGCGAGCACCGTCACCGAGCTGGCGAACGCGCGCATGAAATCCATATCGTGCTCGACGACGATGACCACCCGCTCACCGCCGATGCGGCGCAGCAGGTTTCCGGTCTCCTCGCGTTCCTCGGCGCTCATGCCCGCCACCGGTTCGTCCAGCAGCAGCACCGAGGCGTTCTGCACCAGCAGCATGCCGATTTCGAGCCACTGTTTCTGACCGTGCGCGAGCACCCCGGCAGGTTTGTCGCGCAGCGCGGCGAGTCCGGTGGTCTCGAGCGCCGCCTCGATGGCGGGCAGCACCGACTTGCGCCGGCGCAGCAGGGTGAGCGCGGAACGTCCCGCGCCCGCGGCGATATCGAGGTTCTGCAGCACCGTGAGCTGTTCGAACACGCTCGCCGTCTGGAAGGTGCGGCCCACCCCGAGCCGGGCGATCTGATGCACCTTGCGGCCGATCAGCTCGGCGCCGGTCTTCTGCGCCGAACCGGTCGCGGGCACCAGGCCGGTGATGGCGTCGATGAGGGTGGTCTTGCCCGCGCCGTTGGGCCCGATGAGGAAGCGCAGATCGCCCTGCAGGACGGTCAGATCCACGTCGGAGACGGCCTTGAAGCCGTCGAAACTCACGGACAGGCCACGGATTTCGAGGTATTCGCTGTCCATTCCGGCATTGCCGCCGATTTTCGGTTCGGGTGCGGTCATCGTGCTTCCACCTTCTGCTCGGCCTCGGACTCGGCCTCCGGCTCGGCCTCGGCCCCGGACTCGACCGCCGCCTCGATCTCGGGCGCGGCGGCCGGTTCCGGTGCGGCGTCGGGGGCCGTCGCGGGCCGCAGCCGCTCCAGCAGCTGCTTGGCCATGGGCCCGAATCCGGCCAGTCCGGCCGGAATGAAGCCGACCACCACGATGAACAGCGCACCCTGGAAGTAGGTCCACGCCGACGGGAAGTGCTCGGAGAACGTGGTCTGCGCCCAGGCCACGCCGATCGCGCCCAGCACCGGCCCGAGCAGGGTGGTGCGGCCGCCGATGGCGACGCCGATCAGGAACGCGATGGACGGGACCACACCGATGTCGGCGGGGGAGATGATGCCGACGATGGGGGTGAACAGGGCGCCCGCGATGCCCGCGAAGAACGCGGCCACCACGTAGGCGACAATCTTGATATTGGCCGGGTCGTAACCGAGGAACCGGGCCCGTTCCTCCTGATCACGCACGGCGACAAGCAGTTCCCCGTACCGGCTGCGCATGAGCTGGCGTGCGACGGCCACCACGATCAGCAGCGTGCCCGCCGCGATGAAGAAGAGCATGCGCCGGTTCACCGGATCATCCAGGCGGAAGCCGAAGAACGAGCGGAAGTCGCTCAATCCGGTGAAGCCGCCCATGGTCTGCTGCCCGGTGAGCAGGATCGCCAGCGCCGCGGCCAGCGCCTGGCTCAGGATGGCGAAGTACGCGCCCTTGACCCGGCGCTTGAACACCCCGAAGCCGAGCACCGCGGCGATGGCGGCGGGCAGCACCGCGATCGCCAGCAGCGCCACCGGTGCGGACTCGAAAGGCCGCCAGTACGAGGGCAATTGGTCCACGCCCGCGATAGTCATGAACTCCGGCACATCCTCGTGCGCCTTGGCGGCGTCGGCCATCTGCATGTGCATGGCCATGATGTACGCGCCGATGCCGAAGAACACGCCCTGGCCCAGGGTGAGCATGCCGCCGCGACCCCACGCCAGGCCGATGCCGACCGCGACGATGGCGAAGCACAGGAACTTGGCGAGCAGGCTCAACCGGAAGTCGGTGAGCATCGCCGGTGCGATACCGAACAGGACTATGGCGGCGATGACGAAGCCGCCCAAAGCTTTCAGAGAAGAGTTGGCACTCAGTCGCTGGATGGTGGTCATGCCAGACTCCTCGTCCGGACGGTGAACAGACCCTGCGGGCGTACCTGCAGGAAGATCACGACCACGATGAAGACGATCACCTTGGCGACCGTCGCGGTGGTCGAGTATTCGACGAACGAATTCAGCAGGCCCATGGCGAAGGCCGCGATCACGGTGCCCTTGATCTGCCCGAGGCCGCCGATGACGACCACCAGGAAGGCGTCCACCAGATACGACTGCCCGATGGTGGGGCTGGTGGAACCGATCAGGGTCAGGGCCACACCGGCCACCGCCGCCAGCCCGGAACCGATGAAGAAGGTGCTCACATCGGTGAGACGTGAAGAGACGCCGGAGGTTTCGGCCAGGCTGCGGTTCTGCACCACGGCCCGGATGCGGCGGCCGAGCGGCGTCGTCTTGAGCGCGGTGGCCAGCGCGATCACCGCCACCACGGCCAGCACCATGATGAAGATGCGGGTCTTGGGCACCACGGTGCCCGCGATGGTGAGGCCGCCGGTCAGCCAGTCCGGCGCGACCACGTTCTTGGCGGGCGCGCCGAAGATGTCCCGCACCGCCTGCTGCAGGATCAAGCCGACACCGAAGGTGACCAGCAGGGTGTCCAGGGGGCGGTCGTACATCCAGCGGATGAGCCCCATCTCCAGCGCCGCGCCCAGCAGGCCGCCGACCAGGAAGCCGACGAACAGCGACACGATCAGCGCCACGCCCGTCGCCGAGATCAGTTGTTCCACAACGTAGGTCGTGTAACACCCGGCCATGATGAATTCACCGTGCGCCATATTGATGACGCCCATCTGACCGAAGGTCAGCGACAGGCCCAGCGCGGCGAGCAGCAGGATCGAGCCCAGACTCAGCCCCGTGAAGAGCTGTCCGACAGCCACATCCATGATCAGTACCTCTCGAGCTCTATTGGTGGAGAACGCCGTACGGCTGGTGCGATGCCGCGGTGAGAGTCGCGCGGACACCGCACCAGCCGCCCCTCATCGGCGGCCGCCGAATTACTTCAGGCCCTTGGCCCAGTCGTAGTTCTTCAGGTACGGGTCCGGCTGGATCGGCTTGCCGGAATCCCAGACGGTGTAGATGAGCCCGTCGGGGTGGATCTCGCCGATGCGCGCGGTCTTGGTGATGTGGTGGTTGGAGCCGTCGATGGTGACGGTGCCCTCGGGCGCGTCGTAGCTGACGCCGTCGGCGGCCTTCTGAATGTCGGCCACCGCGAACGACTTCGCCTTCTCCACCGTCGCCTTCCACAGGTAGACCGAGGTGTAGGCGGCCTCCATCGGGTCGGAGGTGGGCTTGTTCGCGCCGTAGGCCGCCTTGTACGCGGCGACGAACGCCTTGTTCTGCGGGGTGTCGACGGTCTGGTAGTAGTTCCAGGCGGTCAGCTGGCCCGCGACGTTCTGCACGCCGACGCCGCCGACCTCCTCCTCGGCAATGGACACCGAGACCACCGGCATGTCAGCGGCTTTCAGGCCCGCGTTCGCGTACTCGCGGAAGAAGGCCACGTTGGAGTCTCCGTTGAGGGTGTTGAACACCGCGCCCGCCTTGGCATTGCGGACCTTGTTGACGATGGTGGAGAAGTCCGTGGAGCCTAGCGGGGCGTAGTCCTCGCCCTTGATCTCGATGCCATTGGCCTTGGCGTACGCCTTGATCTCGCGATTGGCGGTCTGCGGGAAGACGTAGTCGGAGCCCACCAGGTAGAGGGAGGTGATGCCCTTCTGCTTCAGATAGTCCAGCGCCGGAATGATCTGCTGGTTGGTGGTGGCGCCGGTGTAGAAGATGTTCTTGGAATCCTCCAGGCCCTCGTACTGAACCGGGTAGTAGAGCAGCGAATTCAGCGATTCGAACTTGGGCTTCATGGCCTTGCGCGACGCCGAGGTCCAGCCGCCGAACACCGCGGCCACACAGTCGGAGCTGATCAGCTTCTCGGCCTTCTCCGCGAAGGTCTTGGGATCCGAGGCGCCGTCCTCGAGCACCACGTCCAGCTTCTTGCCCAGGACGCCGCCCGCGGCATTGATCTGGTCCACCGCCAGCTTGGTGGCATTGGCGACGGTGACCTCGCTGATGGCCATGGTGCCGGTCAGCGAGTGCAGTGAACCGATCTTGATGGTGTCCTTCGACGTGTCCACGCAGGACTTGGCATTGGAGCCCGACGCGGTGTCGCTGTCGCGCGAACCACAGCCGGCGACCAGGACGGCGGACAGCGCCAGCGCGGTCGGAATGGTGATCGCCTTCATCAGGCGGGCGGCCCTGTCCCGGCGGGGAGAGTCGTGCATGGGCGGATCCTTCACTTCACGGTGTTCGGCGGCGCCACGTGCGCCGCTTGCGAATACCGCCGCGTATACAGCGGCTGTATCCGTGGATCGAAAGGTAAACGGGAAGTGTTGCGCCGGAATGACTCTCGATGAATGTCCGATTTCCTACATTGCCGTGGCGTGAATTTCTGCTCACCGCATCGTGGTTCATTCGGTGTGAAGGAAACATTATTGCAGGTCAAGGGATATGAAACGGCCCGAGCCGGGGTCAGCGAAAGCTGACACCGGCTCGGGTTCAACGGTGAGATCGCCTCAGTAGCAGTACTGGTTGTGGGTGTAGTAGTCGGTGTGGCAGTCCTGCTGCCACGTCCAGCCGTCCTGCCGGTCGTCGTTGGTGGTGCCGGCACCCGCCGCGCTGCCGGTGCCGCCACCGATCAACGCACCGATCATGGCCGCGAACGGCAGGGCGATGACGCCGAGCCCCCCGGTGGCCACCGCGATGATGACGCCGACGACGATGCCGCCGAGCGCACCACCCAACGCGCCCACGGCACTACCGGTTTCGGTCGCGCGCTGTTTGGGCGAGGTCGGCACCCATCGCCCGATATCCGCCGCACCCGGCTGCGCGACCTCGCCGGCCTCCGGATGCGCAACCAGCCTGGTCCCGTTGTCCTCGATACTCGGATGCATCGAAACCACCAGATCCGTACCCGCGGTGGTCATCGCCAGCGGCATCCGCGACACGACCACCCCGGAGCCATCCAACACGTCCACCGAGGCATCGGTGAGCCGGAAAGTGCCGCCGGTCAGCGTCGTTGTAACCGTCCTATCGGCATCCGACCGAACAATGGAGTAACCCAGATCGTTCTGCCCCTGAGCGGGGTGCTGAATCGACTGCACCGCAGCCGGATCCGGCGTCGGCGCGGCGTAGGATGTACCCCCTGTGATCGCCAGCGCGGCAATGGTGAGACCGGCAGTGGCGATAACCTTCTCGATTTTCACACGATCATGTTCGCCTGCGATTCAACGCGTGTTTCCCATCCGGATAGGTCATCCAATCGGTCATCGCATGATGTCCGGCAGTCATCGAATGATGCACGGCAAGAGGAAACTTCGAAGCCCCCCAGATATCCGCGACGATCTCCGATGGCTCCATTCCGATGGTCGTTTCGCCTGGAGTCGAGTCCAACGCTATTTTCGTGACGCGGTCACTGAATGACATAGGGGGAGATGGAGCTTCGGTGTTCGCTGATGTCGAGTGATTTGCCGAGGGGTGGGAAGGCGCGTTGGGGGCAGTTGGAGCGTTCGCAGACGCGGCAACCGGCGCCGATGGGGGTGGCTTTGGGCTCGTTCAGGTCCAGGCCGTCGGCGTAGACGGTGCGGCCGGCGTGGCGGAGTTCGCAGCCCAGTCCGATGGCGAAGGTCTTGCTGGGTTCGCCGTAGCGGGTGGCGCGGCGTTCGACGGTGCGGGCGATCCAGAGGTATTTGCGGCCGTCGGGCATCTGGGCGATCTGGGTCATGATCTTCGCGGGGTAGGCGAAGGTCTCGTAGACGTTCCAGAGCGGGCAGGTGCCGCCGCTCGAGGAGAAGTGGAAACCGGTGGCGGACTGGCGTTTCGACATATTGCCGGCGCGGTCCACGCGGACGAAGGAGAAGGGGACGCCGCGGAGTTTGGGGCGCTGCAGCGTGGACAGGCGGTGGCAGATGGTCTCGTAGCTCTGCGTGAAGAACGCCGATAGGCGTTCGATGTCGTAGCGGAAGTCCTCGGCCACCTCGTGGAAATGGGTGTAGGGGAGCACCGTGGCGGCGGCGAAATAGTTGGCGAGGCCCAGTTTTGCCAGCACGACCGAATCGTGGCCGCTGAAATTGCCCTCCGCCACCAGCTTTTCGATGAGCTCGCCGCACTCCAGATAGGCCAGCTCGGCGGCCAGCTTGAACACCCGTTGCCCGCCCGAGAGATGCGGCGCGATTTCCAGGCGGCGCTGCTCGGGATCGAAACGGTGCAGCACGCCGTCGCCCAGATCGATACGCTCCACGATCTGCACGCCGTGCGCATCGCTGAGGCGGCGCGGGATCTCGCGCTTGAGATCGCCGCCGTGGAATCGCATGCGATGGGTGAGTTCCTCGGCGGCGGTATCCAATTCGTGAATATAGTTCTGCCGCTGATAGAAGTAGTCGCGCACTTCCTCGTGCGGTTTGGAGATGGCGCCCGAACCGCTGCCGTCGGCGAAGCGGTCCTCGGTGGCGGCGGCCAGCTGCGCGGTCGTATTCCGGTAGCGGCGATGCATGTTCACCATGGCGCGCGCCAGACCCGGGTGCGCGGACACCATTTCTGCGATCTCCTGGGCGTCGGCCTCCACCCCGAGCTCCTGGTCCATCACGACCTCCTGGAGTTCGGCGATGAGCCGGGTGTCGTCCTGCGAGGAGAAGAAACCGGCGTCGACGCCGAAGACTTCACTGATGCGCAGCAGGACCGGTACGGTGAGCGGACGCACGTCGTGTTCGATCTGATTCAGGTAGCTCGCGGAGATCTCGAGCTTCTTGGCCAGCGAGACCTGACTCAAACCGCGCTCGGTACGCAGCTGTCGCAGCCGCGCACCGACGTAAGTCTTGGCCATGCGCCCGAGTTTATTGGTGTCTTCGCATCGTTGCCAACGTGAGAGTTAGCAGAGCTGCTGAGCTGTGTGTCACATCGTTGTCGGTCGCTCGGGTTACCGTCGACAAGTGCTCTTGTCCGATGTGGTTGAGGCGTCACAGGGTGTGCGGGCGACGTCGTCGCGAAAGAACAAGGTCGAGATCTTTGCCGACCTGCTGAAGCCGGCGGCGCCGCAAGAGTTGGCGCAGGTCGTGGCCTGGTTGTCCGGCGAGCTGCCGCAGGGGCGGATCGGAACGGGGTGGCGGACGCTGACTACGCTCGCGGTCGAGCCGGCCGCGGTGCCCACGCTGTCCGTGGACGAGGTGGACACCGCTTTCAGCGAGCTGGCCGAGGTCGCGGGCAGCGGGTCGACGGCGCGACGACAGGAACTGCTGGCCACTCTGTTCGGGGCCGCGACCCAGGACGAGCAGGAATTCCTGCTCCGCCTGCTGACCGGGGAGATGCGGCAGGGCGCCCTGACCGCGATCGTCGCCGAGGCGGTGGCCGCCGCCTTCGACGTGCCGATCGAGGCGGTGCGCCGGGCCCACATGCTGTCCGGGCGGCTGCCGGTCACCGCCGTCGCGGCGCGCACCGGCGGCGTCGAGGCCCTGGCCGCGTTCCGGCTCGAGGTCGGGCGGCCGATCCAGCCCATGCTGGCCTCGCCCGGCGCGACCCTCGAGGAGGCGATGGCCGAATTCGAGGGGCGGGCCAGCGTCGAGCACAAGATGGACGGCGCCCGCATCCAGGTGCATCGCGACGGCGAGCGGGTGTGGGTGTTCACCCGCACCCTGCGCGACATCACCGCGAACGTGCCCGAACTGGTCGAGGTGGTGCGGCAGCTGGACTGCACCAGCGTCGTCCTCGACGGAGAAACCTTGGCGCTCAACGACTCCGGCCGACCGCGGCCCTTCCAGGAGACCATGAGCCGCTTCGGCGCCACCACCTCCCAGGAACTGCTGCTGCACCCCTACTTCTTCGACTGCCTCCATCTCGACGGCGCCGACCTGCTGGACGCCCCGCTGCGCACGCGCCGCGAGGCCCTCACCGCGGTGGCCTGCGGCCTGACCATTCCGGCCCTCATCGCCCCCGACCCGGAAGCCGCCGCCGAATACTTCGACGGCGCGCTGGCCGCGGGCCACGAGGGCATCATGATCAAATCCCTGGACGCCCCCTACGCCGCCGGCCGCCGCGGCCGCTCCTGGCAGAAGATCAAACCCACCCACACCCTCGACCTCATCGTGCTCGGTGCGGAATGGGGCTACGGCCGCCGCACCGGCTACCTCTCCAACCTCCACCTGGGCGCCCGCGACCCCGAGGGCGGCGACCCGATCATGGTCGGCAAAACCTTCAAGGGCCTCACCGACGCCCTACTCCAGTGGCAGACGGCCGAATTCCCGCGGCACGAACGCACACGCGACGGCAACACCGTCTACCTCTACCCCGAACTGGTGGTGGAAATCGCCCTCGACGGAGTCCAGACCAGCCCCCGCTACCCCGGCGGCGTAGCCCTCCGCTTCGCCCGGGTAGTCCGCTACCGCCCCGACAAAGAACCCCACCAAGCCGACACCATCGACACCATCCGCGCCCTGCTACCCGGCACCAAATAGAACGGGTGCGGGGGCGGAGCCCCCGACATTGCCCCCCGGGGGTTCGGGGCGAAGCCCCTGAGAGTCTCGAGAGTTGGGCCCCTCCTCACAGACGATTCACAGCTGGAACAGGGCACGCTCCGAGTTTCGGGCGACATGATTCAGGTGTCGACGCTCGACCGGACGGTTGTCAGGTGACGGGACACAGGAACTGCCACCGCATCTCCCACGCGGATTCCCTGTGAGCTCGTGCCGTTCGGGAGACTTCGACGGTGGATTGCGCATGGTCCACCTTGTGGCCGGTGGTGCCCCGCCCCCTCGCCGGGCACCGCCGGCCGCGGTCAAGATTCGTCTCGCGGTCAGGATTCGTAGTCGCGGGTGCCGGTCAGGTTCGGCAGCCGGCGGCGGCCCGCGGCCAGCTCTCCCGCCAGATGCTCGTAGGCGATGGCCAGTTCGGTGAGCCGCTGGGCGGCATCGTGCACGGCGTCGTCGGGCGACATGGCCAGGGACAGGTAGGCGAGCGCGGAGAATTGCGCCAGCCGGTCCACCACCGTCCCTACGGTCTCGGTGTGCAGGTGGGCGTCGCGGGCGGCCTTGGGGAGTTCGGCCGCCACCCAGGAGTCGATATCGAGCACCAGCCGCGCCCGGTCGTGGTCGATCCGATCGGTGCCGCCCGCTCTGGTGAGCCGCCGCTCGTGCAGGTCCGCGAGTAAGCCGGCGCAGCGCAGCACCGGATGGTCGTCGGGGGGCAGGCCACGGCAGGCCTGCAGCAGCAGGTGTTTCGGTGGGAGCGGATGCACGGCCGACATCCTGCCCCTCGAATATCTCCGAATGGCAACGACATTCGGTGCCACTTTGTCGTGCAGGGGTTGCATCCGGTGCCGTGACGTGCCGAGATGGTGGGGTGATCCTCACCGTGACCCTGAACCCGGCCTACGACATGACCTACCGGGTGGAGCATTTCGAGCGGGGCCGGGCGCAGCGGGTGCGGTCGGTGGATCAGCGGCTGGGCGGGCGCGGCATCAATGTCACGCGGGTGCTGAACCAGCTCGGCAAATACGCCCGCGCCACCGGCTTCTCGGACCATTCCTTCGCGGCCGCCGCGGAACTCGAGATGCCCGTGGACTTCGTGCACGCGCTGCCGTGGGTCCGCCGCACGGTGGTGATCAGCGAATCCGATGACGGCACCGCCACCGCGCTGTGGGAGCCCGGCCCGCGGGTCACCGAACCGCACGCGGTGGATCAGCTGCGGGTGCGGGTGGCGGGCCTGCTCTCGGATATGAGCGGCCTGGTCATCTCGGGTTCGCTGCCCGGCGGAGTGAGTCCGGGCCTGCCCGCCGAGCTGGCGCGCACCGCCATCGCCCGGGGCGTGCCCACGATCTGCGACTTCGACGGCCAGCCGCTGGAATTGGCCGCGCGCGTGCCCGGCGTCGTGCTCACCCCCAATGTCGAGGAGCTGGAACGACTCACCGGCCGCCCGGCGGGCACCATTCCCGAGATCCTCGCGGCCGTGGATCCGCTCATCGCCGACGGTGTGGGCACGGTGGTGGTGACCCGGGGCGGTGCGGGCATGGTGGCGGTCACCCCGACCCGGGCCTGGACGGCAGCGCTGCCTAAACCACTGGCGGGCAACCCCACCGGGGCGGGCGACGCGGCGGTGGCGGCCATCATTGCCGCGCTGGCCTCCGGCACCACGCCGGACTGGCCGGAGCTGCTCGCCGACGCGGTCGCCACTTCCGCCGCCGCCGTGGTCATTCCGGTCGCGGGCGAGATCGACCGGGTGCTGCGGGATCGGCTGCTGCCCACCGTGCGGGTGCGGGAACTCGAATCCGTCGCTGTCCGGCCGTGACAGTCCGGGGACACGCCGTATGTGAGGTAGCTGTGAACTGAACCGCGCGGCGGCGTGGTGGCGGAGACCGGGGATTGTCCCGGGTTAGGTTGGGGGAGTGTCGGACCTGGGAACTCAACCCGATCGGGGGTCGGGTGTGGACGACAGTTATCGAATGCCCCGGGTGGTGCGTGCGGCGCAGGTGCTCGCTCTGGGAATCGCGGGGCTGGGCGCGATCTGCGTGGCCTCTTCGGGATGGCTGCTGGGAGCCAAGGCGGCGATCGGGACCGCGGTGCCGTTCATCCCGGCGTTCCTGCTCGGGCTGGTCGCGCTGACATTCAATTCCGAGGGGCAGTCGGTGCGCATCGGGGCGATCCTGGTGGCGGTCATGAACATGCTGTGGACGGTGCCGTCGATCACCGAGGGGCGGCCGCCGGGGCCGCTGGGGCCGCTGGTCTCGCTGGCGGTGATCGTGCTGCTGTTCCGCCGGGAGGCGCGCGACTGGTTCGAACCCTCGGCCTGGTGGTGAAACCCAACTCGCGGGACTCTCAGGGGCTTCGCCCCCGAACCCCCTCGAGATTCTCGGAGGCTCCGCCCCGAACTCCCTGGCAAGTTTCGCGTCCCCGCTGCGTAACAAATAGGTCATCTCGTCCGCTCATTTGCAATCTGCGTGCAATTCCCGGCACTTACCGTTGGCGCTATGAGTTCGGAAGCCGCCGCGGGGACGGGCATTCACATCAGCGGGCTGAGCAAGACCTTCCGCTCCGGGCGGCGGGTGGTGCCGGCCCTGGACACGGTGGATCTGCATACCTCGCAGGGCGCGTTCCTGTCGCTGCTGGGACCCTCCGGGTGTGGGAAGTCCACCATCCTGCGGATTCTCGCGGACCTGGAGTCGCCCTCGGCGGGGACCGCGAAGATCAATGGTGAGACCCCGGCCGAGCTGCGCCGGCGGCACGAGTTCGGGATCGCGTTCCAGGATTCGGCGCTGTTGCCCTGGCGCAGTGTGGAATCCAATATCAGGCTGCCGCTGCAGGTGGCGGGGCTGCCCGCGGACCGCGAGCTGGTCGCGGATCTGATCCGGCTGGTCGGCCTGGAGGGCTTCGAGAAGGCCAAGCCCGCGCAGCTGTCGGGCGGTATGCGGCAACGGGTTTCGATCGCCCGCGCGCTGGTGGTCCGGCCGACGGTGCTGCTGCTGGACGAACCCTTCGGCGCGCTCGATGATATGACCCGGCAGCGGCTGAACCTGGAACTGCTGCGCATCTGGACCGAAAAGCCCGCCACCACACTGATGGTCACGCACGGCATCGCCGAGGCGGTCTTCCTCTCCGACGTGGTGGCCGTCATGAGCCCGCGGCCCGGGCGGGTGGTGGAGGTCGTGAACATCGACCTGCCGCGGCCCCGCACACCGGAGATGATGCGCACGCCCGAATTCCACAAGCTGCACGACTACCTGTCGGAGCTGCTGTTCGGGCGCACCGGCCGGGGCGGGGTGGCGTCGGAATGAACTGGGGCGCAATGAGAGAGAGTCTGCGGATAACCAGGTTGGGCGGTCTGGCGGGCATGCTCGCGCTGCTGGCGGTGTGGACGCTGCTCGCCGAACTGCGCGTCGCGGGCGGCACCGTCCCGAGCCCGTGGACCGTGCTGCACACCATGTACGCCGACGGGTGGGCGCTGTACGGACCCAACTTCCGGATCACGGCCTGGGGTGCGCTGCAAGGGTTTCTGTGGGGTAATGCGCTGGCCATTGCGCTGGCTGTGCTGGTGGTGCTGATTCCGCCGATCGAAATGCTGGTCACCCAGCTGGCCATCCTGAGCTACTGTACGCCGCTGCTGGCGCTGGGGCCGATCATCCTGGTGGTGTTCGGCGGGCGCACGCCGACGGTGTTCCTGGCGGCCATGTACTGCTTCTTCACCACCATGGTCGGCACCGTATCCGGATTGCGGTCCGCGGACCGCACCAGCCTGGATCTGGTGCGCGCCTACGGCGGCGGCCGCTGGCAGCGGCTGACCCGGGTGCAGCTGATCGCGGCCCTGCCGAATACCTTGGCCGCCTTGAAGATTGCCGCACCCTCCGCGGTGCTGGGCGCGATCATCGGGGAGTACCTGGGCGGCGTGGACAGCGGCATCGGGGTGGCCCTGACGGCCGCGCAGACCGCCTACAACGTGCCGCGCACCTGGGGCATGGCGCTGGCCGCGGCCGCGCTGGCCGGGCTCGGCTACGCAATCGTGGCGCTGGTGGCGCGGGTGGCGGTGCCGTGGACGCGAGCGGAGGCATGATGACCGACAAGGTCGCGAACCCGGCGGCGGGCCGGGCCGCACAGCTGCTGAACCTGCTGCGGCCGATCGGGAGATTCCTGCTGCCACTACTGGTTTCGCTGATTCTGCTGGTGGCCCTGTGGTACGGCTTCCTGAAGCTGTATCCACAGGTCGGGCTGGTCGGCAAGAGCCCCGGGGACGTGTGGAAGTACCTGGTGACCGGACCGACCTCGGCGGGCGCTCGTCAGGTGATCTTCGACGAAATGCGAATCACCCTGCGGGACGCGGTGATCGGCTTCGGCGCGGGCATGGGTGCGGCGCTGGTGGTGGCGGCGCTGTTCATCGGCGTTCCCGCGGTGGCGCAGGCGTTCATGCCGGTGGCGATGCTGCTGCGATCGGTCCCGCTGGTGGCCATCACCCCCATCATCGTGCTGGTGTTCGGGCGCGGACTGCTCGGCGTCACCGTCATGGCCGCCATCGTGGTGTTCTTCCCGGCCCTGGTGATGATCATGACCGGCTTGCGGTCCGCGCCCCGGCAGGCCACGGAACTGGTACTGGCCTACGGGGGTTCGAACTGGACGGCCATGCGCATGGTGGCGGTCCCGGCCGCGCTGCCCGCGGTGTTCGCGGCCGCCCGGGTCTCGGTGCCGGGCGCGCTGATCGGTGCGCTGCTCGGCGAATGGCTGGGCAGCGGAACCGGTTTGGGCGCGGGCCTGATCCGCGCCATCCCCACCTTCCAGTACAACCGGCTGTGGGCGTCGATCGCGCTGGTCACGCTGGTGTCGGTGTTCGCCTACGCGGTGGTGGGCGTGCTGGAAAACCTGGTGCTGGCGCGGTTCTCGCCGGAACGGAGCCGGGAATGAGCACACGAGTTAACGCGGCGCACACAAATACCTGCGGAAAAGCAAAAAATCGGAAATCGAAACGGCCTACATTCGCCGCATGAGTGGTGTGTTCCGGCCGGATTCGGCCTCGCAGTTGTCCATGGGTCGGCGAAACTTCCTCCGCTACGCCGGATTGACCGGTGCGGCGGTGGGCGGCGCCGGATTGCTGGCCGCGTGCGGTAAGGACTCCTCGAGCTCCGGCAATGGCTCGGTCGCCGACGGTTCCAAGTACGGGACGGTGGCCGTGCAGCTGTCCTGGTTGAAGAACATCGAGTTCGCCGGTGAGTACTTCGCCGATTCCAAGGGCTACTACAAGGACGCCGGATTCGGGTCGGTGAATCTGATCGCGGGCGGCGCGGCCAGCACCTCGGTGGAGGCGGGGCTGGGCACCGGCAAGATCTGGATCGGCATGTCCGCGCCGCAGACCACCGCGCCCGCGATTCTGGAGGGCCTGTCCGCCAAGATCGTCGGCACCACGTATCAGAAGAATCCCTTCTGCATCGTGAGCTCCGGCAAGAGCCCGATCCTCAATCCGCAGGCCATGAAGGGGCGCAAGATCGGTGTGCAGGACACCAATCAGCTCATCTTCAATGCGCTGCTGACCGCCAATGGCATGTCGCCCTCCGACGTCACCATCGTGCCCGCGCAATACGATCCGACGCCGCTGGCCAACGGTGAGGTGGACGGCTGGGTCAGCTACGCCACCAATGAGCCGATCACCCTGGCCACCAAGGGGTTCCAGAACTTCAACTTCCTGTTCGCCGACTTCGGGCTGCCGCTGGTCGCGGAGACGCTGACGGTGAGCCAGCAGACCATCGACAAGGAGCGCGACAAGCTCAAGGCGTTCCTGATGGCAGAAATCAAGGGCTGGAAGGACGCCGTCGCCGACCCGGGTGAGGCGGCGCGGCTGGCCGTCGAGGTGTACGGCAAGGATCAGCGCCTGGAGCTGCGTGAGCAGACCATGGAGGCGCAGGCGCAGAACGGGCTGGTCGAATCGGCCGACTCCAAAGCCAACGGGCTGTTCACCATGACCGACGCGCTGATCGAACAGAACATCGCGGCGCTGGCCAAGGCCAAGATCGATATCAAGGCGGACAAGCTGTTCGACCTCTCGGTGCTCAAAGAGGTCTTCGCCGAGCACCCCGAATTGAAGTAGCTCAGCGCATCAGGGCCGAGTCAGCGCACCAGCTGCACGTGCCGGCGGCCCCCGCCGGAGGAGGCGGACAGCGGTTCGGCGGAGGTGCCGTTGCGGACCGCCAGCAGTTCGGCGGCGATCGACACGGCGGTCTCGGCGGGGGTGCGGGCGCCCACGTCGAGACCGGCGGGGGAGTGCAGGCGGGACAGGGTCTCGTCGGTGAAGCCGCCCGCCTGCAGGGCCTCCAGCCGATGTGCGTGCGATGCCGGGGTGCCCAGGGCGGCCAGGTACCCCAGCTCGGGTAGTCGCAAAGCCACGGTGAGCAAAGGGATTTCGAACTTCGGGTCGTGTGAGAGCACCACCATGGCGGTGTCGGTGCCGATCTCCCCGGCCGAGGCGAGGGTGTTGAGGTAGCGGTGCGGCCAGTCGACCACCACCTCGCAGCCCGGGTAGGCGGTCGGATTGGCGAAGGTGGGGCGGGCGTCCACGATGGTGATCCGGTAGCCGAGCAGCCGGGCCTGGGTGGCCAGCGCGCTCGCGAAAGCGTTGGCTCCCACCAGGATCAGGTGCGGCGGGCGGGCGAACGAGGACACGAAGACGTCGGAGTCGGGGAGCGAGACCAGCTCGGTGCCGTGCTTGCGGTCGGTGATGAGGTGCTGGCCGATCACATCCGGGTCCGAATGCCAGACCACGGTGAAGACGGTGACCTGCCGCTGGGCCGCCATATCGGCTGCCACATCCGGGAATTCGGGAAAGTGCCTGCGCGAGAAGGGTTCGGTGAACACGTCCAGGGTCCCGACACAGTCCATCTGCGCGTCGAGCCCGCTGCCCGGTCCGAATCGCTGCAGCCCGCGCCGTCCGGTGTGCGCCGAGTCGATGGCGGCCTCGTAGGCGGCGGCCTCGGCGCAGCCCGCCGAAATCGATCCGAAGGCGCGCCCGTCGGCGTCCACCACCATGGCCGACCCGATCGGCACGGGTGTAGCGCCTTGTGTCCGAACCAGAGTGGCCAGCCCCCCGGTGCGCCCGCTGTGCCAAATTCGAAGAAGGTCGTCGACGATTTCCCGCATCACATGCTCCCGATCACAGTGCGGTGTCCGCCGGATAATCCCGATCGATCCCCGTTGCGAGGTCATCGCACGTGACGCACACCATATCCGCTCGTTGTCGTAAATAAGTGCCCGCCCCCGAATTTCCCTCCGCGCTCGCGCACACCCCCGCCCAGTGCGCTCGCCCCAGCACCACCGGATGCCCGGGCGTGGTCCCGAAGAACGCCCGCGCCAACCGGCTCTCGCTCGCCCGTGCCGCCGCGATCACCCGCTCGACCACCGCGGGCCCGACGTCCGGCGTATCCACCGGCATGATCGCGACCAATTCCGCGGGCGCTGTGCTGTGATTCGGCGGCGTCGCCGCGGACCTCCCGGTGCCGAGGCCCGGTGCCGCGGCCGCCGCCAGACCCGCGCGCGTGGAGGCGCTCAGGCCGAGGTCCCAGTCCGCCGCCCAGACCGGGCGGACTCCCTCGGGCAGGGCGATGCCCGAGGTCTGCGATACCTCCCACTCGCCGCCCGGCGCGCGGTGGGCGGGCCCGGTTGCGCCCAGTACCACGAAGATTCGCGCGCACCCGCCGTCCCGCAGCGCCGCCACTGCCCCGCGCAGCCAGCGACCGTCCTCGGCCAGCACTTTCGGCATGCCATATCGCCGACCGGCACCGGCCGCGAGCAGAATTCCATCGCAGCGTTCGGGACTCACGCGAGCAGGGTAATCCCGCCCGCGCACCTTCGCTGACCAAGCGACCATCAGGGATTTCCGGACCGGCCGGATGCCGCCAACCGGCAGCGAATCCCGGGCCGATCGGGTAGCGGTCCCAGCCGCTGATCCCGTCTCGTCCGGGCAACAACGAGGCCGAACAACGAGGCCCCGCACCGAGTTCGGTGCGGGGCCTTCGTGCGTGGGCGGCTCAGAAGAGGCGAACGCGGGTGGCTCAGAAGAGGGCCAGGGCGGCGAGCAGGCCGGACAGGGCGATGAACTGCAGGGCCACCCGGAGGTTGATGATGCTGTCCCACCTGTCCTGCAGCGCACGGGCATCGGCGGGGATAACCCCGGACTGGGCGGCCGCCTTCTGCGCGGTGTTCACCGGCTTGGCCACCTTCACGTAGAGCGCCAGCCAGGCGACAAGGGCGACCAGCGCGACGGCGGCGGCGACAGCCGCGCCGCTGTGGCCGGAGACCGCGGCGACGATCAGCGTGAGGGCGGCGGTGACGACGCCGCCGGCGCCGAAGATCGGCATGCGCTTGTCGCCGTAGTAGTGGCCCCAGCCGGCGCTGACGGTGACGGAGGCGTCGTCGAGGCGGCGGTAGACGGATCGCGTGATGAGGGCGGCGCACCAGTCGGTGCCGTAGACGACGGCATTGGCGAGGACGGCGAGGGCGGCGAGGAACTGGCCGGTCAGGACGAGCATCGGGGGCCTCTTTCGGCGGTAATCTAGCGGCGCTAGTAACTGAAGCAACGATAACAAGATGGAGCTATCTTGTCTAGCGGTGCTAGATAATGAGATTTCAGTTCGACCGAATGGTCCGAAGTCGGCGCCGCGGTGGCTCGCCTCACAACCATCAAGATCAGAACGATCTGTGAAGGTGCTCACATCCGGACACCCGTCGGCGCGTCATGCGCCGGTGGTCCCCGTCACGCAAACAGTACGGGCGTTATGCAAAACCGCACGTCAGCGCTACCGGCAAGTAGATTTCATCCCTGCTATTCGCAAGCAAATTTTGCAAGCTTAGCAAAAGGCTGGTGAAAGCTAGCGGGGATTCACACTTGCAACAGGTAGACGCATATTTTTTCCTGTGCCATCGTGTGGAAGTACACCTCGCGGGCCTAGCAAGTCTGCAAATCGCCGCTCCAGCAGTGGTCGAACATCCTCGCTCCCTCATCCGGCGCGTGTTCGATCCGCGGGGCTACCGAGACCGAACGAAGAAGTGGAGTCAGAGATGTCGAAGGTCGGCACCCCGAAGACCGCTGCGGAACTCCAGCAGGATTGGGACACCAACCCCCGCTGGAAGGGCGTCACCCGCAACTACACCGCCGATCAGGTCGTGAAGCTGCAGGGCACCGTCGTCGAGGAGCACACCCTCGCCCGCCGCGGTGCCGAGATCCTCTGGGATCTCGTCAACAACGAGGACTACATCAACTCCCTGGGCGCCCTCACCGGTAACCAGGCCGTGCAGCAGGTCCGCGCCGGCCTGAAGGCCATCTACCTGTCGGGTTGGCAGGTCGCCGGTGACGCGAACCTGTCCGGCCACACCTACCCGGACCAGTCGCTGTACCCGGCCAACTCGGTTCCGGCCGTGGTCCGCCGCATCAACAACGCGCTGCTGCGCGCCGACGAGATCGCCAAGGTCGAGGGTGACACCTCGGTCGCCAACTGGCTGGCCCCGATCGTCGCCGACGCCGAGGCCGGCTTCGGTGGCGCGCTGAACGCCTACGAGCTGCAGAAGGCCATGATCGCCTCCGGCGCGGCCGGCGTGCACTGGGAGGACCAGCTGGCCTCCGAGAAGAAGTGCGGCCACCTGGGCGGCAAGGTGCTGATCCCCACCCAGCAGCACATCCGCACCCTGACCTCCGCGCGTCTGGCCGCCGACGTCGCCGACGTGCCGTCGGTGATCATCGCCCGCACCGACGCCGAGGCCGCCACCCTCATCACCTCCGATGTGGACGAGCGCGACCGTGAGTTCCTGGACGGCACCCGTACCGCCGAGGGCTTCTTCGGTACCAAGAACGGCATCGAGCCCTGCATCGCGCGTGCCAAGGCCTACGCCCCCTACGCCGACCTCATCTGGATGGAGACCGGCGTCCCGGACCTCGAGGTCGCGCGCAAGTTCGCCGAGGCCGTCCGCGGCGAGTTCCCGGACCAGCTGCTGGCCTACAACTGCTCGCCGTCCTTCAACTGGAAGGCGCACCTGGACGACGCGACCATCGCGAAGTTCCAGCGTGAGCTCGGCGCCATGGGCTTCAAGTTCCAGTTCATCACCCTGGCCGGCTTCCACTCGCTGAACTACGGCATGTTCGACCTGGCCTACGGCTACGCCCGCGAGGGCATGACCGCCTTCGTCGACCTGCAGGAGCGCGAGTTCAAGGCCGCCGCCGAGCGTGGCTTCACCGCCGTCAAGCACCAGCGTGAGGTCGGCGCCGGCTACTTCGACACCATCGCCACCACCGTTGACCCCAACACCAGCACCGCTGCGCTGAAGGGCTCCACCGAAGAGGGCCAGTTCCACTGAGTTTCCCAAGGTGACAACTGATTTCGTGAGGATCCGGGTAACGCCCCGGGGACGACCGAAATCGGTTCGCCACCCAACCGCCGGCTCGGGTGCATGGCGACGACGGCTCTTGGCCGCCCGCTGAATACCCGGAGAGGCGGTGGAGTGGACAACCCTCGGGGCGGCAGTCGCATCACAACCTCGGCCGCCCCGGGGACCCGGAACTTCGCCGGGAGGGGATGGCAAGCCCTCTCCCGGCGAAGTTCACCCGCCCTTCCCGTCGACAGCCCCGGCGGGGAGGGCATCTTCCTATAGCGTTTTTTGCAAAGACCTTAAGAAGGCGCAGGGTCGAAAAAGTTAGTCCGACGCCTTCACCCACAGTCACGACGGCCGACTGGCGGCGTTCGATACGCGACAACTGATTTCGTACCGGTAGGGGTAACTCATCGGGTACGGCCGAAATCGGTTCGGCACTCGACGCAGGCACGGACGCAGAAGTGGCAACGGCACTCAGCCGCCCGCAAAGGTTGCGGGGAGGCGGAACGGAGCGGGACGTGAGCAGCGAAAAGATTCAGCGCGTCGGCATTATCGGCGCCGGACAGATGGGTGCGGGTATCGCAGAAGTCTGCGCCCGGGCACATGTCGATGTCCTCGTCTTCGAACAGACCCGGGAACTCGCGGCAGCCGGCCGGGCCCGCATTCTGCGGTCGCTGGACCGCGGGGTGTCCAGCGGCAAGATTACCGAGCGCGAGCGGGAGCAGGCCGCCTGGCGGCTGCGCTTCACCTCCGACCTCGGCGACTTCGCCGACCGTCAGCTGGTCGTCGAGGCCGTCGTGGAGAACGAGGACGTGAAGACCGCCATCTTCGCCGAACTCGACAAGGTCGTCACCGATCCGAACGCGGTGCTGGCCTCCAACACCTCCTCCATTCCGATCATGAAGATCGCCGTGGCGACCAACAACCCGGAGCGGGTGGTCGGCATGCACTTCTTCAACCCGGTGCCGGTGCTGCCGCTCGTCGAGCTGGTCACCACCCTCAAGACCACCGAGACCGTCACCAAGCGCGCCGAGCAGTTCGCCGCCGACATCCTGGGCAAGCAGGTCGTGCGCTCCGCCGACCGCTCCGGCTTCGTGGTGAACGCGCTGCTGGTGCCCTACCTGCTCTCCGCCATCCGCATGGTCGAATCCGGTTTCGCCACCAAGGAAGACGTCGACAAGGCCATGGTGCTGGGCTGTGCCCACCCCATGGGCCCGCTGGCGCTGACCGACCTGGTCGGCCTCGACACCGTGAAGTCCATCGCCGACTCCATGTACGCGGAGTTCAAGGAGCCGCTGTACTCCGCGCCGCCGCTGCTCATGCGCATGGTCGAGGCCGGCCTGCTGGGCAAGAAGGCCGGTGCGGGCTTCTACCAGTACAACCGCGCGTGATCTGAGCCTTTCCATGGCGTTTCGATGCGCTCACGCGGGTGGTCGCGTGAGCGCATCGTGTTTTTTCACCCAAGGTGCGCGCCGCCGGGCATGTGGCGGCGTCCACCGCAACCGGGCATAAGCTGCAACCAGGTCGTTCGGGACCGGCAGCTCGGAAGGAGTGTCCGTTCAGATGGTCAACGTCACCGACGGGTTCGGATCCAGCATCCTGGGATACCCGCGGATCGGTCCGCATCGGGAACTCAAGCGCGCGCTCGAGTCCTATTGGCACGGCACGCTGTCGCGCGACGAGCTGCTCGCCGTCGGGCGCGAGATTCAAGAAAGCCAGTACCTGGAGCTGGCCGCCACCGGGCTCACGCAGGTCCCGGGCAACACCTTCTCCTTCTACGACCACATTCTCGACAACGCGCTGTTGTTCGGCGCGGTCCCGCAGCGGTTCGAGCCCTTCCGAGAAGGCTTGGACCCGTTGGACTTCTACTTCCTGATGGCTCGCGGCCGGCCGGATCTGCCGCCGCTGGAGCTGGTGAAGCTGCTGAACACGCCGTACCACTACCGGCAGCCGGAACTCGAGCCCGACACCGAATTCTCGCTGCACCCCGAGGCGCTGCTGGACGAGTTCGATCGCGCCAAGGCGGCCGGCATCGAGCTGCGGCCGGTGATCCTCGGACCGCTGTCGCTGCTGCTGCTGTCCAAGACCGGCCACGTCCCCGGCGAGACCGAATTCGACAAGCTGGTGCTGCTGGACAAGCTGCTGCCGGTGTACGAGGAACTGTTCGAGATCCTCGCCAAGCGCGGCGCCACCTGCGTGCAGCTGGACGAGCCCTGCTTCACCAGCGACCGCTCGCCGTCCACCATGGAGCTGTTCGAGAAGACCTACCAGCGCCTGTCCAAGGCCCCGCTGCGCCCGCGCATGCTGGTCACCGGGCAGTACGGCGATTTCGGTGCGGCCATCGAAATCCTGTGCCGCACTTCGGTGGAGGCCATCGGCCTCGACCTGGCCAGCCACCGGATCGTGCCGGAGGAACTGGCCAAGATCCCCGGCATCAGGCGCAAGCGGCTCTACGCCGGTGTCATCAGCGGCACCAATGTGTGGCGTGCCGACCGGTTCGTGACGCTGGAATACCTCAACGCCCTCGCCCAGGTCTGCCCCGACATGGTGGTCTCCACCGGCGCCACGCTGCTGCACGTGCCCTACGACGTGCTCGTCGAATACGAGCTCGAGGGCCCCGTCGCCGACCGCCTCGCCTTCGCCAAACAGAAGGTGCTGGAAGTGGTTTCGCTGGCCAAGGCGCTCACCGAGGGACCCTCGGAGAAGTGGCGCCGGAAGCCGACCTCGGTGCACTTCAAGCAGAAGCACGCGGTGCGCCAGCGCGTCTACGCCGTCACCCCGCAGATGCGGGTGCGCGAGCCCTACGAGACGCGAAGGGTCGCGCAGCAGGCCAAGCTTCGGCTGCCGGTGGTGCCCGCCACCACGCTGGGCTCGTTCCCGCAGACCGAGACGGCCCGGCAGGCGCGCCACGACCTCGGTCAGGGCCGGCTGTCCTACGAGGAGTACCGCAAGCGCATCGAAGCCGAGATCGAGTCCACCATCCGGCTGCAGGAGGACATCGGCCTCGACGTGCTGGTGCATGGCGAGCACGAGCGCAACGACATGATCCAGTACTTCGCGGAGCTGCTGGACGGCTTCGCCACCACCCACTTCGGCTGGGTGCAGGTGTACGGATCCCGGTGCGTGCGACCGCCGATCGTGTACGGCGACGTGTCGCGCCCCGAGCCCATGTCGGTGTCGTGGACCACCTACGCCCAGTCCCTGACCGACAAACCGGTCAAGGGCATGGTCACCGGTCCGGTCACCATGCTGGCCCGCTCCTTCGTGCGCCAGGATCAGCCGCTCTACGAGACCGCCGACCAGGTGGCGCTGGCCATCCGCGACGAGGTGATGGATCTGGAGAAGGCGGGCATCGCCATCATCCAGGTGGACGAGCCGTCCATCCGCGAACTGCTCCCGCTGCGCAAGAAGGGCCAGGCCGAATACCTGCGCTGGGCTGTCGGCGCGTTCAAGCTGGCCACCTCCGGCGTCGCTGCGGAAACCCAGATCCACACGCACATCGGCTATTCCAGCCGCGGTGACGTGGTGGCGGCCATCGAGGAACTCGACGCGGACGTCACCGCCATCGTCGCCACCCGCTCCATCGAGTGGGTACTGGAGGCGCTGAAGGAGGACTGCGCCGAAGGCCGTGGTCTCACCCACGGCGTCGGCCCGGGTGTGTACGAGTCCCGTTCCGCCCGGATCCCGGACATCGACGAGCTGGACGAATTGCTCACCGCCGCAGCGGAAGCCGTCACCCCGGAACGCCTGTGGGCCAACCCGGACGGCGGCCTGAAGACCCGCCACCACTGGCAGCTCGACCCGTCCCTGCGCAATATGGTCGCCGCGGCCCGCCGCGTCCGCCGCCGCGCGGAGGCCGCCGCTGGCGAAACCGCCTGAGGCAGTAGCGAAGCCGCTCAGGCAGTAGCGCTCCCGGAACCCCGGTCCGATCCTCCGATCGGACCGGGGTTCCGTGCGTCCGGCGTCACGAATCCGTCATGAGCCGACGATTACCGTGCGGGACACAGGTTTTCGAGAAAGGCAGTGGGCATGGATCCGACGGGTAAGAGCGATCAGCCGGTGGACGAACCCGAAACCGAGAAGCAGTACAACGACACCTACAACCAGAAGGGGGATCAGGTGCCGCCGGATCCGCCCTGGAAGTCGGGGCGCTGAGCGCCAACCTGGGATGGCTGAGCGCCGACCCGGGGTTGCTGAGCGCCGACCCGGGATTGTCGGTGGGTGCCGCTACGGTGTGGGCGTGAACCGCACGGATCGGCTCTACGCGATTGTCGAGGAGTTGCGGGCAGTGTCCCCGCGGCTGCGGACCGCACGGGAATTGGCCGTGCGGCACGGGGTGAGCGTGCGCACCGTTGAGCGGGACATCAGCGCGCTGCAGCAGTCGGGGGTGCCCATCTACGCCGATGTGGGGCGGCGGGGTGGGTACGCGCTGGAGAAGAGCATGTCGCTGCCGCCGCTGAACTTCACCGCGGCCGAGGCGGTGGCGCTGGCGGTCGCCGTGGCCCGCGCCGACGATGGGCCCTTCGCGGCGGCCGGGCGCAGTGCCCTGCGCAAGATCCTGGCCGCCATGTCCCAGCAGAACGCCGACGCGGCACGGCAATTGGCGTTGCGGGTGCGCCTGCTGGAGTCGCCGGAGGCCGTCGCGCCGATGCCGATCCCGGCGGAGGTGGAGCAGGCGGTGGTGGCGCGGCGCGTGCTGCGCATCGAATATCTGGATGGCTCGGGGGTGCTCAGCGAGCGCGAGGTGGAGCCGGTCGCGCTGCTGCACGGGACCAACGGCTGGTATCTGCTGGCCTGGTGCCGGCTGCGCGACGAACCGCGCAACTTCCGGCTCGACCGGATGAAGGCCATCGAGCTGACGGAGTGGACCGGGCCGGAGCGGACCATCGACATGTGCCGCCCGGACGAGCCGGTGCACGAGGTGCGGATGATATCGCTCGGTTAGGCCGGCGAACACCGACAAAATCATCCGGAAACACCGACACAGGGTTGTCGCCGGGCCCGGAGATCGTGGTGGGGCAAGGAAATCCACCATGACTCTCCGGGAGACAGAGATGACCACTCCGCCCTTCAACACCGTCGCCTGGTTCCAGGTCGGCAGCAATGAGCCCGAACAGGTGAAGGCCTTCTACCGGGAACTGTTCGGCTGGAACTTCGCTCCGGACCCGGACGAAGACGGCAAGTACGACATCGTCACCTACCCCGGTAACGAGATGCCCGCGGGCGGTATCGCACATCAGGACGACGCCTCCGGCAACCACGCCATCTTCTATGTGCTGGTCCAGGACGTGCCCGCGGTACTGGCCGCGGCCGAGCAGGAAGGTGGCAAGGTCTTCCTGCAGCCCGTCACCGCCAAGAACGGCCTGGTCTTCGCCGAGCTGCTCGACACCTCGGGCAACCGCTTCGGCGTCTTCAGCCCGCCGCCCGCGAACTGAGCCCCGCCGCTCCCGCCGCGCCGCGGAGATAGCCTGTCACGGAGGTTGATTCGAGACAGGAGTGTGGATCGTGGGCATGTTCGACCAGTTGAAGGATGCGGCGGGCAAGGCGGCGGAGCTGGCGGGTCAGCACGCCGACAAGCTGGAGCCGCTGATCGACAAGGCCGGCGATCTGGTGGACCAGCAGACCGACGGCAAGTTCGCCGGTGCGGTCGACAAGGTGCAGGACGCCGCCAAACAGGCCCTGCGCGAGCAGTCGGGACACTAGGCGGCACAGCGGGTTTCGGGGCCGGCCGGGGGGCGGGGCGGCACCCCCCCCCCGCCGCCCCGGGGGGGGGGGGGGGTTTAGGAAGGGGGGGGCCCCGCGGGGGGGGGAAAAACCCCGGGGGGCGGGGGCGGGAAAAAAAAA
>NZ_JBHZAL010000052.1:0-34499 GCF_042754245.1 Nocardia sp. NPDC059228 | reverse complement strand
GCCCCAACGCATTCCGTCAGCAATGGTCACCGACCGAGTTCGAGCAACAAATCCAACTCGCATAACCGGTGGGCCTGCAACCGGGGCCCAGTCACACGTTGAGTGCGGTGCGCCCGCGGTCCCTGCACATCCTTACGAAAGCGCGGCCGTCGGCCACGGTCGGCCAACGCACTGCACTGCAATGCCGACGGTCGTGCGGATCTCTTGGCCTCACACCTGGGTACAGGGTCGGAGATTTTCTTGCGGTGGCTCGACCGGGACGTTCCAGGGTGCGCGAACATTCGTTCGCCGGTTGTGCGCGGTAATCACTGCGCCTTCGCTGATTTGTTTATTTGCGTTGCCGTGCAACAGATTTCGTTAACTGCCCGATTTGCTGGACTTTCGTGAGTGGGGTTATCGTCGGCGGTAGCGAAGGGGAGTAGCTCCCCGGCCTCGGTGAATTTGCCGGGCGCCGGGCGGGCGGTCGACATGCTGGCGTTGGTGCGCCCGGCCGTCCACCGGACACCGTGACCCATACGGTGCCGGCGAGCGAGGCCTTCGGACCGACAGCCCTCAGGCCGGCCGAAGCATCCTTCTTTCGTGATCCTTCGGCCGGATGCCGACCCGAAGGACACCGATGATCCTCAACTCACCCCGCCCGGACACCGCCGAGGAGCGGTCCTGGCGCACAACACCTCGGCGGAGGATCTCCAGCGGCGGGTCGCGCAAGACCCGTTCGTCGCGGCTGACGTCGTGACGGCCGACATCGTCGAGATCGCGGCCGGGCAAGCCGATGATCGCCTGAAGTTCCTGCTCGACTGAGCGCCGATTCTCGCGCGCCTCGACCGCTGGTCTCCGAAAGACCAAGATGCCGTGGGCATCTGCCATGAGGCCGGCCGAACGCACCGAACTGCCGATGAGGTGATGGCTGGTGCTGTGGCTCCGACCCGTCGCCGTCGACCGAGAACTGTGTCAGCCGCATAAGCAACAGGCCCGTACCGGGGTGCCCGGTACGGGCCTATCACCTACCCCACTGCCATGGTCCGCGCACCGGGCTCACTAGAGCTTGCTTCAGTAGAGGGCGTCGGGATGGCCGCGGCGATTATTGGCCGGAGGCTGGCCGAACGCGCCATTATGCCGAATACCGGATGTGTAGTCGGCGGTGTCGTGGTCTCGGGGTGGCAGACAACCATGCTGACGGGAATCAAACCCCGCGGTCGAGCAGTCCCCTGGAAGCGCGCCGCACTGTGTGGCGCCGGCTAGGGCCTCAGAACGATTTTGCCGTGGGTGTGTCTGCGTTCGAGTTCGGTGTAGGCCTGACGAACCTGCGTCAAAGGGTAGACGTTCGCGATCGGGACTTCGAGGTGTCCGTCGGCGATCAGGCCGGCCAGTTCGGCGAGGACCTCGGCGCCCGGCCTGCCGTTGGGCCCGGGTTCGGTTTTGACCCCATACTTTGCGGCTGCTGGGAAATCGATGATGGTGTCGATCCGCTCGATTGCGACGCCGAGAGCGAGGGCCAGTTCGACGTACCCGTCGCCGTAGGTGTCGATGAAGGCATGGATGCCGCCCGGTGCGGCGGCCTTGATCCGGTCCATGACGCCGTCACCGTATGCGACGGGGATCACGCTGTGGCTTTGCAGCCACTCGTGGTTGCGCTCGCTCGCCAGACCGATGACCGTGGCTCCGGCACGGCGCGCGAGCTGGATGGCGAATGAGCCGACTCCTCCGGCGGCTCCGGATATGACGACGCTCTCGCCTTGCTCGAGCTGTACGGAATGCACTGCCCCCCACGCGGTCACGCCGGCAATGTACAGGGCGCCCGCCACTTCCCATGGGACGTTCTTCGGTTTGGGGGTGAGGTTGTCGACGTCGACGAGGACCAGCTCGGCCTGGGCGCTTCGCCGCTCGGAGAATCCGATCACCTCGTCACCGGGCGCGAATCGGCCGGCTCCGGCACCGATCTCGACGACGACTCCGGCGAGATCGCTGCCCTGTCCGGACGGAAAGATGGAGGGAAAGATGTCCGTCATCGCGCCGGTGCGTAATGCCGCCTCACCGGGGTTGATGCCTGCTGCTCTCACCTGCACGAGGACCTGCCCTTCCCCGGGCACGGGGCGGTCGACCTCCTCGATCCGCAGGACGTCGATTCCGCCGAATTCGTCGTACCTGACTGCCTTTGTCATTGTCTTGCTTCTCCTCTGGAGCGCTATGCGCGGCTGACTTCGAGAACGGGAATGGTTCGTACCGGCGTGCCCGTCACCAGGGCACCGTTCCGGCGTCGTCGAAGAATCCGCCGGTCGGTCCGTCGTCGGGCAGGGTCGCGAGGTGAATCGCAATCGCCGCCCCCTGCTGTGGTGTGCGGACGCCTTGGAAGCCGTTGAGATCGGTGGCGGTGAAACCGGGGCAGCCGGAATTGATCAGGATGTTGGTGCCGCTCAGTTCCTTGACGTATTGGATAGTGACGGCGTTGAGGAAGGTCTTCGAGGCCAAGTACGCAGTGGGAACCGGGCCCATGTCGATGCCGGGCGTGGTATGCAGGGCGAGCGAGCCGACACTGCTGGACATGTTGACGATCCGCGGTGAGGCCGAGGCGCGCAGCATAGGCAGCATCGCGTTGGTGACCCGGATGACCCCGATCACGTTGGTTTCCACGACAGCTCGCACGGTCGCGGGATCGACGGTGGTCGGTGTCTGCGGCGAACCTCCGGTGATCGCGGCATTGTTGACCAGAACATCGAGCCCTCCGGCATGGTCGGCGATCAACTCGGCCGCCGCGGCCACACTCGCGTCGTCGGTCACGTCGAGCGGCACGCCGAACGCATCGGTTCCAGCCGCGCGCAGCTTCGCCACCGCACTCTCGCGGCGTTCTCGATCCCGCGCGCCCACCCCGATTCGCCAGCCGAGCGCGCCCAGGCCCGCCGCGATCTCGTATCCGATTCCTTTGTTCGCGCCGGTCACCAGCGCGATCGTCCGTTCACTCATGCCGTCGATCATGTTGCGGACTCGGGTGGAGCGTCCAAGACCGGTCGGGTGGGCGGCGATACCGCACGGGTATTGATCGTGGTGAGCGCCGGATACGATGACACGGTGGAGACGCGGGAGTTGCGATACTTCGTCGCCGTCGCCGAAGAATTGCACTTCGGGCGGGCGGCACAACGGCTTTCGATGGCGCAACCACCGCTGTCGCGGGCGATCCAGCAGCTGGAACGTCGGCTCGGAGTCGTTCTGCTGCACCGCAGTTCTCGCGCGATCACGTTGACCAAGGCCGGGTCGGTGCTGCTGCGGGAAGCCCGCCTCGCCCTCGAAGCGGTCGAAGCCGCCGAGCGCCGCACCCGCCGCGCCGCTGCCGACCGGCCCTGCGTGGTGCTGGCCACCAAGGCAGGAGCGTCCAGCGAACTGTTGTCGAAGCTGCTGGACGCCTACGCCGCCGACCCCTGCGCTGTCGCGGTCGAGGTGGTGCTGTGCGGGCCCGGCGAACCGGAAAACCTGCTACGGAACGGGCGTGCCGACGTTGCTCTGCTCCTCCGGCCCTACGACACGACCGCCGGATTCGACACCGAGGACCTGCACACCGAACAGCAGGTCCTGGTCCTGCCCGCCGGGCACCCCTTCGCCAACCGGCCCCACATGTCGATGGCCGAGGTCAACGCCCTGACGGACCTTCCCCTGCCGCGCTGGCCTCGACCGGATGGAAGTTATCCGGACGGCCCCGGACCGCAGGTTCGCGACCACACCCAGTTGATCCAGCTGATCAGGCTCGGACGGGCCTGCGCGGTCATGCCCGAGTCGCTCCGAGCCCAACTACGCGACGATCACGCCATCGTGCCGGTGCCGGACGCGCCAGCCGTCACGACCGTCATCGCCTGGCCACCACACAGCAGATCCAAAGCCATCGCCGACCTCGTCCGTACGGCGATGCGCCTCTAGCCGATAGCATCGCAAATGCCGCGGACCGCGCTGAGCGAACCGGCCGGCGCCGAGACCGAGACTGCTCGCGGGTCAAAGCGTCCGCATCTGCCGAATTCCAGTGCGGGAAAACGTGCGTCGACGGTCCCGAGCTGTTCGCATGCGGGCGATTATTCCGCCGCCCCGGGACTTGGCCATGACCGCGATGCCGGGTCGGGGATTCGCCATGGCGGGTTCAGGCGATTGGCTCCGGCATGGAACAGGCAAAGACGGTGGCCGTCGGGATCGCGCAGCCATGCCTCTCGCCACAGCCACGACATGTCGGCGGGCAGGCTGTCGAAATCCACGCCCGCAGCGCGTAGCCGGGCGCATTGGTCGTCGAGGTCATCGGACTCGAAGTAGATGGACACCTGCGCGCCGCCGGGCACGGAGTCCACCAGCTCGACCGAAAACGTGCTGTCGCCCTCAGGACATTGGAACCGCAGGTAGTGGTTCTCTTCGACGATCAGCTGGAGTCCGAGCAGTTCATAGAACCGCTCGGACCGGCGCAGGTCGGTGGTACCGATCGTGATCTGATTCAGTCGCATCCGGCCACTGTGCAACCTCGACCGCGGTTCAGGTCAACCGTTCACGTGAGGTTGCGAGCGAGATCGATGTCTGTTGCCGCACAACCGATGACGCGGCCGCTTCGCCGATTCCGGTCGCACGCCACCGCTGCGCCCAGCCTGTTCAGCGGAAGAATTCGCGCAGTGCGCCGGCCACCGCGGGGACGTCGTCGGGGTGATGACGTTGTCCGGGCAAGGTGACGGTGCGGGCATCGGGCAGCGACCCCTGGAGCAGGTCAATGCTGGCCGTGCCGTAGGGATCGGTGATCTCGCCGGCGAGGAGAAGGGTGGGCAACTCGATGGCCGACCAGGATGCGATATCGGGGTCCATCGCCGTGAGGCATTCGAGATCGGCGACCAATCCGGGCGCGCGGACGGCGAGAGCGTCCGCGAGCGGTTGCAGGGCCGCGCGGGGAGGGACGGGATCGGTGATGGCGGTGAAGAATTCGATGATCGCGTCCTCGGGTCGTCCGCTGTCCATGTGGAGCCGAATCTTCTCGAGCGTCGGCGTCAATGGAGGGCCGGCGAGCGCGACCGGAGGCTCGTACAGTGCGAGACGCCGCACCATCGACGCATCCCGCCGCATCGCCTCCAAGGTGACCAGACCGCCCGCCGAGTGCCCGAACGCGAAAGCCGGTTCACCCACCGCGGCCAGGACCGCCGCCAGATCGGCGGCTTGCGCGGCGAACTCCGCTGGGCGCGGGCCATTTCCGCTCGATCCGTATTCACGTCGTTCGATCACGACGACCCGATAATCCGGAGCCAGCAGCCCGGCCAGCTCCAGATACGTGTCCAAGGTGACCAACGCACCGGGAACGATCACCAGCGCCGGCCCCGCCCCTTGCGTCTGAAAGGCAATGCGCGTCCCGTCGGCCGACACGACGCTCTCGATGCAAACCGCCATGTTTCGATCCTGACATACATCTGCGGGTCCGCAGCGAGACGAACCAGTCGCGCGGCCCGTCAGTGCAAACCCAACGTTATTCGCCCACAGCGCATTCCGACAACGGGCGAGACTCGCATGTCACTCGCGAACCAGATACACGGCCGCGCAGAACATCCTCACCGCATGTCGCGCTGACCGGACCGGCCAGCGTGTGGCATCTGAAGATCAACGAGCAGATCGCCGTACGGTCGCCGGCAGTGCGCGCTCATGCCGAGTTTCGCGTGTCCCACCCCGTCTGGGTGTGTCAGGGTTTGCTGGTCCGGGCATGGGTCGTCAGGCCGGGCAGGACGAGGGTGAGCCATCGAGCGCGGGCGGTATGTGGTTGGCCGGTCGGGGCGGCGGAGAACAGTAGGTAGATGTCGCCGACCGTCACGTCGGGGTGGATGTCGCCCGCTGCCTGGCCTGCTTCGATGAGAGTTGCCAGCGCGGTGGTGGCGCGGTCTTCCTCAGCCTTGGCGGCGGGGTCCGCGCCAAGGGCTTGTGCGGCGGCTTTGGCGGCTTGGTTGGTGGCGGTCAACTCGACGACGCCGGCCAGGAATCCGGTGATCTCATCCAGTGCGCGCGCTCCGGATTCCACACGCGCGCAAGCGGCCTCGGCATCATCGGCCACGTGGGTGACGTACTCGATGACCACGGCGGCAACCAGATCGGTCTTCGTCGGGAAGTGCCGGTACAAAGTGCCGACGGCGACCCCTGCCGCCGCGGCGATCTGGTCCATGCCGGCTTCGGGGCCGTGAGCGGTGATCTGTTCCCGGGCGGCGGACAAGATCTTGGTGCGGTTGCGGACCGCGTCGGCGCGCGGGGTTCGGGGCTGGGGCATGAAATGTCTCTCACGGTGGTCGATCGATACTTGCCAATAACGTGAACTGAGGTTCATCATAGAACATGAACCGCAGTTCATCTTACCGTTGGGAGGCAGCATGACCACCAAGACCGCTCTCGTCACCGGAGCCTCTTCCGGCATCGGCGAGGCCACCGCCCGCAAACTGGCCGACCTCGGCTACACCGTCTACGGCGCGGCACGGCGCATCGACCGCCTGCAGAAACTCGCCGACCACGCTATCCACCCGCTGGCCATGGACGTCACCGACGACGCGTCGATGACCGCGGGTATCGCACGGATCATCGGCGAGACCGGGCGTATCGATGTGTTGGTCAACAACGCCGGGTACGGCTCCTTCGGCGCGATCGAGGACGTGCCTCTCGATGAGGCCCGCTATCAGTTCGAGGTCAACGTCTTCGGCGCGGCGCGGTTGGCGCAGCTGGTGTTGCCACACATGCGCGAACAGCGTTCCGGCACGATCGTGAACATCACCTCCATGGGAGGCAAGATCTACACCCCGCTCGGTGGCTGGTACCACGGCACCAAGTTCGCCCTCGAAGGACTCAGCGACTGCCTGCGCCTGGAAGCACAGCCATTCGGGGTGAACGTCGTGGTGATCGAGCCCGGCGGCATCGCCACCGAATGGGGCGGCATCGCCGCCGATAACCTGCGCAAGGTCTCCGGCGACACCGCCTACGCTTCCCAAGCCCAGGCCGTAGCAACCTTATTGAGTTCGGAATCCAACGCCAGACGCAACTCTCCGCCCCAGGTGATCGCCGACGCGATCGGCAAGGCCGTCACCGCCCGCCGCCCCAGGACCCGCTACACCGTCGGCTTCGGCGCCCGCCCGCTGATCTTCGTGAAATGGCTTCTGCCCGACCGTGCTTTCGACGCGATCATCAAGCGCGCCACCGGAATTCGCGACTGACAGTTCCACGACCGACAGTAAACACACTCAATTGCCGCATACCGCGCTGACCGAACCGGCCAGCGCGGACCGCGCGAAGGTCAACGGGCCGAGGCGATCTGAGGCCAGCGGAACGTCCGCTACTGCCGATGAGCGTGCCCCGTGTGATCGATGCGGACGTTCGGTGGCGTCGCAGCGCCACTAAAAGAGGAAGATCAGGAACCCGAAGCAGCCCACTCCTACGTACAGGAGGGCCAGCAACAAAGCACCGATGAACACCGAGCAGCAGAAGAGCACCCGGACGAGCCGAGCCGTGCGATGCGCTGCTGGTCGAACCCCATCCTTTTTGCGAGGGGCAACCTCTACTTCGACGACACCCGCCTTGCTGGCCGCAATCCTCTCGAGGATCGCTTTGGTTCCGCCTCCATGCCCGACCTGTTCACTCGCACCCACGCCGCCAGATTGCCACAGAACAGGAAACCCAGTGGCTGATGGCAAGGCACTACATTGCCGCTGGTCGCGCTGACCGAACCGGCCAGCGCGGGCATCGGAAGATCAACGGGCAGAGCGTCGTACGGCCGCCGACAGTGCACGCAACTGCCGAATGCAGTGTGTCGCGTAGGTGGTTCCCTGTTCGGGCGGGATCGGACTCGGTGCATTCGTGATCACTTTGCCGTCTGCTGCGAGTCCGCGATCCCGGTGAGGATGCGGCGCAAGCCGTACGAGAACTGTTCGGCCGGGCTCAGGTCGGCGGATTCGGTCATGCGCGAAACCCGGGGATATGCGCCGCTTTCGATGATCTTGCGCATGTGGGGGGCGACGGCGGCGCGCCACTGGTCCTCGGTCTGACCGGTGCGCCGCTGGGTCTCTTTCTCGGCGAGTTCGCGTATGACCGCGCCGCGGACGTAGTCCCTGATGAGCCCGACGGCCGAGGCCGCGTCGGCGATGTCGGAGGTCAGCGGGGCGGCTGCGGTGAGGGCGTGTTCCAGGCCGCGCAGCCAATTGGGGCCGAGTGATGGTCGTGTGGCCAGTAGCGGGGCGAGCCAAGGGTGCCGTAGCCACAGCTCGCGCTCGTGGTGGGCGTACGCCTCGAGGTCGGCGCGCCAGTCTCCCGTCAGCGGCACGTGGTCGTTCTGTACCGCATCGGCCATGAGGTCGAGCAGGTCGTCGCGGCTGTCCACATAGCGATAGAGCGAGGTTGTGCCGGTCGACAGTTCGGTGGCAACGCGGCGCATCGACAGCGCGTCGAGCCCCTCGGCGTCGGCGATGGCGACGCACGCGTCCACGATGCGCTCCACGCTCAGGGCCTGCCTTTTCGACCGGTACGGCTCACGTTCCCAGATAAGCGACATGGACAGGAGTCTACAGAAGTGGATACAGTGTGCCCATGAACGGGAACACTGTGCCCACTGATGTTTTGATCGCCGGCGGCGGATCCGTCGGGCTGATGCTCGCGGTGCTGCTGCGCCACCACGGCGTCAAGCCCCTCGTCGTCGAGGAGAAGCCGCAGCTGTCGCCCCACCCCAGGGCCACCGGCATCTGGTCGCGGTCGGTAGAGATCCTGCGCGAGGTCGGCCTGGATCACGCCGTCAACGAGGCTGCGGTCGACTTGCGGGCGGGAAAGATCAGAGGGCGCACGCTCGCCGAGGCCGACTTCACCGAAAGCGATGAGTGGAAGGTGAAAGCCGCGGCCGAGCTCACCTACACACCAGCCCGGATCCGCGGCACCTGCGCACAGAACCGGCTCGACCGCGTACTGATCACCAGGGCGGGCGACGTGGAGTTCGGCGTGGCGCTCGACTCGTTCGAGCAGGACTCCGGCGGCGTCACGGCGACCCTGTCCGACGGGCGTGTCGTGCGGGCGCGCTACCTGGTGGCCGCCGACGGTGTGCGCAGCCGGGTTCGGGAGGTCCTCGGCATCGGTCTCACCGGTCCCGGTGTGATCGGTCAGGAGACGACGAGTGTCCTGTTCGGTGCTGATCTGCGTCCGCGTGAGCCGTTCGCAATGTGCAATATCGAGCATCCGGACGCGACCGGCCTGCTGGTGACCGTCGACGGCGAACGTGAGTGGGTGTTCCTCACCCACCTCGACACGGAGCCGACTCCTGACCTCATCCGTACCGCGCTCGGCGACCCGTCGATCGAGGTGGAGATCCGCAGTGTGCTGAGGTTCCGGGGGCGCGGCCAGGTGGCCGATCGGCTCTGCGTCGGTCGGGTCTTCCTGGTGGGCGACGCGGCGCACGCGATCCCCCCATTGGGCGCGTTCGGGTTGAACGCCGGCATCGCAGACGCGCACAATCTGGCATGGAAGCTCGCGCACGTACTGCGCGGTGAGACCGGACCCGAACTGCTGGAGACTTATCACGCCGAACGCCATCCGGTGGCCCTCATGACGATGGAGCAGGCGCGCCTGCGGTTCAACGATCCGTCCCTGCACTGGGGAAAGGACATGGCAGAGGCGCGCAAGGCGGCGGGGGCGATCAACGCGCCAGTGGTGCACATGGGCTACCGGTACGACGGCGCGGAGCTCCCCTCCACCGAGGACGTCGCCCTCGACCTCGACGGATCGCCGGGATCGCGCCTACCGCACATGTGGGTGGCCGACGGGGTGTCCACGCTGGATCTCGTCGGATCGCAATGGTGCGTACTCACAGCCGATCCCGACGTGAAGGCCGACGTCCCGGTGCACGTCGTGGATGGCTGGCCGTACGGGACGGTGTTGGTTCGTCCTGACGGTTTCGTGAGCCGGTCGTACTCCTAGCGCGTAGTGTGCTGCCGCGGCCCGCACGGTTCGAACCGGCGGCGGTAGTGTCTCGAAGATCAACGTCGCCAGTAAACGCACTACTTTGCCGCATACCGCGCCGACCGAACCAGCCCGTGCGGGGGCAGGCAAAGATCAACTGGCCGTATCGATCCGGGGCCGGCGGAACGTCCGCAACTGCCGGTTGCCGTGCGATCACCGGTTCTGGCCAGTCCGTTGGGTGCGATCGTCGCCAACCACTTGGTTCAGTAACGGCAGAAGGCTGTTCAGTGCAACTGAGATATGAAGTGGCCCTTAATGGTTTGCGCCAGCTCTCTCGCGCTGGGATGCTTCGCCGAACAGCCATGGAGAGGGAGAGCGAAATGGCCGCATCCAGCACGCGGTCGTCTCCTGACCTCCCGGGGGAACCCCGTACATTGTTCCTTCGGTGAGATTTCTCAGGCGGCGGACGGGTTTTCGAGGACGATTGCGACTCCTTGACCGGATCCGATGCAGACTCCGATCGCGCCGTAGCGCGCATTGCGTTCCCGCAGTTCGGTGGCCAAGGTCAGGACGTAGCGGGCGCCGGTGGCGCCGAACGGATGACCGATTGCCACCGCGCCGCCATTCGGTGTCAGTTTCTCGTCGGGGATGATGAAACCGTCCAGCTGGTTGGGCAGTTCACGCAGCACGCCCAGGGCTTGGGCGCTGAATGCCTCGTGTACTTCCCACACGTCGATCTGCTCGGGTGCCAGGCCCGCACGTTGGATCGCCAGCGGCAGCGCCCACGCCGGAGCCAGACCCATGTAGCGCGGATCGATCCCGTACACCGCGGACGACACCACCCGCGCCAGCGGTTCGACGCCGAGTTCGCCTGCTCGTTCACCCGACGCCAGTACCAGTGCGCTGGCTCCGTCGGTCAGGGGAGTCGAGTTCCCGGCGGTCATCTGCGTCGTCCCCGGCTGCGGGGGCAGTGCCGCGAGCCTTTCGGCGGTGGTGTCGTCGCGGATGAATTCGTCGTGCTCGAACAGGCGGGCGGGGGTCTTCCTCGTCGCGGCGATCTCGATCGGCATAATCTCCTTGGCCAGCCGCCCGGAATCCCTGGCCGCCTTGGCATTTCGCTGCGTCCGGAGCGCGAACGCGTCGATTTCCTCTCTGGTCAGCCCGTAGCGGTCGGCGACGTTCTGTGCTGTCTCGATCATTCCGATGTAAGCATTGCGCTCCAGCAGCGCCGGATTGGCGGGACCGCCCGCACCCGCCCACATGGTGTCGAGCAGGATGACCGGGCCACGGGGGCCGAACGGGGTGTCGCCCTTCATGTACGCCCATCCCGACCGCGACATCGACTCGACGCCGCAGGCGATTCCGACGCCCAGGTCACCCGCTTTGATCGCGTGCGCGATATTGATGGTCGCACTCAGGGACGACCCGCAGAACCGGTTGATCGTCGCCCCGGCCACCGTGTCGGGGAATCCCGCCGCCAGCGCCGCCCACCGCGCGACATCACCCATACCTTCGTGGGCCGGATTGACGCAGCCCGCGACAATATCCTCGATCTGATCGAGACCCACGCCGACGCGTTCGCACGCACCCTTCATGGTCATCCCCAGCAGGTCGTCGGCCCGAATGTGCGACAGCGAACCACCGTACCGGGCGAAGGGGGTCCTAACACCACCGAGCACAAACGCTTCCGCCATCACGATCTCCTTCGACAGTGTCCTCAGGTTCTCAACGAGCGAGCCGTCGTTGCCGCTTCCGATCTTGCCTCGATTCCGAGGAAATCCGCCACACCAGCGCAGACCGACGGCGCCGAGACCGCTGTCCTTCGAGATCGGGCTGCTCGGATCCGCCGCGTAACGGAAGATCGACCGGCCGCACCGATCCGACTGCCGCGGAACGTCTGCAACTGCCGATGCGCGAGTGTCTGGCGGCGGGAGTTGTCGGCGGTCTGTAATACGGTGCGCCCGTGGCAGATATGTTCGAGTTCCTGATCTCGGTTGACCTGCGGGATGAACTCTCCGCAGCGGATGTTGAGGAGTTGCGCTGGCATCTGGGGTCGGGCGAGGCGCCCGAGGATGGCTTCCGGATCGAAACCGGGGTCCGCTTTGCCATCGAAGGCGAAGACGGAGAGCCGGTTCTCCTGGATCCTGAACCATTGCTCGGTGCGCACGGCCCTGCGTGGAAGATCGGGGGGATGCTCGACGCGAACCTCGAACGGACTTCGGCTGGTTGGCATCTCGAAGCTCGGCAGGAGGTGCACGTCGAGACGCTTCAGGAAATGACCGAGCTGATGCTCTGGCTGTATCGGCGCGTGGATCTCGGACTGGTCGGTCCCGATGGCTCGGTAGAGCTTGCGCGTTTGCGCTGGTACGAGGACGCAGAATCGACGCCGCTGATGGTCAGGGATACCCACGTCTTTTGGCCTCGGTAGCCAGACGGTCCAATATCCGCTCTTGCCGCGTCGCGCGCGGTTCGAATCGGCCACGCGGTCGGCCCCGAAGACCAATGGGCCGACCGTTTTGATCTCCGCTCCGCACTACTGACCAGACCGGCCGGTCCACGGCGCGCGCCGGGAGTACTCGCTCATGCCGAGGTGCGGTTGTTCTGCCAATGCCAGGGGGCGCCCGCCGCGTCGGGTTCGTGTGTAAGGGCCCGTGGTCGGTCTGCGTTTACTCTGTTCAGTCCCGTGGGGTGAGCAGGACCAGCGGAATTTCGCGAGTGGTGCGCTGCTGATAGGCGGCGTAGCCGTCATATCTCGCGATCACTTTCGGCCATAGCTCGGCCCGTTCCTGCACAGTCGCCGTCCGGGCGGTCATGCGTCGACGGGGGCCGCTGCGGAACGACACGTCGACCTCGGGCCGGTCTCGCAGATTCAGATACCACGCCGGGTGGACTGGACCGCCACCGCGGGACGCCACTACGACGATCGTGTCGCCATCGACCAGCGGGGCGGTAAGCATCACCGTGTGCGATCGTCCCGACTTCCGTCCGACCGTGGTCAGTTCCAGCGACGGCATGCCGCTGAAGGAGTTGCCCAGCTTCCCGCCGCTCGCGTGGAGCAGGCCGCGGTGCGCGATGTTCATTGCCTTCAAGGCTAGGTTTGGTGGCAAGGGGTCTCCTGTGTCGAGGTTCGGCCGGTCGGAGAGCTCGGCCAGTAAGAATCGAGTACTTGCAGGCGGACGCCGAGTACAAGGCAACCAGGATGGCCGAGTCGCAGTATTGGATAAACGCGACAGCCTGGACTCGGACCCTTCATCCCCGGTCGGCCGGCCCAGGAGGAGCGAAGCACAGACGATTGGCGAACGCACTCTCGTGTGCCGCTGACCGCGCTGACCGAACCGGCCGGCGCGGGGCGGTGGAAGATCAACTGGCCGTGGCGTCATCCTCGTAGATGCCCATCGGGTCCCGTGCTCGCGCAGGAAGTCGAGGCCAGCAGCAAACGACGTGTAATGCCGCTGATCGTACTGACCGAACCGGTCGGAGTGTGATCGCTTAGGGGATGCAGTCGTAGCCGTTGACGTAGGCAGGAGCATTCGCGATGTTGCCGGAGATGGTGAGGAACTCGATGGGCTTGCCGTCGAGGCCAAGGGGCGCTGGAGGTTGCTTTCCGCAGCTGTAAGTGATGGGTGTCGGGCTGCGTTGGGTGATCTGCCAGGGACCTCTCATCGTATTGTCCTGTCCGGCAGTGCCTTCTGCGGGTCGGCAGTCGCCTCGGCCGGTGATGACGACGGTGTCCCCATCCTTGTAACCCAGCGGCTGCACGACGATGGCCTCATTGCATATGTACGTGGGGATCTGGGCGCGACTGTCGTCGGCGGTCTCGCATGCGGTGAGAAGTGTTGCGACAGTGATTCCCCCGAGAGTGGTCAATGTCTGCGTCATGCTCATGCTTCGAGGTCCTTCGTGTGGTGTGCGGCTGGAGCCGTATCGACTTTGATCAACACCGTTATCCCTCGTCCGCTCGATGCGGGCGGCGTGACGATCCAAGACGAGTGACAATGTCTACCCGGTGAAGCGCGCCGCCCCCCCGGAAGAGTGACGCTCCCGAACCCCTCTATGACCATGGCCGACTGCCCTGTCCGGGCGTCCTCGGCGAACTCCTGCCAAGTGGTCGGCACAGCGGAGTCGATGACGGGGTCCTCCAGATTGACGTCGTATGCGTCTTCGTCCGCTACCGGGTCCAGCTGTTCATCAGCCAATTCGACCACTCCTTTTCGCTCATCAGGCGCCGGAACTGATGAGAGAACACGCTTTCGATCCGTTTCAGCGTTTGACAGCGGACCTCAGGCACCGGGCATCAGAAGATCAACGGGCACAGCGAGATCCAGTCGGCGCGAGACGCCCGGCGCGATCAGCGCGCCAGGTCCGGGTGCGCCCGACCGGTGACCACGGGCATGTCGACGAAGGTCAGCAGGCCGGGTTCGGCAGCGCAGACGTAGGGGATCGAGTTCACGCAGTGCGCCGCGGTCACGACGATGCCGGGGTTGCGCTGCAGGCCGGCCGCCACGCTGGTCGGGTGCCATCCGTGGATCGTCACGAAGCAGTCGGGATCGCCCTTCACCTCGACCTCGAACCGGACGCCGCCGTCGCCGTATTTCCAAGGCGGGTCGAGGTTCTCATCGCCCATCAGCCAGTTGACCGCGACCCTGACGACCTTGGTGTCGCCGATGAATGCCTCCCAGGCGAAGCGCTGGGCGGCGACCTGGCCGGGCTGGATCACGCCGATCGGCGAGTCGATCGGCGCGGTCGCGACCGCCACCTCGCGGCTGCTGCGGATCTCGGCGTCGGCGAAGCCGAGCGCGTCCAGGCACATCCGTACCGACTGGTCGAACCCGTTGTCCAGCAACGCCAGCATCGGACCGTTCATCGCCTGCTCGGGCGACTGACCGAAACCCATGAGGTGGCGTACGACGTCGGGGGCGTTGTAGGTGCGGATGTCGGAGTACTCCTCACCGCGGACGAACGTGATTGCGCTGGACAGGCCCGTGAAGAACAGCGGCTGCTGCTCGGTGGCGCCGCCCGGGTCGATCCCGGTCCCGTGCAGCGTCACGCCGCCTTCGCGGGCCGGGGCCGTCATCCTCTCCTTCTCCTCCGCGGTCGGCCAGAACCAGCCCAGCGGCGTGACGACGTTCTTGCCCGAGCGCAGAATCGCCGCCACCTCTTCAGGATTCGGCATCAGCGGCGAGTAGAGGACGCAGTCGGCGTCCATCGCGAGGATCTCGTCGATGCTGTTGGTGGCGGTGACACCGATCGGGCCGATCCCGGCGAGCTCACCGGCGTCCCGGCCGACCTTGGCCTCCGAATGCACCCAGCACCCGACGAGCTCGAGGTCCGGGTGCAGCTGGATCTGGCCGATCGCGGCCTGGCCAAGCCCACCGGTGGCCCACTGGATCACTCGCAGCGTCATGCATGGAATAGAACAGGTTCCATTCCTCGAGCGTCAAGGCCGTGCGGTCACCACCTCGGCCGCCACCTCGAGGAATTTCAGGTCGGTGACGGCCGGGACCAGGATGAACTCGTCGCACCCGGCCCGTTCCGCGCCGCCGAGAATGTCGGCGAGCACCTCGGGACTCGACGCCCGCGTCGAGGCGGCGATCATCTCGGCCAGCCTGGGTCCGAGGAAGCCGAGGTAGCGAGCGGTGAAGGCGTGCAACGCCTCCGAGGCATCGGCGACGCCCAGGGCGGTGAAGCAGCCACTGACCTTGCGCGGGGTCGTCGCACGACCGGCCTCGGCCCAGCACCGGTCGGCGAGCTCGCCCACCTTGGCGATCTCCTCGGCATCGCCTCGAATACTGAAGCCGGAGATGCCATCCGCCCACCGCGCCGCCCGACGCATCGCCTTCGGCCCCATCGCGCCGGCGAGAATGATCGGCCCACCCGGCTGCACGCACGCCGGCCCGACCGGGTCCGCGCCCTCGAACGGCGGCTCACCGGCGAGCAGTGACTTCAACTCGGCCACCTTGTCGTCGAGCTGCTGGTGCCGTCCCTTGAAATCAGCGCCGAGAGCGCGGTAGTCGTGCTCGCGACCGCCGACGCCCACGGCCACCTCGAGACGTCCGTTCGCGAGCTGGTCGAGAGTCCCGATCTGCTGTGCGACCATCGCCACCGGGTGCTGTGGCAGCACCCAGAGGTTCGCCAGAACCCGCACCCGCTCCGTCACCGCCGCGCAAGCACCCAGCGTCGCAACCATCTCCGGGTTCGAAAACGTCACCCGCTCGCCCACCGAGACACTCGAAAACGGACCCGCGTCGATTCGCCGAGCCCAGTCGACCGTCGTACCCGGTCCGTACCCGGGAGCCATCTGCGGAAGCGCAACACCGATCTTCATACGGCGACCCTCTCAGAACCACCCGACCCCGGTCAGGCGATTTCGATTTCGAGAAGCGCTGGCGGTCAACAGATTCAGCGCAGCTCGACATCAGCAGTGCGCGCTCATGCCGATGAGCGAGCACAGCGTCGTGTGAAGTGTCCGCTGGCGGCGGGGTTGATTATCGGTCCGAGGCCACCCAGCGGGCGCTTGGGCAAACCGAAAATGAGTAGCGGGCCTGCGCAGCCGAGGGCATGATCCACGCGGCAGCTGGGCAGAACGGACGGACACTTTCGATGGACCTTGATCCAGATGCGATCAGACGGTGGGCTTCACAAGTTGCTGCCGAAGCAGAACACCGTCTGTTTTCCCGGCACATCGATGAATTCGGGTTCAGTACTGAGAACATGACGGACCCGTCGCGGTTGCTCGCGGACAGCGCGAGCGCATTTCGTGCGCTCTGCCAAGGTGTCGATTGGTTGAATCGGACGGGCGTTGTGGCCGGCTTGGCTCTCCCTCTGGAGGGAATGGATACTCTGCCTTCGCAGCATTCCCTGCGTGCCGGGATCAACTTCCTGAGGGAGCACCTCCATCGGTATGAGCCGCCCGGGCTCTATCTCTTTCCCACGGCGAACCTCCGCCAGTGGTCGGATCGAGAAGAGGACTACCGATTCCCGTTCGATCCCCGCAGTGTGGTCGACATTGCGGTCGTTTCGGCATTCGTCCGATTCAGTCGAACAGAAGACGAGATCGCCAACGGCGAGGTCTACACGGGTGTGATCCATCTGTTCCAATCACCCACGGTGCCAACGCGATTCCACGCGACAGATGCATCGACGTAGCTGCACTGGCAGACACCGACGCACCAGGACGCGTGCCACCCGATCCCAGATGAGCGCACTCTCATGGCTCCCCTTTATGTCAAGACTGGGATGTGGGTGTGAGGGTTAGCTTGGTTGGTGGGTCCGGGATGTGGCTTGTCCGAAGGATCGGGTGGGGTTGGAGCCCGGTCGCGCTGGAGCCAGGAGTCGTTCCCGATTGCCCTCCCGGGCCTGCTGATTCACGTTTTCGCTGGTCGTCATGTATCCGCGTGTAGACGGTGTTGGAGAGTCGCCGTTTGAGTGCGCGCATCGCTTCCATCGAGGTCTTCCTGCCCGCGCGGCGGGCGTCGAAGTAGACGCGCCCGGCGGTGGGATGGCGCAGCTGGACCACGGCCATGATGTGTAGGACGCGGTTGATTCGGCGGTTGCCGGCGCGGGAGAGCCGATGCCGTTGCTCGGGCGCAGGTCGGTGAGCAGGTCGCGGGCCTGGGGTGCGGACAGGAATTTCTTGGCGCCGCCGGGAACCAGGTCGAGCAGGATCCGGTGGATGCGGTTGAGGGTTTGGGTGCGGGCGCGCCCGAGTTCGTCGCGTCGGTCGGCGAGCAGGCCGAGTGCGACCAGTTCCGGATCGAGGGGGACGCGACGCAGGTTCGGGGCGTGCAGGGCGGTCAGGGCGACCGAGTGAGCGTCGACTGGGTCGGTTTTGCGGCCGTTGCCGGTGGCGAAGACCCGCACCTGCGCGGAGAGTTTCGCGGGCACGTCGACCACGTTTCGCCGTCGTGGACCAGGCGGTGTGCGAGGTGGCGGCCGATGCCATTGCGGCCCTCGACCGCCCAGACCCTGTCAGTGAATTGCTGTGCAGTGGTGAGCATTTCGGCGTAGCCGACAGTGTCGGTGGTGTATCGGCCGACGGCCAGGATATGGCCTGCCGCATCGATGATCTCGATGGTGGCCGAGCGTTTGTGCGGATCCATCCCGATGATGACGGTCACCGGCGTCCCTTTCTGCCTCGCAATGGGTTGGTGTCCGTGCGAGGAGGGCACCGCTACTTCGAGCCGGGCAGGACCCTTTCCAGCCACTCCCGCACGGCACCCGGTGGGAGGCAAGCCATGAGAGAGCCACACCGAATCATGCTGGCGGGCAGCCGCTTGACGGAGCATCCCACCGGGCACCTGGACCGAATCCTGGCCGGGACCCGGCCCTGACACCAGTCTTAAGTAGCCGCTGCCCGCGCTGACTGAACCGGCCAGCGGCGTATTCACCAAGTCCGGTCGGTCACGAAGGCCCGGACGGTCGCGCCGGCGTCGTCGGGCATCCGGTCGGACTTGGCCCGGTTACAGGCGCGATGGGCCGCGCCTGCTTGTTGCTGCGCTGCGTCATCGGTACAGCCGGATCCGGCGGGCGGTCGTGGATGGCGGTCCTCCTCGAATGGTCGAGGCGCGGACCGCAGCACCGCCCGCCCGCCCGTCAATCGATGCTCTGCACTCGCACGCGGATCGGTATGTCATCGATTGTGGTTTCGACGATGTCGCCAACCAGGTGCCCCAAGAGAGCCTGGCTCGCGGGCAGGCTTTCCGAGTACCTGTCTGAGATCGCATCAGCTTCGCTATCAGGCACGATCATGTAGCGGAACTGCATTGCAATCGTGCCGTCAAAATGGCGAGCGGTGGTGCCATCCTCGTTGACCTTGGTCAGGATGAGGCCCGACCCGACGAGCACGATCTTGGTCTTGGGGAGGAGGTTCACTCTCCACCTTTCCGTAGGTGGACAGGCCGGGATTAGCCTTGCCCGCCTTGGTATCTCGTGATTTGCCGATACCGTTTCAACCGAATTCCGGGACTTTCTGTCGGCTCGCGAGGAAGTCTGACCGAACGGACTGGCGCGATCGGAGGACCGAACTCACTGCGGTGCCAAACATCCGCTACTGCCGCATACCGCGCTGACCGAACCGGCCAGTGAGAGGCAGGCGAAGGTCAACTGGCCCTGCTGATCCGTCGATGGCGGAGCGCATCATTTTGCAGTGTGAGTACGGCCTGAACCGGTACGCCGAGGTGGAGTCGGAGGCTGAGCAAGATCGGTCAAGCGGGTTTCGGGGCCGCGTTGGCAGACTCGTCGTGTGGCCAAGACCGGACGAGATCGACTACGCGAACTGCTCGACGCGGTGCTGGACGAGAACAACACCACGCTCGGTGCGATGGCGGCTGATGCCTTTGTTTCGCCGTTCCATTTCACCCGGCAGTTCTCGCGCGGTACCGGCGAGCCGCCGGTGGCGCTGAAGCGGCGGGTGCTGCTGGAGCGGGCGGCGTGGGAGCTGTCGACGGGTAAGTCGGTGACCGACGTCGCGTTCGCGGCTGGGTACGACTCGGTGGAGGGTTTCAGCCGCGCGTTCAGCGCCGCCTTCGGGCATCCGCCGAGCCTGACTCCCGCGGACGAGCGCCGACGGTGGTTGCCCACGAGTAATGGCATCCACTTTCACCCGCCCATGTCGCTGTGGGTGACGAGTGCGCCGAAAGAACAGGCCGTGCTGGATCCCACGACCCTGCTGATCCATCACGATATCGACGACACCCGCGAACTCCTCAGTATGGCAGCGCAACTCGACGAATCTCAGTACCGGCGGGTGCGATTCCCGGGCCTGCTGGTGGAGTCGTTCCGGGGGCCCGAGGAATCCATTGCCACCGTGCTCGCCCATCTCATCGAGTCGAAGGAGGTGTGGCTGGCCGCGATCGACGGCGAGGACATCCCGACGGCCGCCGATGACGCTCTCCCGGAATTGGCGAAACGCCATGAGCGCGTGGCGGTTCGGTGGCTGGACACCATCCGCGATCTCACCCGGCGTGGCGGGTGGGACGACACCCTGATCGATGCGCTGTGCGAGCCGCCGCAGAGCTTCGTCATCGGCAGCGTGATCGCCCACATCCTCAGCTACTCCACCCACCGCAGGTATCTCGTACGGCATTGGCTGCGAACCGAGTTATCCATCGCCGGAACCGAAATCGGAGACGGCGATCCCATCGAATGGCTACACCAGAGAGGATGACGTGACCTTCAAGACCGTCTACCACACCGCTACCAGCCTGGACGGCTTCCTGGCGACCCCCGACCACAACCTGGATTGGCTGCTGTCTCGGCAGGTCGACTGGGACGGCCCGCTGGGACTGAACCGGTTCGCGGCTGGTGCGGGCGCGATCGCCATGGGCTCGAGCACCTACCAATGGATCAATGAGAATTCCACCGAGCCCTGGCCTTACAACATGCCGACCTGGGTGTTCACCCATCGCGAGTTCCCGGCCTTCGACGACGGCCGCGACGTCCGATCGACCTCGAAGCCGGTGGAGGTCGTACACAAGGAGATGGCCGCGGCCGCCGACGGCAAAGACCTCTGGCTGATGGGCGGCGGCGAGCTGGTCGGCCAATTCGCCGATCAGGGCCTGCTGGACGAAATCATCGTCTCCATCGCCCCCGTCACGCTGGGCGCGGGCGCACCCCTGCTCCCCCGCCGTCTCGAACTGAAGACCACGGAAGTCGCCCATAACGGCGAATTCGCCTGCGTGCGTTACTCGGTCGTGCGCTGACGCCCCACCATCCATTCATCGCGGTAAGGATTTCGCAATATGGCATACAAATTGTCGCGCAACGTGATTCGTGGCGCGTTCGGCGTGGTTGCGATGAGTGCGGCCGTCATCGCGGCGCCGACTCTGCTTCAGCGGCCGCGGTGAGCGTCGAGCCGACAGCGGTTCCGGGTGCGGCGTTCCTGATCGGGTCGGGCAATACCGGGTCCAGCGGAACCGGGTCCGCCGGTGACGGATCGATCATCTGCTGGCTGCTCCACCCCAGCCCCACCTGCCAGATCTGACAGTGCTCAAAACACCATGCCGGCTTCGAGGATCCAGGAGATAAATGTGAGCATCAGAAATACAGTGGCGGTGGGGGTATCGAGTGTCGCCCTCGTGCTGGAGGCCATGATGAGCGCGGCGGCGAGCGCGGACCCGGCCCCCGCTCCGACCATGGGAAGCTCGAACATCCAGTCATCCAGGTTCTGCTCAACAGCGAGATGCCGGGGATCTACTGATATCGCCCCGCGGTTGGGCAACCGTCTCCAAAACCACGTGAGGCCCATGGCGAGCTGGCTCTAGCGAACTCGAGCGCGCGCTCATGCCGATGACCGTGCGCTCGAATTGCACCGGTACGCTTCCGAGCGTGATAGCCGGCTCCGCGTACACCTGCTCCCGCTGTGCCGAACCGCACGATGGCCCCCCACTCGGCTACGGCACGCCGGCCCCCGCGTACTGGAACGTCGAAGCCGCAGATCAGCCCGGCAGTGTGCTCGGAGAAGAACAATGCGTGATCGCGGGATCGTACTTCTTCGTCCGGGCACGACTGGTCATTCCGATCAGCGACCTCGACGCTGAATTCGACTGGGGTGTTTGGGTATCTGTCAGTGAAGCCAGCTTCGAGCGGATGTCGGCGCTGTGGGACAAGCCCGAGAGAGTCGAGGAGCCAACGTACTTCGGGTGGTTGTCCACGGCGCTGCCCCTGTATGAACCGACCACCTTGAACCTGAAGACCAAACTGCATACCCAGCCGATCGGCGACCGGCCACTCGTGGAACTGGAACCCACCGATCATCCACTGGCTGTCGAGCAGCGAACCGGGATTACCTCGGCCCGGGTTCAATGGATCGCCGAACAAATCCTGCACACGAACCCGCCCATGGGCTGAGCCTGATCACGGTCCTGAAACAGCCGCGGCCGAATGCACGCTCATGCCCATACCGCGCTGACCGAACCGGCCAGCGCGGCGTGGCGGAAGATCAACTGGCCGTTCCGATCCGAGGCCGGCCGAACGCACAGAGCGTCTTCTATGCCGAATGCCGCGCCTAGCTCGGGCTCCGAGTATCGGCTTTTGCGGATTGGCACAGGATCTCCACATTTCTGTCGCAATTGCCACCGATCCAACCAATAGGATCACCGGGGGAGCGAAGGGGATCATGTGCGACGTATGTTCGGCGATGCCGCGTGGGTTCTGCTCGGCGCTGTGATCGGTTGTGTGATCGCGCTGGGGGCAATCTGGCTACTCTTGCGCAGCCTGCGCGACTCCGAGGCCGAGCCGACCTGGGATGGCGACGTGCCATTCGTTGTCCACTGTCAGCCCGGGGCGCCGTGCTACATCACGAGTGTGCCAGACCAGACACCGACCCTGGCCGTGAAAGGAAAACCAGGCGCCAGCATCGATTCGCCACTCCAGCCCGACATCGCGGACCTCAGAACGGGCGACCGTGTCGTATGTACTGTCCACATCAAAGTGCTCGAATGGAGCGAGGAGGCCTCCAATGGCCCTGAGCCGAAGACCACCGTCAAGAACTGCCGACGCGCTTAGCTGCTGCGCTGCAACGCAGTTTCATGCGGCTCGAGCATCCGCTTCTGCCGCATACCGCGCTGACCGAACCGGCCAGCGCGGCACCTTGAAAGATCAACGGGCAGATCGCCGCTCGGATGTCGCCAGTGCACGCTGCTCTTGCCGCCCTACCCACGTAAATGACCAAATGATCAGGCGGCCGCGTAATCCGGTCTAGGTGGTCGTGGTGCCGGACCAGCCGAAGCTGAAGCTGTGTCCCTTCGAATTGCACTGGATCGCGCCGCGCCCGCCGCCACTGCACGTAGCGCCCGCGTAGCTGATGGTCGAGCCGTATCCGTTGCCCTGCGGGAGGGTGCTGGCATCGGAACGACCGTAAGGACCGAACACGCCGAAGGTCGGGTGCGCGGGCAGGAACGGCACATCGATGGCGAGATCGGTCACCGGAATCATGTTCAGCCACTTGGCGATGCCGGGCGCGATGTCACAACCCGCGGTGCCGTCCGACTTGATCGAGCACTGCGCGGGACCCGTGTTGAAGTAGACGGTGTCACCGATCATGTAGTCGTTCGGATTCACCGCATCAGCATTGGCGGTACCCGCACCGACCATCGAAATCGCTGCTGCGGCCACGGCCATGCCAGCGAAGGCACGCATTCTCATTCGCTCTCCCCTCGAAGTTCAGTCCGACCCGAGCTCGGACATTACACGTTGCGGGCTTGAAGGGGCGAGTTTCCTTGAGTCAGTTAACGATACGATCAGACAGCACGAAGTCGAGGCAATCGGTGAAACCACCGTCGGGCTGCGGTCGAGAAGATCGATCCTGACGATCGTGTTCGCGCCGGTTCCGGCGCCCGCATCCTGCTCCTGGCCTGCCGGATGACCCCGTTCGAACCGCGTATGCAATTTCTATCCCGCATAGTGCGCGGTTCGAAACCGCCATGGGCTCCGTGTCATGGACTCTGGTCGCAGACCATTGACTGCCGCACAGCACTTCACGACCATCAAGCCCTATACTCTCGCCGAGTTGCGGAGTAGACGTGGCGAATGTGCCCGGGGAAACCGACGTGGCCCGGATCATCGATACGGGCGGATTGCATCACGGTGATTCCTGGCGCGCGGTTTGAAGTGGCCAGCGCAGGCATCGGAAGATCAACTGGCCATGTCCATCCGAGGACGACCGACGCACCGTGATGCCGAGTTCCGGTCATGCGGGGGTCGCCAACGCGTTCCGTGTGGGCTGCCGCCGACAGTGCGCGATCGCGCTGCAGCGTCTTTCGCCATCCCGAGAGGGCCGCCGGTTCGACCGACACGAACGGTCATGTCGTCGTGCTGGTCAAGACACCTGAAACACTGCATCGCCAACTCCCGGCGCGGCGAGGTAGGTTCGCGCGAAACGACGAGGGGAACGGGTGTGATAGATCCGCACGATCAACCGGAGTTACCGGCGCCGGCCCCACACGGCGCGACCGCCGTCACTGCAGCCATGACCGCGCTGATCCTCGGTCCACTCACCGGAATCGCCGGAATCATGTGGGTTCTCTTAACGGTCGTCGGAATCGAAGATCAAGCCCGCGAATCGCCAGTCGAGATCGGCCGGTACACAGACCTGATCGTCATGGGGATCGTCGCCGTCGTCATCGGGCTGGCCTGGTCGGTCGGCGGATTCCTTCTGGTCTCGTACATGAAAACGGGTCGTTTCCTGTTGATCCTTGCGTCAGGGGTGGCACTGATCGCGAGCGTTGCACAGCTCTTCAACAGAGGTTTCGGCTTCTTGTTCATTCCGATCATCGTCAGCCTGCTGATTTTCGGGCTGTGTGCGGTCCCGGCAACCGGTCGCTGGATCGTGGCGCATGAACCAGGGCCGAATCCGCTTGCCCGGGACTGAGTTCGCCCAGCTGGCCACGCTATTTGTGGACATCTGTTCTGGGTCGTTGCTCATTGGGTTGCCGGGTCGGGGCCCGCAATGCCGAGCTCCCGGGCTAGCTTCAGTCGACTCGAGTGCGCGGCTGCGGCACGCTGGTGTGGGGTGCGGCCGCAGCTGTAGGGGTCTCGGTCCTGCTGACAGCCTCGGAGCTGGCCTACACGGTGCTGCGGACTGTGGGCGCGATCTATCTGGTGTGGATGGGTATCGCCATGGTTCGGGATGGGCTTCGACATCCCGCGACGACACCCGAAGCCGCAGTGGACGATTCATCCCGGAGCGCGTTCGGTGCCTGGGCGCGCGGGCTGGGCACGAATCTGCTCAATCCGAAGGTCGGCGTTTTCTACGCCGCCATGCTGCCGCAGTTCCTGCCGGACGGAGTACCGCATCTGCTGATGGGTTGTGCTCTTGCGGTGGTACACAACGTCGAGGGCATGTTGTGGTTCACTGTCATCATCAGCGCGGCAGGCACCACAAAGACTTGGTTGAACCGAGAAACCGTACGACGTGCGATGGACACCGTTACGGGAGCCATATTGGTTGGGTTCGGCCTGAAGTTGGCCACCAGTCACCGGTGAGGCTCTGTGTCAAACAGGTGACGGCAATCGGATCACGGGTTGTGGGACGCGGCATCCTGGCAGGGCGCATACCGCGCTGACCGAACCGGCCAGCGCGAGGCGCCAGCGACCGGAACCCTGTGCGCCGCAGAAGTCCGCAACTGCCGATGCGCGGATACCACTGGACCAGGTCCTTTCCCGTAATTCGTTCCGTATGTTGGTGCCACGGCCAGGTCAACGCCGCCGTCGATACTGCGTGACTCCGCTAACCTTGGTAAACGTGCCGACGTCCTTTCCTTGGATCGATCCGTATGCCGGCGGTCTGCTCGGGGTCGGTGACCGAAACCAGGTGTACTGGTGCACCAGCGGCAACCCTGCGGGCCGGCCCGCGCTGGTGGTGCATGGCGGGCCGGGCAGCGGGAGCAGCCCGCGGGCGCGGAAGTCGTTCGATCCGAACGTCTTCCGGATCGTGCAGTTCGATCAGCGGGGTTGCGGACGCAGCATTCCGAGCGCCGCCGATCCGGACACCGACATGGCGGTGAACACCACCGAGCACCTGATCGCCGATATGGAGCGGCTGCGCACCCACCTCGGCATCGACCGGTGGCTGCTGTACGGCGGGTCCTGGGGCTCGACGCTCATCCTCGCCTACGCCGAGCGGTACCCGGAGCGGGTCACCGGGATCGTGCTGGTCGGCGTCACCAGCACCCGCCGCCGCGAGATCGACTGGCTGTACCGGGGTGTCGCGCGGCTGCTACCCGCCGAATGGGCGCGGTTCCGGGCCGCGCTGCCCAGCGACGGTGACCCGGTCGAGGGCTACCGGCAGTTGATGGAACAGCCGGACCCGGTAGTCCGCCGCAGCGCCGCGATCGAGTGGTGTCGCTGGGAGGACGCGGTCATCGCGCACGAATCCCTGGGCAGCCCAGGGCAGTACAGCAGCACGCCGGAGACCGCTATGCTCGCCTTCGTCCGGATCTGCACACACTACTTCGCACGCGCGGCGTGGCTCGACGAAGGCGTACTGCTGCGCGAAGCCGGTCGGCTCGCCGGGATTCCCGGCGAATTGATCCACGGCCGCCTCGATCTCAGCGCACCGCTCGAAACCGCGTGGGAACTCGCCAAAGTCTGGCCGGGCGCCCGCCTGCACATCATCGACGACTCCGGTCACACCGGCAGCCCCGCCATGGGCGAGGCGGTCGCCCGCGCCATCGCCCGCTTCGCATAGTCCGATACCGATCGGATCAGCTGGACGGCGGCAACCGGAGGCAACGGGTACCCGCCGTGGTAGGCGCGCCTCGATCATCGAGTTTGGGGAACATCCGTTCGGCTCCGACACCTCGATCGCGTGCTGCGCCGGCACCTCGGCAGATACCCGTCACGCTGTCATGCCAACCGGCCGGTACTCAACCGTCATCCCTCTACGTCAGCCCTGCTGGGGCTCGGCGGCCGGGGCCCAGCGGTTGGCGGTGAGGGCGTAGCCGGGCAGCGCGTCGGTGGACATCTTGGATTCGTAGATGCGCTGGTAGCCGGTGCTCGCGATGCGCCAGACGCCGTCCTCGCGGCGGTAGGTGTCGTGGTAGTAGGCCGCGCCGCGGATCAGTAGGCCATAGTCGGCGGCGATCACGGTGTCCTCCAGACACCAACTGCCGGAAGCGGTATCGCCGTCGACCGTGATTTCCGGATGGTTGGCGACGTGCACGGTGATGATGTTCCCGCTGAGCGCGCCGCGCATGAAATCCACGATCTGGTCGCGGCTGGTGAACTGGGCCGGCAGTCCGCCCGACGGCGATCCGTAGGACCCGACGATGTCCGCGCAGAGCGTGTCCCCGAACTCATCCCACTGCTTCAGGTCCAGCGTGCGCAGGTAGCGATACTTGAGTGCGCGAATCGATTCGAGAGCTGCAAAATCCATACCGCAATGTAGCCGAATCGGACATGTACCTACCAAGCATTTGCTACGTTTCGGACATGATTTCCACCCTGGTCTGGGGCACGGGCAATGTCGGCCGTGCCGCCATCCGGGCCGTCGCGGCGCATCCGGGTCTGGAGCTGACCGGCGTCCTGGTCCACAACCCGGCCAAGGTCGGCCGCGACGCCGGTGAACTCGCCGGGCTGGACACCGCGGTGGGGATCGCGGCCACCGCCGATGTCGACGCCGCGCTCGCGGCCGGACCCCGCGCCATCGTCTACGCCGCGTCCGGCGACATCCGTCCCGACGACGCTCTCGCCGACATCGAACGCGCCCTGCGCACCGGGGCCGTGGTGGTGACGCCCGCGCTCTACGCGCTCTACGACCACCGCAGCGCCCCGATCGAACTGCAGGACCGGGTGTCGGCGGCCGTCGCGGAGGGCGGCGGCGCCCTGTTCGTCTCCGGCATCGACCCCGGCTGGGGCAACGACGTCCTGCCGCTGCTCATGAGCGGCCTCGGCAGCAGCGTGGATGTGCTGCGCTGCCAGGAGATCTTCGACTACTCCACCTACGACCAGCCCGACTCGGTGCGCTACCTGGTCGGCATGGGCCAGCCCCTGGATTATCAGCCGCCCATGCTCGCGCCCACCATCCCGACCATGGTGTGGGGCGGGCAGATTCGGATGATCGCGCGCGGACTGGGCGTGGCGCTCACCGACATTCGCGAGGTGGTGGAGCGGCGCGCGCTGGACGAGACCGTCGAGACCGAGCGCATGGGCAAATTCGAGGCGGGCACCCAGGGCGCGGTGCGGTTCGAGGTACAGGGCATCGTCGACGGCAGCCCGCGCATCGTCATCGAGCACATCACCCGCATCCACGCGAGCTGCGCCCCCGACTGGCCGCACCCGCCCAGTGGCGCCGGCGCGCACCGCGTGCTCATCGAGGGCCGCCCGCGCATCGAGATCACCGTGCAGGCCACCGACGAGGACGGCAATCACTCCGCGGGCGGAAACGCCACCGCCGTGGGCAGATTGGTGAACGCCATCCCGTGGCTGGCCGACGCCGAGCCCGGCCTCTACGACGCCCTCGACGTCCCGCTGCCGTTCGGCACTCTCGGAAGGAACCCATCGGCATGATCATCGACATTCCCGAGGGCAAGGACCCCATCGGCTACGTGTGGGGCGAAATGGTGCCCGGCATCGGCGTCGCGGCCTCCAACTTCTCCCTCGCCGTCTACTCGCACAGCACCCTGGGGCTGCGCGAATTCGAGGCCGCGCGATTGCGCGTCGCCCAGATCAACGGCTGCCTGTTCTGCCTGGACTGGCGCACCGATCGCGATGGCGAGAAGGTCGAGGAGTCCTTCGCCGACGACGTGACCGAGTGGCGCACCGCCGAGTCCTTCGACGACCGCACCCGGATGGCCGCCGAGTACGCCGAGCGCTACGCCCTCGACCACCACAACCTCGACGACGAGTTCTTCGAGCGGATGAAGTCGCTCTACTCCGACGCCGAGATCGTCGAACTGTCCATGTGCCTCGGCTCCTGGCTGGCCTTCGGCCGCCTCAACCACGTGCTGGGCCTGGACGCTGTCTGCGTCGTTCCCGGTCATACGGCACAGCAGTAGAACACCGGCCGGAGTGCTGCCCGCCCCTGCTCGGCAGCACCCCGACCGGCAGCCGCGTCAGTTCCGCTTGTTGAACACGTCGGTTCCGAAGCGCGGCAGTCCCGGGGAGGCGGCGAAGCCCAGATAGGGCAGGCCGAAGCGATCCTCGATGCTCGCCAGCAGTGAATAGTGGTTGTACGGGGTGTCGCTGAAGGTGCCCGGCGTCACCGACTTCGGTGAGATCACCAGTGCGCCCACCCGGCCGCCACCCGGACCCACGATGCCCGGCAGCGGACTGTTGGGCCCGGGGCCCTCACCGCAGCAGGCCGAGGAATCCTGTTGCGGCCCATCGGATTCGTCGAAGGTGATGATCAGGATCCCGTTCTGCTGGAAGGCCGGCGTCGAGGTGATCACCGGAACCCACTGCCGCAGCCAGAGATCCGCCGACGCCAGCCCGCCCGGGGCGCCCGTGACACAGGGGGAGTCGTGCCCGTCGTCGCACAGGTCCGGGGTGATGTAGGCGAAGTTCGGCGTCGTATCCGGCTGTGCCAGATCGCTCTTCAGCGCACCGAGATCGACCACCTGCTGCCGGCAGGCGGGCGAGTCGATGATCTCGTGGAAGTACACGAACGGGTTGTGCCGGGCCGCGTACTGGCCGGCGACGGTCGCCTTCTGGGTGGTGTCCTGGCTGTTCAGGGCGGGATGACGGCAGGGCGTGCCCATATCCTCCATATAGCCCTTCCAACTGCGGCCCGCCCCCGTCAGTTGCCCGGCGAGCGTCTGCACCGACGCGGGGTACACACAGCCCTGACCGACGGCCTGGCCGGGCGGAACCGTTCCCGCGCCGACGAAGTCGCTGTAGATCTGGCAGTCGGCCTGGGTCTCGGCGTTCGGTCCCTGACCGGACAGCTGAGCGATGTAGTTGTCCAGACTGTTGTGCCCGGTGCCGTAGTACTGGCTCAGCAGCACCCCCTCCGACCGCAGCGTCTTGCTCAGATACGGTGCGGCAGAGGCGGGTCCCCAGGTCTCCTCGTACCCCTTGTTCTCCAACTGGATCACGAAGATGTGTGGCGCGCCCGGATCCGCGGTCGCGTGCGGACCGTAGCCCACCGCCAGCGCGGCGATCGTGAACACCAGCACCACGATGATTTGGCCGAACCGGCGCATCACAGACTCCATCCCGTCGATGCGGCCAAGGCGCGCAGGGTATTCCACTCTTCGAGGTCGGCGACCACGGCCGGAGCGCACACCCCGGGCGGTGCGGGCGGCACATTCCATTGCGGCGCAGCGAGATTCGGGGCGCTGCCGAAGTCGAGCACCTCGGCGATATTGCGGGCGGCGGCGTCGCGCGGGGTGAGGGACGGTAGCCCCCACCGCCATTCGATGGCCTTGAGCACCGAGGTGTGGTCGTACACATCGTGGGCCACGTGCCCGCGCCGGGCCAGCGGCGAGATCACCAGGCACGGCACCCGGAATCCGCGCAGCCCCCAGTCCGGGTTGGCATCCGGCGCGACCTGCGGCGGCACGTGGTCGAAGAAGCCGCCCCACTCGTCGTAGTTGATGACGAGCAGCGTGCGCGACCAGGCGGGGCTCTCGGTGACCGCCTGATACACCTGGTTCAGGAATGCCTGCCCCGCGCGGATATCCGCGTGCGGGTGATCGTCGGCCGAGGTGCCGGTGTCCTCGTCCAGGAACTTGGGGTCGACGAACGACACCGCGGGCAGCGTGCCCGCCGCGCAGTCGGCCAGGAAGGTCACGAACGGGCGGCTGATGGACAGGTACTTCGCGCCCCACAGTGCCAGGAACGGGGTGTCGTAGAAGTAGTAGCGCCCCGGCACACCCGCGTCCGCCAGCCGGTCCCAGATGGTCGGCAGCGTCGAGATCGTCGAGGAGTTGTGGATGCGGTCGGTCTGGGCGGCGTGCTGATAGAAGCGGTTGGGATACGTCTCGGCCATGATCGCCGAGAAATAGTTGTCACAGACCGTCCAGGCCGGCGCGGCATTGCCGTAGAAGCCGAGATCGCCCTGTTCGTAGTAGCCGATGGCGAATTCGTCGTTGGTTCCGGCGCGCAGCCAGCCGTCGCACGCGCCGTTGTTGTACTCCACGCGCCCGCCCTCGAAGGAATGGTCCGGGTCGTTGTACTGGCAGCCCTGAGTGGTGGCCAGGTGGAAGGTGTTGTGCGCCACGCCGTTCCGGTCGGTGAAGATCTGACCGGCCTGCTTGCCGTTCGCCCCGGGCAGCCAGCCCAGATAGTGGTCGAACGAGCGGTTCTCCATCATCACCACGATGATGTGGTCGATCCCGGAGGCAGCGGGCGCGGGCAGCGGGGCGGCGGTGGCGCGGGGGGCTGTCGAGCCGAGGGCCGCGCCGACCGCGAGGGCTCCGGCGCCGGCGAGGACGGTTCGCCGGTTGGTGGTACTTCGAGGGGAATCTGTCACGAGTCATACATCGCGTCGGCGATTACCGGCGAGTAACCAGTGAGACGAATTCGAATGAGAATTAGGTGAACGCCTCAACTATTGGACGTTCGACCAATCTATCGCGACCGAGGCTGCTTGTCGCCGATGTCCGGGGGCACCCGGCCGGCGCGGTCTCCAGTTCGGGCAGGTCTTCAAATCCGCGGGCGACATGCCGGGATTCGGGGCGACCAACTACACCTTCCTGGCGCGTGCGCGCTACCTGACCGCCCTGGCAGCGCTCGCCTTCCTCTGGGCGCTGTCGGCCTTCCGCGCCTACCAGCGGACGCAGCAACCGGCCGAACACGCGAAAAGTCCTGCCTGCGTGGCGATCTCGCCCGCAGGCCGGACATCGTGCCTCTCAGGAGGTTCGGGGCCGAAGCCTCTGAGAGCTACGAGAGTCGTGCCTCTCAGGAGGCTCGGGAGCGAAGCCTCTGGAAGCTACGAGCGTCGTGCCTCTCAGGAGGTCCGAGGGCGAAGCCCCTGAGAGTTACGAGAGTTGGCTGGGCACCCTATTTGTCGAACAGCGCCAGATACTTGGTCTGCCCGAACATCTCGGCCGCGTCGCGCGCGGACGGGCTGCCCGCGTTCGGATCGGCCCCGGCCGCGAGCAGGGCGTGGACGATCTCGTCCGAGCCCTTGAACACCGCGCCCGAGAGCGGGGTCTGGCCCTTGTCGTTGCCGAAGTTGGGGTCCGCCTTGCGTTCCAGCAGGGCGTTCACCGCCTCCGGGTGCGAGTAGTAGGCGGCCAGCATGAGCAGCGTGTCGCCATTGTCGTTGGTCAGGTTCACCGGCACCCCGGCGTCGAGGTAGGCGCCCAGGGTGGCGGCATCGCCGCTGCGGGCCAGATCGAAGATCTTGCTCGCCAGTTCGAGCACTTCCGGATCCAGGTCTTTGGGTTCCACCAGGCCACTCTAGCCAGCGGGACCGCCGCGGCCGAGCGAAGTTCCCTAGAGGGGATCGGGTTGCTCAGGAGGTGATGATGAGCAGCTCGGTCGGCGAGGCGATCTCGGTGCGCAGTCCGGACTTCTCGGCCACCCGGGCGAGCCCGGCGATATCCGACGGCTCCGACCGTGACAGCACCAGCGCCCGCGCCAGCAGTCCCTTGTGGTGTTTGTTGAAGTGGCTCACCACGGTTCGCTTCCCGTCCGGACGCTCGGTCAGCACCGTCGCGGTGACCGCGCCCGGAACCCGGCCCAGATTCTGATAGGTCCCCGACCGCAGATCCACCACCAGGTGCCCGGCCGCCTCCGCGCGCAGCGCCGCCGGCAGCACCGCCTTCCACAGCGACTGCAGCGTCGGCAGACCCGGCAGCTTCGACCCGCCCGAAAGCCGGTAGGCCGGAATCGGATCGCCCGCGCGGATCACCCCGAACAGCGCCGAGCCGATGCCCAGGCGGGCCTCGGCCTTGGCGCGCTGGGCCTTGGTGAACCGGGCCGCGTCGAGTGCGTCGTAGAGCACACCCGTGTATCGGTCCAGGGCCGGGCGGGTGGCGGAGGTGCGCAGGGCGGCATTGCGCGCGATTTCCGCGTCAGCCCCCTTGCCCAGTGCCAGCGCGGCACGCGAGGCGTCGGGATCGGCGGCCAGCGCGATCAACTCGGTGACGAGTTTGTCGCGCACCGCTGTGAGCTGCGGCATCGCCAGGGAATCCAGGTCCAGGGGACCGCCCGAACCACCGTCGGACTTGGTTTCTGAGGGAGGCAGCAGCACCAGCACGAGCCAACACGGTAATGCCTTGTGAACTGTGCGAGAGCAGCGGCTACTGTGTTGAGCCGTGATCACCCGTCTCTCCCACCTGTTCCTGCGCACCCTGCGCGACGACCCCGCCGATGCCGAGGTGCCCAGCCACAAGCTGCTGGTGCGTGCCGGTTACGTGCGTCGCATCGCGCCCGGCGTCTACTCGTGGCTGCCGCTCGGCCTGCGCACGCTGCGCAAGGTCGAGGATGTCGTCCGGTCGGAGATGAACGCCATCGGGGCCCAGGAGATCTCGCTGCCGGCGCTGCTGCCGCGCGAACCGTACGAAACCACCAACCGCTGGACCGAGTACGGCGACGGCCTGTTCCGGCTCAAGGACCGCAAGGGCCAGGACTACCTGCTCGGCCCCACCCACGAGGAGCTGTTCGCCCTCACCGTGAAGGGCGAGTACAGCTCCTACAAGGATCTGCCGGTCACGCTGTACCAGATCCAGACCAAGTACCGCGACGAAGGCCGCCCGCGCGCGGGCATCCTGCGCGGGCGCGAGTTCATCATGAAGGACTCGTACTCCTTCGACCTCGACGAGGACGGGCTGAAGAACAGCTACAACGCCCACCGCGAGGCCTACCAGAAGATCTTCGACCGCCTCGGCGTCAAGTACGTCATCGTGGCCGCCACCTCCGGCGCCATGGGCGGCTCGGCGTCGGAGGAGTTCCTGGCCGACAGCCCCGTCGGCGAGGACACCTACGTCATCTGCCGCGAATCCGGTTACGCCGCAAACGTGGAGGCCGTGGTCACCACCGCGCCCCCGGCGATCCCGCTCGAGGGACAGGCCGACGCCGTCGTCCACGACACCCCCAACACGCCGACCATCGCGACGCTGGTCGACTGGGCCAATACCGCCAACGTGCTGGGCCGCGAGGTGACCGCCGCCGACACCCTCAAGAACGTCATGGTCAAGCTGCGCTACCCCGACGGCAAGACCGAGATCCTCGGCGTCGGCATCCCCGGCGACCGTGAGGTCGACGACAAGCGCCTCGGGGCGTCCGTCGAGCCGGCCGAGGTGGAATTGCTCGACGAGACCGACTTCAAGGCCAACCCGTTCCTGGTGAAGGGCTACATCGGCCCGAAGGCCTTGCAGGCCAACGGCATCCGCTACCTCGTCGACCCGCGCGTGGTCTCCGGCACCGCCTGGATCACCGGCGCCGACGAGCAGGGCAAGCACTACGTGGGCCTGGTCTCCGGACGTGACTTCACCCCCGACGGCACCATCGAGGCCGCCGAGGTTCGCGATGGCGATCCCTCGCCCGACGGCCGCGGCGTCCTGGAGGCCGCCCGCGGCATCGAGATCGGCCACATCTTCCAGCTCGGCCAGAAGTACACCGACGCCTTCGAGGTCGACGTGCTGGGCGAGAACGGCAAGCCGGTCCGTCTCACCATGGGCTCCTACGGCGTAGGCGTGTCCCGCATGGTCGCCGTGCTCGCCGAGCAGATGCACGACGACAAGGGCCTGCGCTGGCCCCGTGAGGTCGCCCCGTTCGACGTCCACGTCGTCATCGCCAACAAGGACGAGGGCGCCCGCGCCGGCGCCGAACAGGTTGCCGCCGAACTCGATTCCCTCGGCTTCGAGGTCCTCCTGGACGACCGCACCGCCTCCCCGGGCGTGAAGTTCAAGGACGCCGAACTCCTCGGCATGCCCTACATCGTGGTCGTCGGCCGCGGCTGGGCCGAGGGCAAGATCGAACTCCGCGACCGCTTCGCCGGCACCGCCGAGGAACTCCCGGCCGAGTCCGCCGTGGCCTCGGTCGCGGCCAAGATCCGCGGCTGACGCTTCCGAATCCCGAGTGGCGGGGGGGCGGCCGCGGGGGGGGGGGGGGGAGGGCCCCGGCCCCAGGGGGGGGCGGGGGGCCGCGAGGACCAACCCACCCCCGCCCCCCCCCCCCAACCCCCACCCCCCCCACAAAGA
>NZ_JBHZAL010000051.1:20710-35909 GCF_042754245.1 Nocardia sp. NPDC059228 | reverse complement strand
CGGCCGGTTGACCCCGATCGAATTCGAAACCATCATGTCCCCAGCAGCCCGACAGGCTGCTTAACCACTGTCACCCGATCCTGCAGCAGCCCCGAACTAGCCGGGCACAACCACAACCGACATCGACGGCGGAACGCCGCCACCGAGCGCGCGGACCCGCCGTCGACCATTCGCGTGATCGCCGATATGGTGCGCCGACAGCGGTTGCGGCACAGTCGGATTCGGCGCTATTCCAGATCGCGTCGGGCTGTCGTTATTCCTGAGGGGGCAGCCCGACGAGTCTGCAATACGCGTCGGCGATCGACGCGGGATCGAGCGAGCCGTCATGGTGATACCAGCGATGGCTTTCGCTGACCATATTGAGAATCGCGAAGGTAATCACCGATGACGGTGCGTCCGGGAGCTGCCCCAGCGCCTGCACCTTTTCGACGACGCCCCGGACGGTGGCAACGAATTCGCGCTCATCGCGCTGGACTTGTTCGGCCACCGTCGGCTCCAGCCAGCGCTGCTCGCTTCGGTAGACGGCGAAGGTGAGATGGTTCGTGATCACCGCGGAGGTGAACCGGGTGATGATCGCTCGCAACTGGGTGACCGGATCGCTGCCCGCCGCCAAGCCGTCGTGCAACGCTGTCGTCATATCCCGATCGACCTGTAACGCGATCTCGCGCAACAGGTCTGCCTTCGATCCGACGTAGTGATAGATGGATGGCTGGCTGAGGTCGAGCTTGGCCGCGATTTCCCTGGTGGTTCCCTTGCTGTACCCGCGAGCAGAGAAGACAGCGGCGGCGCCGTCGAGAATGCGCCGCCGTTTGTCCTCCCAGGCCGATTCCCCTTCGACCGGCGTTGACGCAGCCACGCGTGGGCCTCCCACCATAGTTCCTCCGAAGTCGAACAAGTCAGCTTAGCCCGCACAACGATCCGGATAGCGCGCCCCACCGCCGGCCGGGTGCCGGAACACCATCACATGTCTGCTGCCATTTTGCGCAGAGCGACCCGATCTATCTTGTTCGCAGCGGTTTTCGGCAATTGCCCGACCACCCGGATATCTCGCGGCTGTTTGTAGTGTGCCAAATTCGCCGCGCAGTAGTCGGCCAGCTCCACCCGGTCGAGGACCACGTCACTGTCGACCACGATGAACGAGACGGGACGCTCGCCACGCCGTTCGTCGGGTGCACCCACGGTGGCGGCGTCGAGGATTCCCGGGAAATGGCACAGGGTCTCATCGATCTCGCGTGGATAGACGTTGAACCCGCCAACGATGAGCATGTCCTTCTTTCGATCGACGATGAACAAATAGCCGTCCTCGTCGAGATGGCCGATATCGCCGGTATTGAGCCAGCCGTCGGCGAAGGCCCCGTCATTGTGCGCCCGATCGTGGTACCCGATCGTCATGTGCGGTGCCCGAACCTGTATCTCGCCGGCTTCCCGAGCATTCGCGAACCGGCTCGGATCGTCTGGATCGGCCACCCGGATCTCGACTCCGGCGGCGGGCAGCCCGACCGAACCCGATCGTGCGGGCGTGTCCGAGCGATTGCAGGTGATCGGCGCGAGTTCGGTCATGCCGTACGCCTCGCGGATCGCCACGCCGGTTCGGCGCAGCCAGCGATCGTGCAGGGCGTCGGAGAACCGCGATCCGCCGCCCGGACAGACACGCACGGCGGACAGGTTCGCGCGATTGGTGTGCTCGCTCGAGAGCAGACCGGCGTAGATCTCGGCCGGACCGCCGCCGAACACGGTGACTCGGTGATCGCGGAGGGCGGTGGCCACCGCATCGGGCTTGAATCGCTGGCAGATCACCACGGTGGCCTGTCCGTAGACCGGGTTGAGGACACCCATCAGCAAGCCCCAGATATGAAACGAGGGCGCTACATTCAGCCACACCTCGGCGCCGGGTCGGGTCGGCCAGCATGCCTCCATGCCCAGGACGGTGAGCATCAACGTGCGGTGGGTGTGATCGACGCCTTTGGGCACGCCGGTGGTGCCGCCGGTGAACATCATGGTCGCCAGCCGATCCGGCGGGGGCAGCTGATCGTCGCTGATGGTGAGTGTCTCGTCGCCGCACCATGATTCGAGGACCAGCTCGCGGGCACCGACCACGATGAGTTCGATGCCGAGCGTCTCTGCCGCGGCGGAAACCTGATCGGCGGCCTCGGCCGCGGCGAGCACCACCGTCGCCTCGGATCGTTCGAGCAGCAGCCGCAGTTCCCGGCCGGTGAAGCCGGGGTTCATCAGGGCCACCTGCGCACCCGCCAGCCAGGTGGCGAAGATCGCGGCCGACAGCTCGGGGCCGTTCGGCATGATGACCGCGACCGCGCGTCCGGCCACGACCGATCCGGCCAGGCGGTGTGCCAAACCCACCGCCGACCGGCCCAGTTCGGCGTAGGTCAGTGTCCGGTCACCGCAGACGATCGCGGTTCGATCGGGCGCATCGGTCATTGCCCGGCGCAGGCATTCGACCACGCTCGGGGACGGCGCGCGTTCCGGGCGGGCCGTCATCTGCTCGGTAGTCACAGCGGCCACCACAACCTCCAGTAAAGCGAAGACAGATCTGTCGAGTTCTTGCAGCGGGATCAATCGAGAATGCTCGCGACGGGATGCGCGAATCGGGGAACCGTATCCGCTTTGATCTCTGCCAGTGCCGCGTCGTATTCGGCGCTGAGCACGCAGATGACCTCGGCTACCGATTCCGGACCGCGGACCGCGCCGACGCCTTCCCCGGCCGACCACACATCCCGCCACGCCTTGGAATCGGCGATCGCACCGGAGAAGTCGATGCCGGCCATGCCGCCGGACAACGACCGATGCCGGTCGAGACTCGCGGTGAGCCAGTTCGCGGCGACCCCGGTCACGCTGTCGGAGGTGGTGATGTCCGCGATCGTCGCGTCGATCACCATCCGCCGGTGGCCGTGGGCCGCGCGGCTCTCGGTGGTCGCGAGCAGCCGGGTGCCGATAGTGACGATGTCGGCGCCCAGGACGCGCATGGCGAGAATGCCCGCGCCGGAGGACACCGCCCCGCCTGCGATCAACGGTCCGTCCCAGAATTCGCGAATCGCGGCGATCAGCGAAAAGGGGCTGTATTTGCCGGTATGTCCCCCAGCCCCCGAGCAGACGGCAGCCAGACCATCAGCACCTGCGGCAATGGCTCGCCTGGCCTGTTCGGGTGTGCTGATATCGGCGAAAACCAGTCCGCCCCAGCGATGCACGGCGTCGAGGGCACGCCGGGGAGTCCCGAGCGCGGTGATCACCAGTGCCGGTGCGGCCTGGTGCAGCAGGGCCAGTTCGGCATCGAGCCGATCATAGGTGCGGTGCACGATGAGATTGACCCCCCACATGCCCCCACCGGCTCCGGCAGTGATGCCCTCGAGCATGGCGCCCAGATCATCGATGGTGCGCGCGTTGGCGGCGGGAAATGTTCCGATGACTCCGGAACGCGCTGCGGCGGTGACCATCTCGGTGCCCGACACCAGAAACATCGGGGCTGCCATCACCGGGATCCGCAGCGATTCCACGAGGTCGGCGAATTGCCGATTGCCGGATTCCATGTTCCTCTTCCGATTCGTCATTGCACTACGCCAATTTCCGGTCGATCCGCCGCCTGCAGCGCCGCGCGGGCACGACGCACGAGATGCGGCGCGTCGAGGGCCAGCACGGCCGTCGGCCGCCCGCCGCGAGTCCAGGTCACCGCCCGTCCGGAGCGGGTGTCCGTGCGGATCTCGGCCGTGTCCGCCCGGCCGTGACGGCCGATGTAGTGCAGGCTGTGGCCGAGCTGGTGTGACCAGAAGTAGGGCAGCGGATCGTAGGATTCGTCGGCACCAAGGATGTTCCGGGCCGCGATCTGCGCGGAGTCGGCCGCGTGCTGCCAATGTTCGAGATGCATCGCGCATCCGTATCGGGCCGAGGGCCAGGCGATCGCATCGCCGGCCGCGTAGACGCCGGGCAAGCCGGTACGCAAGTGGTCGTCGGCGGTGATGAAACCTGCCGGATCCAGGCCGATAGGTGAACCGTCCAGCCACGTTGTCGCCGGCGTCCCGCCGATCGCCGCGACCACCAGGTCGGCGGCGCGACGGCTGGAATCGCTGAGTAGCACTCCGGTGGGGCTGGTTTCGACGACCTGGAGCCCGGTCGTGAGCCGGATGCCGCAGTCGTCGTACCACCCTCGGATCTCGTCGAGCACCGAATCGGGCACGGCGGCCAGAGCCGGGCCGAAGTCGGGGCCGATGACCGAGACCCGGCAGCCGGCGGCCGCGGCAGCCGTGGCCACCTCGGCCCCGATCAAGCCCGCGCCGACGATCAGCACCCTGCGGCCTGCGGTGAATTCGGTACGCAGCCCAACGGCGTCCTCGAGGCTGCGCAGGACCCGAGCCACTGGCGCGCCGTCCCCGCTCGGCAGTCGGCGCGCCCGCAGGCCGGGGGCGAGCACGGCGGCGTCGAACGGGAATCCTCCTGCTGTGGTGAGGATTTCACGCGGACGGATGCCGACCGCGACGGTTGCGGTGCGCAGTTCGATCTCGAGATCGGCGAGGTGGGGGCTCAGTGTGGGCTGAATCGGCTGTCGCGCCAACAGTTGCTTCGACAGCGGCGGACGATCGTAGGGGTCGCTCGACTCCTGTGTGATCACCGTGAGCCGACCTTGGAAGCCGTACGAGCGCAATGTCACTGCCGCGGTATGCCCGGCCAGACCGCCGCCCACCACGACCACGCTGTCCGGCCGCGTCACGGCTTCGCCTCGCTGGTTGAGCCTGCGGCCCGCCGCCCGCGCACTTCCAACCCGCCGTCGCTGGGAAAGACCGCACCGGTGACGAAGCCGGTGTCGGCCGGACAGGCCAGCGCGACGTAGAGACCGGTGTGGTGTTCGGGCTCACTGACGAATCCGAGCGGGATCGTCCTGGCGATGCTGTCGAGCAGCCGGGTCTCCTCGCGCAGGTGGCGGTCGCCACCCAGACCGGTCACGCCGGTCAATCCCGTTCGGGTGGCCCCGGGCGCGATGCCGTTGACTCGCACGTCGGGCGCGAATTCGTAAGCGAGCTGCCGGACCAGCCCGACCACCGCGTGCTTGGATGCCACATACAGTGCGCCGCCGCCACCGGCGTAGGTTCCGCTCGAGGAACTGGTGAGGATGATCGAGCCTCGGCCGCGACGCAGTGCGGAGCTCGCCGCCCGGACGCCGAGCAGATAGCCGAGCACGTTGGTGGCGAAGAGTTCGTGAAAATTGCCGGGCAGCTGTGTGAGTTCCAGCTCGTCGAGCTTCGCGCCGTAGTCGTACACTCCAACGTTTCCGACGTAGATATCCAGCCGTCCGAACGTGTCGAGCGCGCGTTCGGTGGCCGCGAGGTGCGTGGCGGGATCGCGGACATCGCCGACGACGGCGGCGACCTGTCCGGAGCAGGCGTCCTCGATCGCTTTCGCGAGTTCCTTATCACGTTCCAGCACAACAACTTTCGCGTTCTCGCGCACGTACCGTTCGACCACGGCGCGCCCGATGCCGTCACCGCCGCCGGTGATGAGGGCGACCCGCCCTTCCAGTCGGCCCATCAGAAATGTCCCATCAGAAGAAGGTGTTGATGTTCTTGGCGGGTAGCGTCGCGTGGCTCAGCACGACCTTGCGCGCCGCGATGCGCAGCCGCCCGTCCACCCGTCGCAGACGGTCGAGCCGCCTGCCGTAGAGCACCGCCGAGTCGGTGCTGCCCTGACCGCGGTAGTTCACGAAGACCGAGCGCACGGACAATTCCCCAGGGGTATCGCATAATTCGACTTCGATATTGGAGATGACATGCAGATGCCGGGTCGCCGGATCCTCGGCCCATGCCGTCGGCGCTGTGAAGCGGTCCACCCGGTGCCGCAGATCGGCGATAGTGTCGTCGAAATACGCCATGCGGTGCCGGGCGTAGGTGCCGGAACGGTCGTGGCGGCCGCGATTCTCGATGCCGGGCACCCAGTAGGTCGCGTCCTCGGTGAACAGTGCCAGCCACTCGGGATAGCGTTCCTCGTCGAGCAGTCGCGCCTCACGCGCCGCGAAGGCCATGACCTCGAGATACACGGCCGTGTCCACGGTTTCGGCCGGTTGCGGGTCGGTGATCGGTGTCATCGCGAGCCCTCCCGATCCAGGATTTCGTCCCAGTCGGTCGAGTTCATCATCTTCGACCACTGGCGGTAGAACGCTCGTTGATTGGCGTCGTTGATCTGCCCGCGGTAGACATTGCCGGGCAGTTCGGGGTGATCGATTCGGCTTTCCAGGCCGAGTCCGTAGTGCAGGGGCTGCTGCCGGGTCACGAATCCCCTGTTGCTGTGCGTCGAGCCTTCCCAGTTCTCGCCGTCGTCCATTTCGAAGACCCCGGAGGGCGAGAAGGTCAGCATCGCGCCCTTGCGCCAGGCGTCCTTGACCTCTTGCGGGGCGTTGCGGTTCACCAGCACCCAGGTGCGCAGCTCGGTCTGGTGCGGGCCCAGCGGCTGCCAGGTGCGGAAGGTGTTCTGGCCGGGCAGGAACGAGAAGTTGGGGAAGACGTTGGCCGAGCTGACCGACCCCACCATCTTCGCCCGGGTCGCGCCGAGCCGGGCCTCGAACGCGGCTCGCTGCTCGCGCAGGTACTTCACGATGTTCTTGTCGCCGAGCGTGGCCGCGTTACCGACGCCGTCGAGGTTGAATTCCCAGCAGTGGCCGTTGATATTGACGTGATAGCTCTCGTTGTCCTCGTCGCCAAGGGTCGCGACCGGCCCACCGAGCATTGCCTCAGCTCCGGATGCGTGGGTCCATCCGGCATGCAACGCGTCGCCGGCGAAGTTCTCCGCGGCGGTCTTCCAATTGCAGCCCAGGATCGAGGAGATGCAGCCGCCGGCGAATTCGGTTCCGTCCGGGTCGTTGTCGAGCATGACATCCAGATAGAAGGTGAAATCGCCAAGGAATTCGGTGAGCGGCGGCGCGCTCGGGTCGAAGGTCGCGAACAGCAGGCCCTTGTAGCTGTCGATCTGGGCCACCGGGGTCAATCCGAGCCGGGACCGATCGAAGCCGGGTTCGCGGTCGTAGGAACCGGATTCGTGCATGCCGCGCAGCGACCCGTCCAGGCCGAACGACCAGCCGTGATAGTTGCAGACGAATCCGCGCGCGACGCCGACCTCGGCCGAACACACGCGGTTGCCGCGGTGCGGGCAGCTGTTCAGGAACGCCCCCACCCGACCGTCGCGGTTGCGGACGACGATCACCTCGTCCTCACCGATGCGGGTGGTGAGGTATGAGCCGGCCTGCGGGAGTTGACTTTCGTGGGCGATGAACACCCAGGCGCGAGCGAAGATGCGCTCGAGCTCGAGCTGGTAGATCTCCTGCGACCAGAAGATGTCGCGCGGCAGCCAGCCCTCGCTCAACAACTGCGGATCCACCGCCGCCGATACCGATTTTCTCATTGTTCGTCACTTCCCTTCCTGCGCACGCAGATCCGCCCGTCATCGACCGAGACCACATAGGTCTCCAGGGACTGGGTGGCCGGGAAGCACAGTGCGCGACCGGTGCGGATATCGAATTCGGCCCAGTGCACCGGGCATACGATCGTGTGCCCTTCCAGCTCGCCCTCCGACAGTGAGGCGGTGGCGTGGGTACAGGTGTCCGCGGTCGCGTAGATCTCGCCCTCGACGCGGTAGATCAGCAGCGGCGGCCATCCGTTCGGCGTCACGCGCACCATCTCCCGGCCTTCGAGCAGACCGACCGGCCCGAGGTCGCACACCGCCGACGTTCCGGTGGTCATGAGGGGATCCCTTCCGCGGCCCGGCTCGGGACGAGTTCGGCGAAGCCGAGCCCGGTAATCCATTCCGGCACAGCCTCATAGGCGATGACATTGCCAGTGCACGGGCCGAGTGCGGCCATGGCGGCGACGAAGTTGCGGATCTCGAGGCCGCCGTTGCCGCCGTGCTCGAGTATGTAGTCATCGCTGAGCGAGACGAGCGCCGCGACATCTCCGGCGGTCACGAGATCCAGCACCATGCGATCGAATTGCTCGTTCACCCGGCCCATGTCGCCGGTGCCGACCCAGTGGCTGATGCCACCGCTGCCGATGACGACCACCCGCTCGTCGCCGTCCCAGCTCTCCACGGCCGCCTTCAGGTTCTGCCCGATCTGCTCGGCCCGCCGCAACGGCAGCAAGGGTTCGACGCCACAGGCCAGATAGATCGGAATCACCGGAAGTTCCGCGTCGCCGCCGATGCGGAAGTACGGGATCGCGACCGAATGATCGACGGTCAGCGAATCGGCCACCGCCCAATCGATTCCGGTGCGGTGCCCGTGGCTCACCAGATGCCGCGCCAACGCGTTGTTGTCGGGAAGCTGCCGCCTGCGCATGCCGGGCAGACGCTCCAGCGGCCCGTCTACATCCCCGCTGCCGATCAGCGCCTGCGGCAGGCAGCCGGGTCCGAACAGCAGATAATGGTCGGTGCCGATAATGATCAGCGTGGTGGCGGCGAGATCGGCTACCCGCCTTGCCACTTCGGCGTACGCCTCGGTGATCCGCTCCCGGATCGCTTCCGGCGGCGCCTGCGGATCGGTGAGGATCATCGGGTCGTGCGGCACCAGGAATCCGCCCACCAGCTCAGCCATTCTTGGGGTCCTTCCGAATCGAGAGGCTATGGCCGCCTTGGAGTTCGGCCAGATAGCCGGGCAGGCTGCGATCGCCGAAGGTCATCCACAGCCCCCACAGCAACATGGGGTTCGCACCGCGATCCCGCAGCGCCGGCAGGTCGATGCGGCCGACGGCCGCGCGCTCGTCCGCGTCGAGCCGGTATCGGTCGAGGAATCCGGTCGTATCCGAGACGAAGCCCTCGCGCGCCTGTTTGCCAGCGACGATGTCGTAGAGCGCCTTGTCCAATCCCGATCGGCTCATCACAGCCGGCCCAGGAAATCGCGTACCTCGCAGAGGAATTCGCTGCGGCGCTCCAATTGCACCCAGTGGCCGCACCGCGAGAAGATCTTCAGGTCGGCATTCGGGATATGGTGTGCGGCCCGCCAGGCCAGCTCGACCGGGATGACGCTGTCTTCCCTGCCGTGCAGTACGAGCGCCGGCTGTGTGATGGTGCGAAGCGACTCTTCCGGCACGCCCTTGATAGGTGTGCCCGCCGGACCCGGCTCGGGAATCAGCCGCCGGTAGGCGTCCTGCGCGCCGGGACGGGCACTGGCCTCGTACCGCCGGCGAACCATGTCGTCGGTGACGAGGGCCGGGTCGTAGGCGAATATCTCCAGGATTCGCCGCATTTCGGCCTCGTGCGGTTCGTAATGCCAGCCCGACCGCAGCCCCTCGGTCATCTCGAAGGTGCCCACCGGGGTGCCGAGCAGTACGAGCCCGTCGACCCGTTCCGGATGCTCGAGCGTCGCGGCCAGGGCAAGACCACCGCCGAAACTGTTGCCCAGCAATGTCGCCGAAGGCACCTCGAGCGCGTCGAGCAACTCCATCACCTGCCGCACCCAAAGCTTGATGCCGTAAACGGTGCCCGCGGGCCCGATCGAGCCCCCGAAGCCCGCGATATCGGGTGCGATCACCAGGAAGTCCCGGGCGAGCTCCGAGATCAGACCGGACCAGTTCGCCTCCGCCGAGACCCCAGGGCCGGATCCGTGCAACAGCACGACCGGTCGACCGGATCCCGCGGTCAGGACTTTGGTCGGAATTCCTCCGGCCTCGACGACACGCGTTCGCGTGATCTCGCGATCGGCAACGCTTTGCGGCATGGGCGCAACCCCTTCCGGGCATTCGATTGATCAATTGATTGATCGAACGATAAGACCGGCTGTCGCCAGGAGTCAAGGGGCGGGCAGACTCAGCGAGGGTTCGACACCGGTCGGCGGGCGAGGATGGATTCGACGCCGATCGCGGCGGCGCGCACCGGATCGACATGGTCGGCGGGGCGAAAGCGCGAGGTGGGACCGGTGACCGAGATCGCGGCCAGGGGCCGGCCGTCCGCACCGAGGATGGGGGCGGCGATGCAGGCGACCCCGGCCGAGGATTCCTCGTACTCGAAGGCGACTCCCCCTTCGAGTACGCGGTCCAGTTGAGCGCGCAGCAGGCCCGGTCCGACGATCGTGCGCGCAGTGCGCCGCATCAGACGGCCCGACAGAATGCGGTCGACGGTCGCCGAATCGCAGTGCGCGAGCAGCGCTCGTCCAATTGCCGTGCAGTACAACGGCATTCGCCCACCAACACGGGAAGGTGCGGCCACCTGCCGATGGCCGCCGATCTTGCTGAGATAGACGACATCGTCGCCGTCGAGCACACCGAGGTGGACGGTCTCGCAGGTGCGGGCATACAGGTCCTGCATGAAGGGAACCGCGATCTCCAACAGCGTGCGCTCGACGGATGCGCGAAGGCCCAGTTCGAACAATCCCCGTCCCAGGCTGTAGCCCGCCGGAGAGAGGTTGAGCAAGCGCGCGGCGACCAAGTCCTGGCATATCCGGTGCACGGTGGCCTTTGGCAGCCCGCTGCGCCGGGCCAGCTCCGACAACCCGACCGCATGGTCGTCGACCTCGAACGCGTCCAGGATCAGCACGATCCGTCCCAATACCGAGCGCGGATCCAGGCTGGAAGTCATGGAATGCCTCATTTCCTGCGACCGGTCCACTCACCGGACCGGATTTACTGCGCGGGCCTCGAGGGCCGAGGTGGACTGATCGCCGCCCTCACAGTACGACAGAAGGGAGATTGTCATGTCATGTGTCGACGAGGCGACCGTCGCCCGCGCGGCGCGCCGCCTGGCAGAGGCCACGGCCACCCGCCGACCGTGCCGGCCGTTGCGCGATCTGATCGACGCGGACGACGCGCACGGCGCCTATCGAATCCAAAAGCAGTTCAACGCCCTCCGGGTTGCCACGGGTACAGCCGTGGTCGGGCGCAAGATCGGCGCGACCTCCGAAGCGGTACAGCGGCAACTCGGCGTGGACCAGCCTGATTTCGGAGTCCTGTTCTCCGACATGGCCTTCGGTCATCGCGCCGAGATTCCGATGGCACGACTGTTGCAGCCGCGCGCGGAGGCCGAGATCGCTTTCCTCCTCGGGGCCGATCTCTGCGACGGGCCGCTCGACGATGCGCAATGCCGCCGGGCCGTCGGCGCGGCGGTCGCCGCGCTGGAGATCGTCGACAGTCGAATCGCGGGCTGGGACATCTCGTTTGCCGACACCGTCGCCGACAACGCGTCCAGTGGTGTGTTCGTCCTCGGTGAGCAGCACCGCACCCTCGACGAGCTGGAACCGGCCGAGGTGGCCATGCGCATGGAGATCGACGGCGAAGTGGTGTCGACCGGCACCGGCGCGGCCTGCCTGGGCGACCCGCTGCACGCGTTGTCGTGGCTGGCCCGGACTGCGCGCGACTTCGGCGATCCGTTGCGGGCCGGACAAGTGATCCTCTCAGGCGCGCTGGGGCCGATGCGGCCCGTCCATGCGGGCGCGGTCGTCGATGTGCACATCCACGGGCTCGGCCACGTCTCGGCGTCCTTCTCATGAAAGGTAATCCATTGAGCGACAGCATTGTTCGCACCAAAGTCGCGATAATCGGGTCCGGGAACATCGGCACCGACCTGATGGTCAAGCTGCTGCGGCGCTCCCGGTACCTCGAACCCGCCGCCGTGGTCGGCATCGATCCGCACTCCGACGGACTCAAACGTGCGGCGGCCCTCGATGTTCCGACGACACATGAAGGGGTCGAAGGACTACTGCGCCTGCCCGGCTTCGATGAAATCGACATCGTCTTCGACGCGACGTCGGCGAAGGCGCACGAGCACAACCACGCCCGGCTCGCACCGCTGGGCAAACGCGTGATCGATCTGACTCCAGCCGCGATCGGGCCGTTCGTCGTGCCCGCGGTCAACCTGTGCGATCACCTCGATGCCCCGAACGTGAACATGGCCGCTGTATTTGATGGTCGGGTTGGAGCAATAGGTGCTGGAGACGACCTTCACAGCCGAACTCGTCAACTGCTTGCTGACCGGGGGGCCGCGACCGCGTCGTGTACGCGCCGACCATGTACGGCATTCAGAAGATACTGGCGACCGGAGACGCATTCGAGCCCATCGACTTCCTCCCGTACCCCGTTCTCGGAGGAGGCGCTCGAGAACAACGTCGTCACAGACGAGACGGGCATCTATGCCGTCACGTCCCGCAGAATGCTCGAGCTCGTCTGGACCGGATCCCACCTCTCGAATGCCGAGAACGACGGCGGCTGGGAGGCGACTGGCCCGGCTGCAGGGGTGGAATCCGTTGCTGCGGAATCGAAGTGAGTGATCGGATACTCGGAGTTGGTCAACCATGGATTCTTCGGAACCACTCCGGAAGCGTCCGGCTGGCGCCCCGGGGCTGATTCGGAAGAGCACCCGGCTGACAGGAGCCCTGTCGCTAACAATGCCGTGGCCCCGGTGATGAATTGCCTGCGAGTCGCGCCTTCCGGGGCAGTCCATCGTGGTGACGCTGGGGAATACTTCGGCTGCTGATCCTCATGCGTGGGAGCCCTCTCGGAGATTGTGGACGAGTGATGCTTGCCGTCGGGTGACACTCGATCGATCCGGGTGATCTTCGACATGGAGGGGCTTCGCCATCCGCCCGGAGGGGCAGAGGCGTCTGCCGCTCCCACGCCAGCGAATTCGAAACAGCGCAAATGTCGCGTCATGTGACGCGGAGAAGCCCGGAGATCGACGCCGTGGTCGCGGCGACAGCTGCCGCGGCCAGGAAGGTCAGTCGCCTCAGCACGGCCGAGGGCTGCCGATCAGGGTCGGTCATTCGCGCTCGCCGCGCAGCATCCGGACCGCATCGCTGTCGATGAACGGTTGCAGTTCCGCCTCGGATACGTCGCCCCAGCCGGTGGACGCGCGCAGGAACGATCCGAACAACCGCCAACCGAGTTCGAGCGCGGCGACGTTCGCGACCGCCAGCGCAGCCGATCGCTCATCGGGATGATGCTGTCGTGCCTGGTCGAGCAGCAGCGACATGACAGGGAATTGCTGCTGCAGCGCGCCGACGTCGAAGCCGTCGAGTATGCAGCGCGCCAACACGATCCAGTGACGCTGCCAGCGCGGGTCCGCCGCGGTCAGCGGCTGGTCGGCATCGAGCAACATCAATTCGGACCCCAGGTGGTTCAGCACCGCGGCCACCAGCTTGTCCTTGCCGCCGAAGTGCCGGAAGACCAGACCGTGGTTGACCACCGCGCGCTCGGCGATGTCGCGGATGCTCGTAGCCGCTGGGCCACGCTCGGCGAACAGGTCGGCAGCGCTGGTCAACACCGCCGCAATCACCTCGTCACGTCCGACCGGGCCCGCCTCGATCGCGGACTTGCTTGCCGCTTTTGTAGTCACATGACTACACTAGCGACCCCAGGTGTAGTCGAGCGACTACAGTCCGGGTTCACGCAGTTCACCCAGGAGGAGTCCCTCATGACCGAAACCATCGTGGTTGCCGACAAGGAACCCGCCGCCGCGCTCGACGTCCGCCCGGTGCGGATGCCGGGCTCGCCCTTGATCTCCGGCCCGTTCACCCATCTCGCCGCTGAAGGGGACCGGCTGGCCGGGCTCCGGTGGCAGAATTTCGACGCCGTACAGGTGGGATCCACACTGGGCGCGGAGATTTCGGGGGTCGATCTCACCACCGACCTCCCCGACGAAGTAGTCGCCGAGCTGGCGCAGGCGCTGCGCGACTACAAGGTGCTCTTCTTCCGCGAGCAGCCCATGACCTCCACCCAGCACGTGCAATTCGCGAGGCGCTTCGGCGAGCTCGAGATCCACCCCTTCATCCCATCCAACACAGATCACCCCGAACTGGTCCGCTTCCAGAAGAGTGCCCAGGTCAGCGGATTCGAGAACAGCTGGCACCACGACGTCACCTGGCGTGAGCAGCCATCGGCGGGCGCCATCCTGCACGCCCTCGAAGTTCCCGCCCTCGGCGGCGACACCCTGTTCTCCGATATGCACGCCGCCTACGACTCGCTCGACGAGGAGACCCGCACCCTCGTCGACGGGCGCGATGCCATCCATGACTTCAGCCGGGCGTTCGGACACTCGTTGCCAGAGGACAAGCGCGACGCCATGCGCGCCGTACATCCACAGGTCGCACACCCGATCGTCGCTTCGCACCCCGAAACCGGCAAGCGTCACCTGTACGTCAACCGGATCTTCGTCGAGCAGATCGACGGCATGGACCGCGAGGAAGGGGCCGCACTGCTCGACCGGCTGTGTCGCCAGGCCGACTACCCCGAGCACCAAGTCCGGCTGCGCTGGGAGCCGCACACCGTGGCGTTCTGGGACAACCGCGCGGTCCAGCACTACGCCTCCAGCGACTACTGGCCCGCCATCCGGGTGATGGAACGCGCGTCCATCGCCGGAACCCGCCCGCACCGATGAGCCCCGCCCGCACCGATGAGCCGTCATCGACCGGAAGACCCGATATCGACCAGTCCGGTCGAACGAACTCGGCCGCAACGCAAATCCTTGCGCAATTCAAGCAGCTCAACGGATTCCAACGCAGCCTCGACGCCTTCGCCCCAGCGGTGGCGTTTCTCCTCGGATATCAGCTCGCCGGTGCGGACGCCGGGATCGCCGCCGCGATCATCGCGGCGGCCGGACTGGCCCTCGTACGCCTGGTGCGGGGCGACTCGGTCAAGGTCGTCACCGCGTCGGTGATCGCAGTATTCATCCACTCGCTGATCGTCCAGTTCACCGGTGAGGGCCGAGACTTCTTCCTGACCACCGTAATCCGCTGTATTGCGCTCGCCCTCGTCTTCGGGACCAGTCTGCTCAGCCGCCGGCCCACCAGCTGGTGGATCTGCCTCAAGGCGGGCTTCGAACCGGCCGGAGAGATGACCGCGGAGCGACTGCGGCTGCATCGGCGCATAACCGGCATGTGGTTCGCGAACTGGATCGTGCACGTACTGGTGCTCGTACCGCTCTATCTGGCGAACAACGTCGCCGCTCTGAGCTTGGCGGTGATGGTGCTGGGCAAGCCTGCCGCGGTCGCGCTGGCGGCAGTGTCCTGGTTGCAGATCCAGCGATCGCGATCGCAGCACACGAACGAGTGACAGCCATGACGACGCAAGATATTCCGAACACACGCCCGTGCCGCCACCCCCCGCCGGGGGGGTGGGGGGGCGGGCGCGCGGGGGGCCCGGCCGGGGGTTGGGGTCGCGTGCGGGGGGGGGGGGGGTGGGGCGCAGCGGGATCGCCGGGGGGACATTGCCCGGGGTGACGGGAATTCGGG
>NZ_JBHZAL010000051.1:0-20700 GCF_042754245.1 Nocardia sp. NPDC059228 | reverse complement strand
GTATCCCAACCATACCCAACACAATTCTCCCCCCCCCCCCGCCCGGCCCCCCCCCCCGGCGGGGGGGGGGGCCCCCACGGGCGCGCTCTCGGCGCCGGGCTAGTGCCGGCGTGCCTCGACCCGCAGGTGCACCTCGCTGAAGATCACCTTGGCCATCAACGCCGGCTCGATTTCGGCACGGCGAGCGAAGATCTCGACGTAGGCGGATTGAATGGCGGGGTCATCGGGATCGGCGTGGAACGCCGTCTCGGCCAGATGGCAGGCCAACCGGATGTTGGACGCGGAGAGCTCGCGGGCTCGTGCAGCAAGCCGGTCCGCGCCACCCGCCAGCGCGGCGTATTCGAAGGCCTGGTCGCGCTCGGGCGCGGGCAGCAGGTTGGCCAAATGGCCGTCCCACCAGCCACTGTAGCGACGAATCACGTTGCGGCAGATGAATTCCGGCTTGTCGTAGATGGCCGGGAGTCGAGGGTGGGAGGCCAGGTGGTCGGGGATCCGCAGCGTCTCGACGATCTCGTCGTGCAGGGCGCCCGCGTTCAGTCCGGCCAGCGTGTGGTCGACGATGTGGCGCAGATACGCTGTGATCGAGTGCAATTCGTCCTGGATGGCAGCGGCGCCGATAACCAGGGTGCCGTGACCGGGAATGATCACCTCGGGCTGCAAAGCCGCCATTTCGGCGGCGGCATCGGCCCATTCCTCGGCATAACGCTGCACCTTGCGGGGATTGCCCGCGTTGGGCAGATAGCCGGTGACGAGATCACCAGCGGCGATGACGCCGCGCTCAGGCGCCCACACCCACGAGCAGTCGTCGGTTTCCCCCTTACCGTGCCGGATCACGAATCGTTCCCCGCCCAGGGCGAGTTCCAGTGTGTCGCGGTAGGTCTCGGTCGGCCAGAGGAAATCGGTGCGTTCGGCGGGCCAGGACTTGTCCTCGGTGCCGGACTGTTGTTTGTTGATGACCGCGTTCAGGCCCGGCGTCTTCATATAGCGGTCGAAGTGCCCGATCAGGTTCTCGTGCGCGACGATCCGCGGTGTCTCACCGGCCTCGAGGAATGCCCAGTGGCCGAATGCGTGATCGACGTGCCCGTGGGTGTAGACGATGGTGTGCAGCGGCTTGTCGGAGATCGACCGCACTGCCCGAAGCAGTTCCGGCCCGTCGCCCGCGAGCCCGGTATCGACCATGAGAAGACCCTCGTCGGTCTCGAACACCGCGATATTGGCCACCCCGGGCCGAATGTAGTAGGTGCGTGGCGCGGCCTGGATGATCTCCGCTTCGCCGGCGGGACCGTGGCCGCGGGAGAACAGGTGGGTCATCTGTTCCACCGCGAATCCGATGAATGCCGACTCACCGGTAGCTGTCGTGTGCTCTGGAACCGGCTGTGCCTGGGTCATGCGATGAACTCCTCTCTGGGGGATGCGGCATCACCGCCGCGGGACACAGCCGAACGTAGGGGCGGGAAACCGATGGAAGACAGGCGATTTCGTTGAGCGGAACGACACCGGTGGCGCACCCATCCCACGCGTGGGGCGCCGCCACCGAGTCCCGATCTCGGACGCGCTCGGCGGCGGGTGCGGTCACTGACAGACGCGAGGCGGTATCGGCCACCATCGCGGCGCTCACACCGATGGTGCGCGAGCACGCCAACCACGCCGAACACGATCGCGTGGCGCATCCGGCGGTGATCGCGGCGATGGTCGAGACCGGGCTGTTCACACTGCTGTACTCGTCCGCCGAGCACGGGTCCGCGGACCCGGTCGGGTTCTTCGACGCGGTGCGCACCCTGGCGGCGGCCTGCCCGTCGACGGGCTGGGTGGCCGCGATGCTGGGTGCGGCATCCTGCCATGTCGCCTTGCTGGAACCGCATGCGCGACAGGAGGTGTGGGGATCGGCGCCGAATACACTGGTGACCGCTTCGCACGCGCCCGCCGGGCGGCTGACCTCAACGGTGGGCGGGTACCTACTGGAAGGTCAGTGGCCCAACGTGCCCGCGATCGAGCATTGCGCGTGGGCCGCGCTGACGGCGTTGACAACCGGGCCCGACGGAGCTCCGGTTGGCCTTGCGACCGCTGTCGTGCCGCGTGCGGAGCTCGCCCTCGGCGACCACTGGAACACCATCGGCCTGCGCGGTACCGGCAGCAGGTGGGTAACGGCACATCGGGTGTTCGTCCCGGCGCATCTGGTCCACACCTCGTCGCAACCTGCCGGTGCTGACATGGTCGGCTCGGAGCCTCCCCCAGGCCAGTACCCACTTGCGATCATCTACAGCCTGGCCGCGTGCATGCCGGTGATCGGTGCGGTTCAGGGTGCGTTCGAGCAGTACTTGGACCGCATCGCTCAACGCGCGGCATTCAGTCTGGCGGGTGCGCGCTCGGTCACCGATCCCGCGGTGCAGGTGACAGTGGCGCACGGATTGGCCGAAATCGACGCGTCGATCTTGCAATTGGAACGGGACGCGTGTGAAGCGGCTGTCGCGGTCGCCGCCGGCAACGTGCTCACAACGGAACTGAGGCTGCGCACGCGGCGTGACCAGGCACGGGCCATCGAGCGCGCACTGGCCGCGCTCGAATCCCTGCGGCGGGTAGCGGGGGCGGAAGCCATTCGCGAGGGCGCGAGCATCGAGCGCGTCTGGCGGGATGTCAGCACCGCGGCGGCCCACCTGGTCAATCAGCCCGAACCGGCCCTGAGGCTCTACGGCCGATGGGCATTCGGACTCGCCGTCGGCGACGACATGGTGATCGTATGAACCCGAGAACCGAAGGCCCGCCGCAGTCGATGCTCGAACGCATGACCCTCATCCTCGACCTGTTCGACGATCGGTCGATGCGCATGCGGCTCGACGAAGTCGTCGCGCACACCGGACTGCCGCGGTCGAGCTGCTACCGCATCCTCGAGCAGCTGGCCGTGCTGGGCTGGCTGCGCCAGCGTCCCGGCGGGTACGGTCTGGGGCCACGCGCCCTGCGGCTGGGCGGCGGCCACGACTCCAATGCCGATCTGCGCGTCGCGGCTCTTCCGGCGCTCGAGGAACTGCACGCATCCACCGGAGCGACAGCGTATCTCGGCGTTCTCGACTTCGATGAGGTCGTGTTCCTCGACCGGATCACCCGCCTCCCGGCGGCCTCGGTCGTGGGTGTGGGGCACCGCGTGCCCGCCCATGCGACCGCCCTGGGAAAAGCACTGCTCGCGGGTATCGACCCGGAGGAAGCCGAGACAACGCTGGCCGGGCGGCTGCGGCCGTGCACGCCCGCCACCATCACAAGTCTGCCGGTGCTGTACGCGGAGCTGCGCCGAATCCGCGCCCGCCGCGGGCTGGCGTTCGACAGCGGTGAGCATCTGCCCGGAATCTACGGCGTCGCAATGGTCATCCGCGGCGCCGACGGCATCTGCGGCGCGCTCGGGGTGAGCACGCCCGGCACTGCCACCACCGTCGAACGGCTCGCCCCGCTAGTCGTCGAAGCGGCCCGGCGGGTGTCGTCGCGGCTGGACCCGGACGGCACCGAGGCGTCGTCATCGGCGCCCGCCGACGCGCTGGTCGTGCGGGTGCTGGCGCTGCTCGATGACGACGTCCTGCTGTGAGAACCGGTCAGCGGTGAGAGGACCCGCCCGAGGATCCGCTGCGCAGCCCACTGGAGGATCCGCTGGGGAGCCGGAGGATCGCATCGGGGACCCCGGTGCCGTCCGGGTCGACCAATCCGTTGTGCGCGTAGGGACTTTCGCCGGGCGCAGATTGCAGGGTGATCAGGTACTTGCGCACCCCGTCGATGAGCCCCGCGACACCGCCCACCAAAGTTCCCGCCAGCCCGCCCGCTGCGGAGAAGACCAACACCGCGGCCGGTACTGTCGCCACGCAGGCCGGGCCCACCACCGCGCAAGTGCTCAGCCCCAGCACACCGCCGATCACCGCGCCCACCGCCATCCCGATGGCGGTGCCGATGAGCGGCCCCCGGCTGAGGTTATTGGCCAGATCGGTGAGCGCGAGCTGATTCTCGATCGGTGACCCGATCGGCTGTAGCGCTGCGGCCGGAACACCACTGGCGTCGGGAGTCAATGTGAGCGTTCGGTTTTCGCTGTCGATGTGCTGGGTCACGGGCACGCGCTCCTCGCCGAGAAACACCGTCAGCGGGATCGCGTCGATCGCCAGTCCCGCGTTGTCGCGCACCTCGATCGACTCCCCGTCGGCGGCCACGGCAAAGGCGCCGCCGTCCAGGAAGGCCCGGACAGAATCGCCGGCGGCGCTGACCGTGTAGTGGACCGGCGGACCGGCGTCGGCGCGCCCGGGCCCTGCCGCGACCACGCCACCGGCACCCATCAGGGCGGCGAGGCCCGCCACGCTGAGCGAAGCGATTCCGTTGTGCCGGGCGGTCATCGGGTCTCCTCGGGTGCGCTCGGGGCGGGTTGGGAGCGGTTGGGAAGGTACGGCGCGTACTTGCTCTCGCCCGGATTGGCCCGCAGCACCGTGAAGTAATCGAACAATGCCGCTGCCGTGGTGGGGCCGCCACCGACCGCCAGCCCGACCAATCCGCCGACGCCACCGACGAGGGTGACGACCGGCAGCACGACCAGCGCGCACCCGAGAGTCAAGACCAGGCAAGACGCCCCCGCGACCGCGAATCCGACGCCCACCCCGATCACCGCGCCGATCGCGGTGCCGATCAAGCTGCCGATCGAGGTGCCGATGCTCACCGAATTGATGAGGTCGTTCATCGCGAGCTGATTCTCGAGCGGGGCCGCGACGGGCCGAATGTCCTGATGACGCAGCGCATCCCAGTCCGGCGTGGAGACCAGCGACCGGCCGTCGGCGGAGATCCGCTGATCGATCCCGATCTGCCGCCCGTCCCACCGCAACGCCGATGGCAGCGCGTCCAGGATCTGCCCGGCAACGTCTCGGATGAGCACCGAGGTCCCCTCAGGCGACAGCGCAAAGGTCCCGCCATCGAGGGTGGTGGTGACCGAATCTCCGGTCGGCTGCGCCGAATACGATACCGCCGGTGTCGGAGCGGCGGCCGGGGGCGTCGCCGAGGCACTGACGGAGGTCGCCAGGCCGCCGATGACGGCGGCGGAGGTGAAGGCGGCGAGAGCGGACGTCGTCCTGCGTGAATTCATGGTGTTCCTCTGAAGCCAAATCATTCATTCAGCCAATGGAATGTGAGAGCGGTCACTGCGACCGAACGCAAGTTAGCGGGCTGGGGGCAGGAGTCCCACCTCGATGTCGGTGAGTGGCATCCGAGCGAGCCGCAGTCCGAGCCGGAAGCCAGTGACGCCACCCGACCGTTCCACTCACCGAAACCAGAGCTGAAGCGGCGGAATTCGCATGCACCCTGGCGGAGGCTCCAACGCCCCTGACGAAGAAGGTGCAATGTCAACAACTTCCACCGTCGGCGCCGCCGACGTACCCGGCTCCGACACCGGCCGGCTCGACGAGTCGTCACGGCTGCGGATCGCCGCGGTGCTGGCGATCATCGTCCTCTACACCGAGGTCGCGCCCATCCAGTTCACCATGGTGTCGGCCGCCCTGCAGAAGATCGCACCGTCGTTTCCGCAGGCGGGGCCCAACATCACCTGGTCGCTGATCGTGTTCGGCTTGATCGGGGCTTCGGCGTCGCCCGTCATCGGCAAACTCAGCGACATCTGGGGCAAGAAGCGGATCTTCCTCATCGCCGGTGTGGTGTTCGCCGCCGGCTGTCTACTGTCCGCGACCACCGACAGCTGGGCAGTATTCCTGGCCGGCCGGTGCCTGCAGGCCACGGCCGCCGGAATGGCGATCGTCGCCTACGGATTGATCCGGGATCTCTTGCCGCACAAGTACGTTCCGATCGGGCTCGGTATCTCGGCCACCGGTCTGGGATTCTCCGCCGCCGTGGCGCCGGTCCTGGCCGGGTACTTGGTAGATCAGCACAGCTGGCGGGCGATGTTCTGGGTGCTGTTCGCATTCGTGGCCGTCATGACGCCACTGGTGGCGTTCGTGGTCCCCGAGTCGAAGCTACGGGCGCGCGGCGGCGTCGATCTCACCGGAGCGGCGCTGCTGTCCGGCGGCACAGCCTCGGCGCTGCTGTATGTGTCCAAGGGCAACGAGTGGGGCTGGAGCGAGCCCACCACCCTCGCGTGGCTGATCGGGGGCCTTGCGGCACTGGCGCTCTTCGTGGCCGTGGAATTGCGCACGCGCACACCGCTGATGGACATGCGCTTGTTGTTCTCGCCGCGGGTCAGCCTGGTGTTGCTCACGGCGGTGTTCGCCGCCTGCCTGGTCGGCGTGCACAGTTACGCGGTCGCCTACATGGTGCAGACTCCTCCGCAATCCGAGCTCGAGACGACGATCGTGTCGCGCACCCTGGACCGAGTCGCCCAATCGACTGGACGGCTCCTCCCACCTGAACTGGTACATGTAGTCCTCACCCCGGGCTACCACTATGGCGACGGCCTTTCACTCATGCAGTTCGCGCTACGAATCGGGTTGGGTCAAGGGCTGGTGGCGATGCTGTTCGGAATCGTCGCCGGACTCCTGGCCCGACGGGTAGGCGCTCGCCTGCCGCTCCTGGCGGCACTGACGCTCTTCGCCCTCACCACGGTCGCGTTGGCCGTATTGCCGCACACCTGGCCGGTTTTCGCTCTCTCCAGCTTGGGATTCGGTGCCGCTCTGGGTCTCTACTACGCCTGCATGCCTATCCTCATGGTGGAGGCGGTACCCCCGGAACAGCAGGGCATCAGCGGCGGCATGCTCGGCGCAACCCAGAGCCTGAGCACTGCGATCGGAACTGCAGTCATCACAGCCTCCGTCAGCGCCAACCCCATCTCCGCCAGCGTCAGCATCGCCGGACGGCCACCGCAGGATAGCACAGTTCCGAATGTCTTCGCCGACAGAGGATACGAACTCGGCTTCTGGTTCGGCGCCGCAGCGGCCGTCTGCGCCCTCGTGATCGCACTGGTCATGAAACACGGCCGCACCCCGGCCACCGGCGGCACATTCACCCACTAGGTTGCGTCTCCCAATGATTTGAGCCACTCGACGACCAGGGCCAGGACGAATCCGGCACGGTAGGTGGTCGCGAGCTTGTCGTAGCGCGTGGCGACCGCCCGCCAGTGCTCGGCCTTGTTGAAGGCCCCTTCGATGACATTGCGCCGCTTGTAGAGCTGCGCGTCGAAGCCCGGCGCCCGGCCACCCGCGCGGCCTTTGCGCTTACGGTTGGCGACCTGATCGGAGCGTTCGGGAATCACGGCCTGGATTCGTTTGCTGCGCAACAGGGTCCGGTTCGACGCGGCGGAGTAGGCGCGGTCGGCGATCACCACATCCGGGTTGCGTCGCGGCGGCCCACCCTCCAGGCGCGGCACCGCCACCTCCTGCAACAACGGTGCCAACAATGGTGAATCGTTGGTTTGACCGGGCGTGATCAGCACCGCCAAACCTCGACCGGCGCCGTCGGTGGCCAGGTGGATCTTGGTCGTCAGCCGGCCGCGGGAACGACCGATCGCGTGGTCGGCGGGTTCATAGCCCCGACACCGAGTCGGTGCCCGCACCGGCGGCGTGCTGGTGGGCCCGCACGATCGTCGAGTCGACCGACACGACCCAGTCCAGGTCACTGGTGGTTAACAGCCCGAACCGGCGGCCGATTGGACTCCGGGCGGAGCGATCCCACGCACCCGCAACCCCGCGTCGGCGACATACGGAACGTGGGCGGAGGCGCATGCCGTGATCTCCGGTGCGCGCCCCGCCCCGGCCGTCGGCAGGCCGTCCTGCGACAGGCGGGATTCGGCGACGTCGAGTCGCCGCATGGTGATCCGGTCAGTCGTGCGCAGCCCAACGCCCGGCGCGGCCGGGCATTCACCAACTCCAACCACTCGCCGAGCTGTGTTGAAATCGCTTGGGCCGGTGAATGTTCGGCCCCGCAGGAATGAGCGTTCGGCCCTGGCGACGGTACTGATCGCGCCTCAGTTGGGGCGACGCCGGACCGTCCGGCATCCTTCGAAACCGCGCTCATCGACGACGACATCATCGAAATGCGTTCGGTGCTCCCTCAGCGACGGGCCTGGTCGTGGGCTGATCTGAACCGATGCCGCTCGACTGTGCCCGTTCGGTTCAGAGACCCAGCTGGCTCAGCAGCGGTCCGATGATCGGCAGGGAATCGGCGCTGCCCGTGCCGCCACCGGTGGCCGGATTGCAGTTCTGCCCAGCGGGCGCCTGGTCGACCACAGTGATTTCCTGAGGACCGATGATGCCCCCGCCGCCGGCCTGAATGCCTCGCCACCACAGGGTGTGGGTGCCGCTGGTGGTGGGGGTCCAGGAAGCCGTGGCATCCTGGCCGTGCTGGATGGGCTGCTCGCTGCCGATCATGGCTGCGGTGTTCAAGTTCTTGCCGTCAAGGAAGTAATAGGACGAGATACCGGTCTGAATCCTCGATGCCGGTACGGTGAGTGTGTACGTCTGGTTGACGCAGCGGACCGTACCCGAAACCTGGATCCAGTCGTCGGCGGCGGCCGTCGAGGCCATCGACACCGTGGTCGCGGCCAAGACCGCTATGCCGGCGGCGCACGAGCCCAGACGCGTCAGGCTTTGATACTTCAAATCGCACTCCTTGCTCTGGATGTTCTCACCAAATGTGTTGTTGCGCTGAGAAGGTCGGCTCGTCGTTCGGCAGAGTCACGGCATCAGATTGCAGGATTGACCCGACATGAGGCCCAGGGGGCACAGCAGAAGCACTCGCAGTATCGCGAGTTCCGATGAACTGACCGACCCGGTTGCCGCTGAACCGGAATCGTCGCCGGTGGCGATGACGGCCGCGCTGGACTGCGCAGGGTCGACAGCGACAGCTGCGGCCTGCGCGGCGCCGACGGCGAGCACGCCAGCGATAAGACAGCTGACCAGTAGTTGTGGGAGTTGACTTCGCAGAACCGATTTCATCGTCGTCTCCTTCGGATTGCGCTGCGTAGAACTCTAGGAGGAGTCCCTCTCGCAGGACTGCCGCGAATTCTGGGGGCCCGCAATCACGTAACGAGCTCGATCGACCGTCGGATAACCAACCCCGTCGGGCCGGCTCGCCTGCGCGGCCGAAGCCAGATCCGCCGGCGTCGGGTCGATTCGGCTCATTGGAAGCCAGGACCTAATGCGGCGTAAGGCTGCTCGAGAGACCGCCGATCACCGGAACCGAACTCGCGCTGCCGGTTCCGCCGCCGGACGGGGGGTTCAGCTCAACGTCGAGCTAAGGCAATCCCAGGAACGCCGGCCGCGGTGAGTGCGTCGTGCGGCGTACTCACCGCCGAGGACGAACGGGGCCTGAGCCGACTGCTCTGGCCTCATGTACTGCCCTACGGCGAGGTCAAGATGAACATGAGCTCCCGGCTCGCGCTCAGCGGATAGGTAACCACGCGTCCTTTTTGACATGACCATCGACCGATGGATCTCGAGTCTGCGCTCTGTTACGGTACGGAACGTGTCGTTTCGTAATGAGCGTTCTGTGGACCCGGCCACTGGGGTGCGTACCGGACGTCCCCGGGATCGACTGCGCGAGGTCGAGATTCTCGCGTGCGTGTTGGAACTGCTTGGCGAGGTCGGTTATGACGCGTTGACGTTCGAGGCGGTCGCGCGTCATGCCCGGGCGTCGAAGGCGACGCTGTACAGGCGCTGGGAGACCAAGCGTGACATGGTGGTCGCCGCGGTCAAGGCCGGCCCCGCGTCCGGCAACTCCGCCGACGCGGTGGATACCGGCTCCCTGCGGGGAGACTTGATGGCTTTGTGCGAACGGCTCGACACCACTATGCGCTCGGCCGACGCGACAATGAGCTTGATGCTGCTCCAAGCGGGCCTGGAAGACCCCGACTTGTGCCGCCATATCGAAGAAGTGACCGGGCCGACCGGGGCCAAGCTGCCGGCATCGGTGATGTCTGCGGCCATCGGCCGCGGAGAGCTACCAGCGGGCGCACAACCGTTCCCCTACGAGGAAATCGCCGGGTCAGTGCTGCTTCTGCGCAGGCTCAACGGGCTTCCGGCAGGACCTGAATACCTGGCGCACCTGGTCGACACCATCCTGATTCCCGCTCTGCGAGCAAGCGTAAGACCCGAACCGCCGCTGCCGGCCATCTTCTCCTGACGACCACTTCTCAACCCAACCAACGAAAGGTGCGCGCCCATGACGGGTACAACGATCGACGGCTTCGAATACCGACAGCTCCCCGGGGAAGGCGGCGTCCATCTGAATGTCGCCCTCGGCGGTGACGGCCACCCTATCGTCTTGTTGCACGGCTTCCCGCAAACTCACCTCATGTGGCGGCACGTCGCCCGTGAACTCGCCGAGCGGTACACGGTTATCGTGCCCGACCTGCGTGGCTATGGCGCGAGCGACAAACCCGAGGAAACGAGTCCGGACACCTACTCGAAGCGGACCATGGCGCACGACATCGTCACCATCGCACGCGAAATCGGATACGAACAGTTCAGCCTGATCGGCCATGACCGCGGCGCTCTGGTCGGGGTCCGGGCCGCGCTCGACCACCCGGAGAAGATCACCCACCTGGGGATCCTGGATGTCCTGCCGACCATGGATACCTGGGACGTGCTGCACGGCGTCGATGCAGCGGTCGCCTGGCACCTGTACCTGATGGCGCAACCAAAAGGCTTGCCCGAGCGGATGATCGGAGCTGTCGCCGAAGACTTCTTCAGCTCGTTCCTCGACGCCTGGGACCCCAGCGGAACCACATTCCCACCACACGTACGCCAGCACTACATCGACAGTTCCACGCGCGCTGTACCGTCCATCGTCGCCGACTACCGGGCCACCGCCGGTATCGACCTCGAGATGGACCGAGCCGACCGAAAAGCAGGCACCCAGTTGGCCATGCCCGTGGCCGTGATCTCCCAGGACTGGGGGGCTCGCCTCGGATTCGACGCATCTGCCCTGTGGCAGCAATGGGCCCCGGCCGCCATCTACAGGCCGATCGATGCCGGACACTTCATGGCAGAAGAAAAGCCCGTGGATGTCACCGCCTTCATCCAGGAATTGGTACAACGCACGCCCGCATGAGTTGACGGGCCTCACCATCCACATGATGCTGCCCTGACCGCTGGGCTTGGGGTGATCTCGGCCCGTTGACCTTCTCGCGTGCGTCAGTTGTCGGTGGCCACACATACTCTGCCGCCCACGGGCGATGCGAGGTCGGTGAAGGAACTAATCGGGTTCGTCGGCACCTCGGCTCGGTTTCGGGTCGAGGAGCTTCGGCAAATGAAAGCCACGTTCGGGCCAGATACCTCTCACAACCCGACACATCGACCTGAAGCTTGAAAAGCGTTATGCCACTTACCGAATACACACCGCGCCAGGACAAGGATGGGCAAAGCACGACTGCGAACAGGTACGACCGAGACAGTTGGAACTTGGCATCCAGCGTCGGCTCTACCGCCGAAGGCCGAGGCGGCCCGAGCGATCGCGACCCGCGCCGATGATGCGCTCATCGACGAGCCGTTCGCCGAACCACTCGTCCGGGCGGTCGGCATCGACCTCCTCACCCGGCTGGCGACCGGTGAAGCGGCCCCCGACGAGATGGTGGAGCAGATGTGGATCGAGGCCAAGGTGCGTACCCGGTTCTACGACGAGCTTTTTCCGCGACGCGACGAACGCGGGCATCAAGGCCAACAGAATGGCGACCGAGGCAATGCAAGTACAGATGCAAGAACATCTGATTGGCAATCCCCTCGAAGTGTGGAGGCTCCTTTATGCGGCCTGGTCTCGTGACAGGGCCGCTCCGGAGGCCGCTCGGACGGCGGCCATGTGGGTTTCGTAGTTGATCGGTGACATTCCACCGCACAGGCTGTGGCGGCGGGTCCGGGTTGTAGAAGCTGGTGATCCAGGTGACGATCCGCAACGAGGCCTCGGCGCGGGTGCGGAAATCTAACTAGCCGAGTTGAGGGCACTCCGTGATCGAAGGGGGTGTCTGGTCGCGCGATCGGCGAGCCCGGCGTATGGCGCCAGGCAACCGGTCAGCCGCGCAGCACAAAGTAGATCGGCAGGAGCGTCGCGCGCTACGCGCCGCCGAGCGCCATCGACGGCACCTTGCGTATCGAGCAGTCGTCCGGCGCGGGCTGCCCCGCCAGACGGTCATCGATCCACCGCAGGGCCGCAGCAGTCGCAGCGACTTCGAGACTGGCGTGCTCGCTCATCTGGTCCCGCGTATAGGTGATCGGCGCCCCTGATGCGCACCAATTCGCCACCGCCTGGTCGACCCATGCGATGTGGACGATCTCGTCGTTCACGGCGTGATAGAGGAATGTCGGTACGGTCGGCGCCGTGATGCCGTAGTCCGTCTCGTCGAAGAACGCCTGTACCTGCTCGAACACTTGCGAGAAGGGGATCGTCAGGTAGTCGTCCATGTGCAGGAACGGGTACTTCTCCACGAGCGGCACCGAGCATTCGTTGTCACCCGCGGCCATCAACGCTTTCCCGGCGGGCGTCAGATACGTGTCGAAAGCTGCCGCCAGACGTGGATCGGCGCGCATCATTCCCGGCAGGAGCGACAGCAGGAAACCGGAGAACGGACCGCCGTCGAGCGACTGCAGATAAGGGCCGACAGGCTCTGACGGCCCACCCGCCCCACCGCCCCGGGCAACACCGACCAGTCGTACTTCGGGAGCGTAGGTCGGCTGCAGTTGCGAGATCCAACCGCTGGCCAACGACCCGCCGGAATAGCCCGCCGCAGCAACCGGAGGATCGGTCCCGGACAGGCCGAGCGGGCTGAATGCCTCGGCCGCGCGCACGCCGTCGAGCGCAGTGTAACCCGGCTGCTTCGGGACGATCATCGCCCCGTTCGCCCCCTCCCAGTCGGGTACGGAAATCGCGTGACCGGACGACAACATCTGGTCGATCTGCAAGAAATCCAAGGAGGCGTCGTACTTGTGGTCCAGCGGGACCGCTCCCTGCCGGAGCGCGTACGAGGGAGCGCACTGCGGGGCTGAGGCATCCTCGGCAGCCTGATAGGTGATCAAGCCCTTGACCTGCCCCGTTCGCGGGCGCAGCACCGTCGTCACGGTCGTCATGGGCCGGCCCGCGTTATCTGTCGTTCGATACAGCAACTGCCAGGCATCGGCGTCCTCCGCCTCCGGCCGCATCGAGGCCACCTCGACCGGCCGCGAATTCAGGATGGTGCCGGGCGCCGTCGATTCCCAGCCCGACGGCGGGGTATAGAACGGGTCGTTCTGCGGAATCGGGATCGGATCCGCATTGCCAACCGCTGCCGGGGTGCCGGTGAGGCACAGTGCGGCCGTTGCCGCGATCAGAACCGAGCGCAGTTGCCGGCGGCCGACCGCTGAACCCCCTGCGCCACAAGAAGATGCGACTTTACTCATCATTTGCACTCCCTCCGCCAGGGAGGCTACACACCTGTAGAGGACGCATACCGCAATCCGACGAAAAAGATGACTGGCAGCCGCAACCACTCCCCGGCGCCAGATCAGCCGGTCACCGCACCGAAAATGTCTCCCCCGCAAGGGAAGCCGGTCCGCATCCTCCGTCGACCCGGTCGAGTTCGGCGGCCAGCCGGGGATCCTCAGCGATATCGTGCGGCTCTTCACCCCACCGCGTCAGCCCCGGCAGGAGCGCGCGCAGCCGTCGAGAAGTTGCCCGGCAGCAGTGGACAGCGAGACGCAGTCCGACGCCGAGGCAGCCTCCAGCGCCAGGCCGATTCTTCGATCCAAATTTCCGAAGAATTTGCCGTAGATCGCGCCTCGGTCAGGTCCACAGCTGTGGCCTTGGCATCACCTTCGCTGCAGCTACGTCCGACCAGACGTCGCCGCCATCCCGCCAAGCCTACTGAGCCGTTTGCAACTCAGCCGTCACGCCGGACGGAGTCCGTGAGCCGGGTCGTTTCGCGCGGGTCTTCAAGCATGAGGACTCGACCACCGCGTTCGACGCCGCGATCGAGTCGCACCAAAAGACAGTCGCGGATGGGATCGCACTGCTACAGCGGTTCGACCGTCTTGATACTGCCGCCCGCCGGTCGGCCGGTGGCTGCGCAGGGTGTGGTGCAGAGTGCGGCCGACCATTGCAGCAGTCCCCATCAACACTTTTCGGCATAATGCCGGCACAGCGAACCGCCGAGCCGCTTCGATGAAGCCATGACAGGACATGGAGCAGTTCTCATCTGAACATGGCGTGCCTCCGCTGACACGTCAGATAAGCGCGGCACGATGGGCAGCACTAGCCGACCGGCCTGGCACTTCCTTCAGCGGACGACGATATCCATCGACCCGCCATCGGAGCAGTACTGGCGCACACAGGACCTCGCGGAGAGGGTGTGGGTCCCGCGCATGCGCGGGGTCCATTCGAGTTCGAGTTCAACCGGCAGCCCGCCAGTAGAGTCCTGCCCGACCGCGACTGGCTGATCGGATCCCGGCTGGCGTACATAGAGAGTCGCGTACGTCCCGTGGATGGTGACCCGATAGGTCGTTCCCACCCGAAAGTCGTTGCCGTACACCCTCAGCGTGTCGTCCCTGTAGTCCGCCGAGGCGCTCGGCACCGCCACCGTGACCGCCGCGACGACCGCGGTCGCCGCGACCACCGACCCCGCCACAAACCTTCTCCCCACCGGCCCCATCCCTTCGTACGACATCCGATCATCCTGCGCCATGGGATACCGAAATACGCACGCCCCCTTCAAATGTGCCGACCTCGTGGATACCTCGACGAGGCTCGAGGGTGCGCTGGCCGGTTCGGTCAGCGCGGTATGCGGCATTTCAGTGCATTGCTCGACAGACGAGTTGACCTGTTGGGTCAAGGAGTGGCCTGCCCTGGCTCGGAGGGCAGGCCACTCGTTGGTGTACGGGTTAGACCGCGTCGGCGGCGGTGCGGATGAGGTTGGCGACGACTTCGGGCCGGGAGACGTAGATGGCGTGGCTGCCGGGGGTGTCGGCGACGGTGGATCCCATCCGTTCGGCCATCGTCAGCTGCGCGGCGGGCGGGATCATCTTGTCTTCGGTGACGTGCAGGTACCAGCTGGGCTTGTTGCGCCAGGCGGGTTCGGTGATGGTTCCGCCCAGCGCCTCCACGCCCCAGGGGACTTGGGAGTCGGCCAGGAACGCGGCGTCCTGGTCGGGCAGGTCACCGGCGAAGGAGGCATGGAACTTGGCGCGGTCCAGGAACAGGTAGCCCTCGACCGGCGGCAGGATCGGCGGCTGCGGGCCGTCCTGCGGGAAGGTAGCGATGAGGCTGTTCACCGATTCGTCCTTGTCGGGAGCGAAGGCAGTGATGTAGACCAGGGCACCGACTTTCTCATGGGTACCGGCCTCGGTGATCACCGCGCCGCCGTAGGAATGCCCGACCAGGACCGCGTCGCCCTCGACACCGTCGAGGATCTGGCGGGTGGTCGCGGCGTCATCGGCCAGCGATTTGGTCGCGTTCTGGACCACACGCACGGTGAAGCCGTCGCGGGTGAGTTCGTCGTAGACGTTGCGCCATCCGGCCCCGTCGACGAATCCGCCGTGGACCAAGACGATTGTCGGTTTGCTCATGGCAACCTCCCTCATTGGCAGGGTGGCGGGATTCGCTCACCCTGGAACTGCCGGTCACATCGTCTGCGACCGTGAATTGTGTTGGCGCGGACGAGCGTGCACACGCTGCGGACGAGCGCGCATCACCGCTTCGTCGGCGACGCGGGCGTGCCGGGGTCGGTTGCGGGTTCGGGGTAGCCGCGCCGCATCTCGCCGGGGCTGATTCCATAGGCCGCGCGGAAGGCCCGGTGAAACCCGCTGATATCGCCGAATCCGCCGCGGTGCGCCAGCGTCGCGATGCTCACCTGCGCCAACCGGCGATCGAGCAGTTCCGCACGCATTCGCTCGAGGCGGCGGCGCCGGATGTAGAGCGCGACCGACTCGTTCTCCGCTTGGAACAGCTTGTGCAGGTAGCGGGTCGAAATATTCACTGCCGCAGCTATTTCGGCAGGTGTGAGTGCCGGATCCCGCAGGCGGGTTTCGATATAGGCTTTGATGCGCGTGATCAGGCTGCGCTGTGCGGCATCGGCATGCCGGGGCTGGCCGGGTTCGACGAGCAGGCAGATCGCCAGATCGGTGGTGCGGGCCAGGATCTCCTCGGACTGCGAGTCCGCCACGTCCTCGCCGTGCCGGATCAGGTCGAGCACGAATCTGCCGACGACTCCGGACAGTCCGTGCTGTCCCGACAACACGCGCCCGCTGACGGTGCGGCGCTCGCTGTCGCTGAGCAGTACTGCTTCCGAGGGCACCGACAGCACCGAGACCGACCACGGCTGGGTGAATGTCCAGGTGAACGGCCGCGAGTTCTCGTAGACGACGAAATCACCCGGTGTGAGCTCGTCGATCCGCCCGTCCTGTTCTAGTGACGCCGCACCGTCGGTGAGGACCGCGATCTGGAAGAACGCCACGTCCGACTGCTGGATGCAGCGCGGAGTCCGCCGATGAATGTGCGGGCTCGCGGTCAGCTCCGCGAACAGCAACCTCCCGCGCACCGTCCCTTCCAGCCGTGCCTGCGGCTCAGGGGAGCGATCCCAGCCCTCCAGGTTCACCGGCGCGAAGGTGTCTCCCAGCACGTGATGCCAATAGTCTTCCCGCTCAGCGGATTTGACTTCATCAGTGGCTGCAACGATATCGGGCACAGCTCCCGATTTTCCTCGCCGCCAGACCACCGGCACGCTGGTTTGAAATGACGAATCCATGACGCCTCGACCAGCGTCCGCCATAGACCATGCGGCAGACCTCACACACTGCATTCGGCATGAGCGCGCGCTGCTGGCGGTCGTATGGCGCTCTGCCCGTTGATCTTCCGATGCTCCGCGCTGGCCGGTTCGGTCAGCGCGGTATGCGGCAGAATAGTGCGTTCACAGGCGCTGGTGTCGCCCTGGTGTGCTGGTGTCGGCAGTCACACCATGAGCTACCTGATCCCCGAGTTGGGACTGGATCGGGCCGACATGTGACAAATGCCAAACGCATGAACGGTCATCGGCTACTTACCGCGCACTGCTGGCGGGCCTACGGCGCTGTGCCCGTACATCTTCTGATGCCCCGCACTCGCCTGTTCGGCCTGCGCGGGACGCCGGAAGCGGACGTTCGTCGGCGAGCCGGTGATCAGCTTCACGCAACGTCATAGCCGAAGATACGGGATGGCTCCGTATGAGCCGACGCGGTAGTGTTTCGCGCTACCGTGTGCGACCGGTGGGCCGTCTCCGTCGTGCGGATGATGTGGGACTCCGCTTGCGGGGCGGCACAAGCAACAGAGCTGAAATGACCAATCCGGTGACACCGACCATGGTCCATATGACGGCCCTGTCGTGCTCGCCTCCGTGCTGCTGCTGACGGATTTCATCGTAAGTGAGTCTTTTGTAGCCTGAGCCTTCCACCAGGACCTGGCAGGAACTGTTCTCCGTCATGGGCGCACCGTTGCAGGTTGGGGCAGGCAGTCCATGCAGCAGAGTCGGGACATTGACCAAAAGCACGATTACCGCGGCAAGGCCGAGGATCAACGCCCAGGCGTGGACGTGTATCAGGCCCAGCATCTTTCGGCCGGGCACGACTACCAGCACAGCAACCTACCTTCCTGTCCATTTATGGCTCGAGAGGACTCTGCCACCTCGCCGAATCCGCACCGCCAGTAGGTCCGTGACAGATGCGATTCCAGGCCGATCGCCCTATCGGCAGAGTCCTCCCACACAGAAGCCTATGCCGCCCTCCGACATCGCCGACCATCGTGAAATCGGCGATAGCGGACGTTCTGCACCGCACCAGGTTCCGACCGCCGGGATCGGCGGCCGCGATGTCCGAGTCGCCCACCAAGATGAACGGTGCGCTCAGGCCGCCGCCCTGGGCGGGAAACACCGCTGCGCTGCCGAGCGAATGGGCCGGGGGACAGTTGCTTTCGGGGCCATGTAATTGGGGGCAGGGTGGCGGGATCCATCCGGTCAATTTGTGAAACGTGTGCATTTATATTATTTCTGCGGTGGGTGCCCCGCCCGGCCGCGAGCTCACGAAAGGTGTTCTGCCATGCGTACTCTCATCGCTGTGGCCGCTGTGGCTGGTGCATTGTCCGCCGGGATCGGACCGGCTTCCGCCGCGCCGTTGCCGCTGATCGACGTGTCGGGAACCCCGGCGGCGACCGACACGGTGGGGTCGGGCAGCAGCCTGACGGGCAGCGCGTCGCAAAGCGCTCAATGGTTGGAGAGGCTTTTGTGCCTCAACCCCAACTGCTCGAGCTTCGATGGGCACATCGGTTAAATGCGTGCCGTCGCCGGATGGCGATTGCCGAGGACCCGAAGGTAGTGCATCGCCGGTTGGGGTTGCTCACACACGTCGCGATCGGGCCCGAAGGATGATTTGAAGACATCTCCACGCGAGGACGCATCGATCCGTCCTGAACTCGGCAGTAGCGGACATTCCGCACCGCACCAGATTCCGGCCGCCGGCGCCCCCCGCTGGCCGGTTCGGTCAGCGCGGTATGCGGCAGTAGAGAACGTTCTGCACCGCACCAGATTCCGGCCGCTGGCGGTCGTACGACGCTCTGCCCGTATATCTTCCGATGCCCCGCGCTGACCGAACCGGCCAGCGCGAGGCGTCGACTGCCGGAACATGCTGCGGTGCAGAGCATCCGCTATTGCCTGCGGCCCGCGGTAAACCCGGCGGTGAGCGTAGATACTGACCGGCGTGGAAGATGTCGAAATCGTCGTCACCCATCACGAACGCGCGACCGTGCGGGTCGGTGAGGTGTTTCTGAAGATCGACGGTGATCAGGCGCGCATCGATGCCGAGGTCGAGGCGATGGTGTCGGCACCGATCCCGACAGCAAAGATCCTGTGGCGCAAGCCGTCCGTGCTTGCCCTCGCCACTCTATCTGGAACCGCGCTCGGCCCGGCCGAACGCACCATCATCGAGTTGGTGTGCTGCATTGGGGGCACAGGTGAGCTCGTGTATCCACGGTCGCCGTCGGGCATGGTGAAGTAACAAGATGGAGAAACCCGTGGACCTCGATTCATCCGTGTACATACGGTCTTGGCGTGTACGCGGAGCGGGGGGTGCACCGTTCAGGTGTCTCTGCAGTCGGTCAACCCGCTGCCTGGAAACTCACAGACTGTCGGATTTTCCACGACGTGGGTCGAATTCTGTTCCAGAAATATCGTCGTAGAATTTATCTCCTGCAATAATATCCGGATCAGTTATGGTCGAACGCAGCCTTTGCCGTGCCTCTTTGAATTTCTCTTTGTATTTGTCAAGCTCCTCTGGAGTAAGTGGCTCAACTCCAGCCTCCTGTGGAGTGGAGAATATCCTACCGGCGATCTCTTTACTCATTGTTCCTCACTTGAACATCTTCCATGTCTCCAACCCATTCGATATCTGCGACTTAGAATTTACTGCCTGCTACGAAGAGGACTTCAGCTTCACGGTCGCGGCTCTGCCGTGAGCGGCAGGCCTGTGGAACGCACTATTCTGCCGCATAGCGCGCTGCGCGGTTCGGACAGCGCCGCACGGCGAAAGATCAACCGACCGTTCGGTTCTGAGCACATACGCAGGCCACCCGGTCGGCCGGGCGACGTGTTACGCCGAGTCCGCGCCGACGCGGTCCCGTAGATGCTCAGGGGACATGAACTGCCATCCCACCGACATCCCGTGCCTAACCGGCACTCACCGCACCTAACCGGCTAACAACACTCTGACGTCAGCAGATGGCACGACTGCATAATGCTCCACCCATCACCTGACGAATGGACACCCGTGAACACACCCACCCGCGTCGAGCCGTTCCCCACCCCACAGCCCAGTTACCTGTCGGCCGCAGACGCGCCGAAGAAGCAGAAGAAATGGGTGTGGCTGGTCGGCGCCCCCGTACTGGCTCTCGCCCTGGCGGCACCCGCATGGAACGGCGCTGCGGCCGCGGCCGAAGTCGCTCAGCCGGATATCGCGGCGCCCGTATCGACACTCGTGGTCGAATTCTCCCCGGCCAAGCAGGACATCACCTCCAGCCAGCGCAACGCCATCCGGTCTGCCCAGCAGTACCTCTGGCCTGTTCCCAGTAAATGAGACCGCTCGGTATTAGAGTCCTGTTGGCCCTGGTCGGGGCTGGAAGGGACGATAGGGATCATGGCTGGACGTAAGCGGCATTCCGCGGAGGGGATCGTGCGGAAGCTGCGCCGTGCCGACGAGTTGGCGGCGGCGGGTATGTCCGGGGAGGAGATCGCCGCGGAGCTGGGGATCTCGGCTGCGACGATGTACAACTGGCGCCGCCAGTACGGCGGTGTGGACACCGACGCAGCGAAAGAACTCAAGGAGCTGCGCGAGCAGAACGCCCGGCTCGAGCGGCTTTTGGCCGATGCCGAGTTGGAGAAGGACGCGCTGCGGGAGATCGCGAAGGGAAAATTCTGAGCCCGGCGGCCAAGCGCCGTGCCGTGGACATGCTCAAAGACGTCAAGAGCTTGTCGGAACGGTTGGCGTGCAAGGTTGTTGGGCTCCACCGGTCCACGTATCGGCGGCTGCCGGTCGCGGCGACCCCGGCCGATCCGGACGCCGGTGTGCGGGCCTGGCTGCGTTCCTACGCCACGAAACACCAAGGGCACGGGTTCCGGCGAGCCTGGGCGGCGCTGCGGTTCGACGAGGGCTCACCAGTGAACAAGAAGAAGGTGCACCGGCTCTGGCGGGAGGAAGGCTTGCAGGTACGGGCGCACTCGCCGCGTAAGCGTGCCGGGTGCTCGTCGGTGCCGCCGGTCGATGCGGACGC
>NZ_JBHZAL010000050.1:0-36474 GCF_042754245.1 Nocardia sp. NPDC059228 | reverse complement strand
GGGGTAAACCCGGAATTCGCCCGCTCACCCACCCTGATGCGCGGCGAGTGCCGCGGCGAAGATTCCGAACGCCTCGTCGCCGAAGAGCACGAACCGCACCTCCCGCACCCGGGTCTCGGCGCCCCGCACGGTCTCCACGGCAATGCGGGCGCCGTCATCCATGGGCCAGCCGTACACGCCGGTGGAGATGGCCGGGAAAGCCACCGTGTCCGCGCCGAGTTCGTCTGCCACGCACAGGGATTCGCGGTAGCAGGAGGCCAGCAGCGCGGAGCGGTCCTCGGTCGCCGACCACACGGGCCCGACGGTGTGAATCACCCAGCGGGCGGGGAGGTTTCCGGCGGTGGTCGCGACCGCCTGCCCGGTCTTCAGGCCGCCGCCGTACCGGGAGGCCCGCAGTGCGCGGCAGGCGGCGAGGATCTCCGGTCCGCCCTTGCGGTGGATCGCCCCGTCCACTCCCCCGCCGCCCAGCAGGGAGGAATTCGCGGCGTTCACAATGACATCGACCTGCTGTTCGGTGATATCGCCTCGCACGGCGCGCAATTCGGGCACGCCGCGATTCTCGCATCCGGCACCCGTGGAGCCCGGGAAATACGACGCGGGCCGCCTCCCGGTTCGGGAAGCGGCCCGCGTCGTTCGGAGCTCGATCAGGCGTCGAGCTCGGCCAGCACCTCGTCGGACACGTCGATGTTGGTGAAGACGTTCTGCACGTCGTCGCTGTCTTCGAGCGCGTCGATCAGCTTGAACACCTTGCGCGCGGCGTCCGCGTCGACGGCCACCGACATCGACGGCTGGAAGCTCGACTCGGCGGAGTCGTAGTCGATTCCGGCCTGCTGCAGGGCGGTGCGCACGGCGATCAGGTCACCCGGCTCGGAGATGATCTCGAAGGCGTCGCCCAGGTCGTTGACCTCTTCGGCACCCGCGTCGAGCACCGCCATGAGCACGTCGTCCTCGGAGAGGCCGTTCTTCTCCAGGGTGATGAGGCCCTTGCGGTGGAACAGGTACGACACCGAACCCGGGTCGGCCATATTACCGCCATTGCGGGTCATCGCCACACGCACCTCGCCGGCGGCGCGGTTGCGGTTGTCGGTGAGGCACTCGATCAGCACGGCGACACCATTGGGGCCGTAGCCCTCGTACATGATGGTCTGCCAGTCCGCGCCACCGGCCTCTTCACCACCGCCGCGCTTGCGGGCGCGCTCGATGTTGTCATTGGGGACCGACGACTTCTTCGCCTTCTGGATGGCGTCGTACAGAGTCGGGTTGCCGTCCGGGTCACTACCACCGGTGCGGGCCGCCACCTCGATGTTCTTGATCAACTTCGCGAAGAGCTTGCCGCGCTTCGCGTCGATCCCGGCCTTCTTGTGCTTGGTGGTGGCCCATTTTGAGTGGCCGCTCATTCCCTACTTCCTCGTTTCAGGGGGCGCTGTCGTTCAAGTCGCAAACTACCCGCCCCGGAGGACGGACAACTGCATCAGTCTACTCGAGTGCACTTTCAGACTCCGGCGCGCGGACGCACCACGGTGTCGACGAACAATTTGTGCACCCGCAGATCGCCGGTCACCTCCGGATGGAAGGAGGTGGCCATGACATTGCCCTGCCGCACCGCGACGATGCGCCCGGCCGCCGGGCCCGCGGGCACCCGCGCGAGCACCTCGACGCCGTCCCCGGCCCGCTCGACCCAGGGGGCGCGGATGAACACCGCGCGGACCGGGCCGTCGTCGAGGCCCGCGAAGTCCAGATCGGCCTCGAAGGAGTCGACCTGACGTCCGAAGGCATTGCGCCGCACGGTCATATCGATGCCGTGCAGCGGCTGCATGTCCGGGCGGGTGTCGAGGACCTCGGAGGCGAGCAGGATCATGCCGGCGCAGGAGCCGTAGGCGGGCAGGCCGTCGCGGAGTCGCTGCCTGACCGGTTCCAGCAGGTCGAAGACCTCGAGCAGCTTGCTGATGGTGGTGGATTCGCCACCGGGCAGCACCAGACCGTCGACGGCGGCCAGCTCGGATTCGCGGCGCACGGGCACCACATCCGCCCCGCACGCCTCGAGAGCATGCAGGTGTTCACGCACATCGCCCTGCAGCGCCAGCACACCAATCCTCGGTTTCACGCCGTCGAGCATACGGTTGCGGGGGTGTGTGGCCCTGCTCACCTACGGTGTCAGGGTTCCGTTAGGGCGGGTGTCCAACAGGCGTTTCGGGTGAACACTGCGGCATGTGACTGATTTGCTACCGCAAACCTCGCCCGGGCCGCGCGGCGGAGTCGACGCACCGCCGACCCGGCACGGGCTGACCGTCGCGACCGGGCTGGCCGGGCTCTCGCTGGACGCCATGGCCTCGGTGGCCTACGGGCCGGAGGCGATCGTGCTGGTGCTGGCGGCCGCCGGGACGGCCGGGCTCGGCTTCACACTGCCGGTGACCCTGGCGATCGTGGTGCTGCTGGCCGTGCTCATCGCGTCCTACCGGCAGGTCATCGCCGCCTTCCCGAACGGCGGCGGCGCGTACGCGGTGGCCAAGGCCCGGCTGGGCCGGCGGACCAGTCTGGTGGCCGCGGCCTCGCTGATCGTGGACTACGTGCTGAATGTCGCGGTGTCGATCGCCGCGGGCGTGGCGGCACTGACCTCGGCGTTCCCGCAGCTGTTCCCCTACACGGTGTGGATCTGCCTGGCCGTGCTGGCCGGGATCACCGTGCTCAATCTGTACGGCATCCGCGAGAGCGCCCGCGCCTTCATGGCCCCGACCGCGGTGTTCGTGCTCGGCATCTGCGCGGTGATCATCGCGGGCCTGCTGCGATCGGAACCGGCCACGATCGCCACCGGCGCGGCGGTCGCGGAGAACGCACGCACCATCGGAATCCTGTTGCTGCTCAAGGCCTTCTCCAGTGGCTGCGCGGCCTTGACCGGCGTGGAGGCCATCGCCAACGCGGTGCCCAGTTTCGCCCGGCCCAAGGTCAAGCGCGCGCAGCGGGCCGAGGTGGCGCTGGGTGTGCTGCTGGGCCTCATGCTGCTCGGGCTGGCCACGCTGATCGGCAAGTTCTCGATCCACCCGATCGAGGGCACCACGATCCTGTCACAGCTGACCGAGTCGGCACTGGGCCACGGAATCGCCTACTACATCGTGCAATTCGCGACCGTGATCCTGCTGGCGCTGGCGGCCAACACCTCCTACGGCGGCCTGCCCACGCTGACCAAGATTCTCGCCGACGACAATTCGCTGCCGCACCGGTTCGCGGTGAGCTCGCAACGGCAGGTGTACCGGTTCGGCGTGCTGGCGCTGGGCGTGTCCTCGGCGGTGCTGCTGGCCGCGTCCCGCGGCGATATGAACGCGCTGGTGCCGCTGTTCGCGATCGGCGTGTTCGTGGGCTTCACCATCGCCCAGGTCGGCATGGTCCGGCACTGGCTGGACGTGCGCACGCCGGGCTGGCAGTGGCGGGCGGCGCTGAACGGCTTCGGCGCGGTGCTCACCTGCGTGGCGCTGATCGTCACCACCGCGATGAAATTCACCGAGGGCGCGTGGCTGATCGTGGTGGTGCTGCCGCTGCTGGTGGTGGCCATGGAGCGGATCCGCGCGATCTACACCCGCATCGACGGCTGCCGCGGCGCCGGCTGTGTGCCCGCCGAGCCGAAGGCCACCGAGACCGCGATCGTGGTGCCGGTGTCGGAGGTGTCGGAGCTGAGCCGCGAGGCGCTCTCGGCGGCCATGTCGCTGGGCCGCGACGTCACCGCGGTGCACGTCTGCCTGCCGGGCGAGAACATCACCGTCTTCACCAAGGAGTGGGAAGCCTGGCATCCGGATGTGCGCCTGGTGCTGCTCGAGGACGGTGATTCGACGGTCGGCGGCCCGGTGGCGCGCTATGTCGCCGATAACTTCACCGGCCGCCGCAAGGTGGTGGTGATCGCCGAAATCGAGCCGCCCGCCGGGTGGAACCACGTGCTGCCCAGCCATCGCAGTGACGAGCTGGAGCGGGTGCTGCGCAAGATGAACGACACGGTGGTGTGTCACCTGCGGGTGCAGACCGCCTGATCTCCGAAAACCTGGGCGCGCCGCCGGAATTCACCGGCGGCGCGCTCGATGTGTTTGCAGCTCGGACGGTTTCGGGTGCGGCTCAGGCCGTACCGGCCGGGTACGACTCGGCCTGCTCGTCACGGAAGGTACGGATCAGACCCTCCTGCACGACCACCGCCACCAGTTCCCCGGCCTGGTTCCAGATCCGCCCGCCGGTCAGCGCGCGGCCCGCACCCGCCGAGGGCGACTGCTGGTCGTAGAGCAGCCAGTCGTCGGCGCGGAACGGGCGCAGGAACCACATGGCGTGGTCGAGCGAGGCGTTCTGGGTGGGCTCGTCGGGGTGGATGACCTTGGACGAGCCGAGCAGGGTCATATCGCTCATGTACGCCAGGGTGCAGACGTGGAACAGCGGATCGTCGGGCAGCGCGTGCCGGTAGCGGAACCACACCTGCTGCTGGGCGGCGAGGCCGTCGCGGCGGTCCACCTCCTGCTGCGGGATGGTGCGAATGTCCCAGTGCTCCCATTCGCGCATGGCCCACAGCCGTTCCGGGCTCATGGACTCCTTGGCGTCGGGCAGCTCGGCCGGCGGCGGCACCGAGGGCATCCGGTCCTGATGCTCGGGTCCCGCGTCGCCGACGTGGAACGAGGCCGACATGGTGAAGATGGCCTCGCCGTTCTGCACGCCGGTGACTCGGCGCGTGCAGAAGGAGCGGCCATCGCGGATGCGGTCCACCAGGTAGACGGTGGGTCGCTCCGGATTGCCCGGCCGCAGGAAATACCCGTGCAGTGAATGCACCTGATAGTGCGGATCCACCGTGCGTACCGCCGCCACCAGCGCCTGCCCCGCCACCTGCCCGCCGAATGTGCGTGGCAGCTGCGTCTTGGTGGACGCGCCACGGAAGATGTCGCGTTCGAGTTGCTCTATTTCGAGCGCCTCTTCGATCGTCGCCATGCACCCGTTCCCTTCGCGTTTGTCGCGCTCAGGCTAACAACCGCGCAAATCTATCAATCACTACACGATCGTTTTTGCTACGATAGTTTTATGAGCTGGAAGCGCCGGACCCTCATCGCCGTGAGTTGTGTTGCCGCACTGGTGCTGTCGGCGGGCGGATGGGTGATCGTCCAGCACGACTTCGACATTCGCGCGGAGCGGGTCACCATCACCGGGGGCGCTCAACCGCTGCAGGGCACGCTGGCGCTGCCGGAACACGGGGACGGACCGTTCGGGCTGGTGGTTTTCGTGCACGGCGACGGCGCGGCCACCGCCGATCGCGACGAGTTCTACCGGCCGATCTGGGAGACCTTCGCGCGGGCCGGGTACGCGTCACTGGCGTGGGACAAGCCGGGTGTCAACGGCGCGCCGGGCAACTGGCTGGACCAGAGCATGCCGGATCGGGCCGCCGAGACCGAGGCCGCGATCGCGTGGGCACGCGGGCGTCCGGACATCGACGCGGGCCGCATCGGCCTGTGGGGCATCAGCCAGGCCGGGTGGGTCCTGCCCGAGGTGGCGGTCCGGCATCCGGAGCTGCGGTTCATGATCGCGGTCGGCACGGCCGTCAACTGGATCCGGCAGGGCGAGTACAACCTGCGCGCCGAACTGCGCGAGCGGCACGCCTCCGACGACGAGATCGCCGCCGAGCTACGGCGACGCGAGAACGATCTGTCACTGCTGCGCGCGGGCGCGAGCTATGACCGATACCTCGCGGCCACCGCGGATTCCCCGCCCATGTCGGCGGACCGCTGGCGGTTCGTGGGCAAGAACTTCCGTTCCGATGCCACCGAAACCCTTGCGCAACTGCGGGTTCCGACGCTGCTGCTGCTCGGCGAGCACGACCTCAATGTCGATGTCGCCGAAACGGCGCGCGTGTACCGGGAATCGATACCCGCGAGCCTGCTCACCATCCGGACCTTCCCGGACGCCTCGCACAACATCGTGACGTTCGATCTAGACAAGCCCGACAGCCTGCGGTCCTTCCTGGTCGCGCTGTTCGCGCCCCGATCCCTCTATGCCCCGGGCTATCTCGACGCGCTGCGCGAGTACGCCGCCCAGCCACCGAACCACTGATGCTGCACAGGAGTACGCCATGAAGGTCCTCGCTCTCGGCGCGGCGGGCGCGATGGGCGCCGCCGCCGTCGACACCGCCGCCCGGCTGCTGGGCGTCGAGCGGATCATGATCGCCGATCGGGACGGGCAGGCCGCCGCGGCGGTGGCCCGGCGCTTCGCCGGCGCCCGGGTACCGGTGTCCGCGCGCCCCCTCGATGTCACCGACGCCCCCGCGTTGCGCGACGCGCTCGTGCAGGTCGATCTGGTGCTCAATACCGTCGGCCCCTACTACCGATTCGGCCGCACCGTGCTGAGCGCCGCGATCGACACCGGCACGCACTATCTCGATATCTGCGACGACTGGGAGCCGACGGTCGACATGCTCGGGCTCGATGACCGGGCGCGGGCGGCCGGGGTGTGCGCGATCGTGGGAATGGGCGCCAGTCCCGGGATCAGCAATCTGCTGGCGGCGCTGGCGGCGGCCGAGCTCGACACCGTCCTGGACGCGTATACCGCGTGGCCGGTGGATGTTCCGGGCGCGGGCGGCGGTGCGGAGTCGCTGCTCGGCGACGAGCAGCCGACAGCGGCGGCCGTCCACTGGATGCAGCAGAGCAGCGGCAGCATCTCGGCGGTGACGGCGGGCCGGGTGGTCGCACAGCGTCCCCTGCGCCCGGTCGAGCTCACCCTGCCCGGCGGGCGGCGCGGCACCGCGTACACCATCGGCCATCCCGAGCCGATCACCTTGCAGCGCAGCCTGAAACCGGTCGGCGACGCGGCCAATCTGATGGTGGTGACGCCGTCGACGCTGGCCTATCTGGAGATGCTGCGCCGCGATATCGACGCGGGCCGGCTCACCAATGAGGAGGCCGCGCAGGAGCTGGCGCGGCCGACGCTGGCGCGGATCGCCCGCTCGGTGCCGACGGCCCTGCGGACCCGGGGGCCGGGGAATCTGCCGCCGTTCTTCGCCGCCCTGTCGGGCCGGCGAGCCGGGCGCGAATATCGGGTGCTGGCACACCTGGACCCGTCGGTGGCCGGTGGCATCGATAAGCTGTTCGGCGATATGGCGCGGGCGACCGGGATGCCCTTGGCGCTGGGCATGTCCCAGGTCATCAACGGCTGCGCCCGCCGGCCGGGGGTGCATCCGCCGGAGGCGGTCATCGACGCGCCACGGTTCTTCGCGGATCTGGGCCGCGAATTCGGCGGCGGCTCACCGGTCGTCATCGAGCGGGAACCGGTCGGGTAGCACCGTGCATCGTGAAATGAGGAGTACGCCGTGGACGATCTGATTCCGGCCACCGAGATTCCGACCCGGACGCTCGTGGAGAGCATGATCCGGGAGGATGCCACGATCGACGCCGGTGAGCTCTACGATGTCGCGGCCGTGCTCGGCATGAGCGATCAGCAGGTGCGGCTGTGCATCAAAAGGCTGGTGGCCGAGGGCCGATTCACGCACGAGGGGCGTGGGCGCAAGGCGGTGCTGCGCGCCACCGAGGACACCCGCGGGACCATCGAACCCGATCTGGAGTATCTGCGCTTCGCCTACGCCCAGGATCGCGGGGAGGTGCAGTGGGACGGCGTCTGGCATCTGGCGGCGTTCGCGGTGCCCGAGGCGAATCGGCAGGCGCGCGACGCCATGCGCGAGGACATCGTGTACCGCGGCGGCGCGCCGATCCAGGGCGGGCTGTATGTGTCGCCGCACGCGTGGGAGGACCGAATCCGTTCCCTGGCAAGCAAACTCGGCATCGACGGGCAGCTCACCACGCTGTCGACCGGTGAGCTGTCGGTCGGGGGGATCACCGGGGGTGTCGAGCTCGCGGCGCGACTGTGGCCGTTGGACCGGCTGGCCGCCGGGCACGAGCGGCTGCTCGCCGCCGCCGAGCGCACCCTGCCGGCACTGCGCACCGCGGATCCGACCCGACAGCTCTCGCTGGCAATCACGTTGGCGAGCGAGTTCGATCGTGCGGTCGTGTCCGATCCGCTGCTACCGCCGGAACTGCTTCCCGAGCACTGGATCGGGGTGACCGCGCGGGCCGCCGTCGCGGAGTGCTGGGCGGAGCTGAACGCCGCTCCCCTGCCGCCGATTCGACTGTTCCGCTGGTACGCGGAAGCGGTCGCCGAGATCACCGCCCCCACCGGCGCCCGGGAGTAGACCGACAGCACATCATCCCCCGGCTCGGCCGCGACGGTGACCCAGAACCCGGAAAATCCTTACGGTTTGCTTACGCTCAGCGGTGGGAGCATGTGCTGACGGGCTCACGCCCGATGAGGGACATCACCGAAACGGGGGGTGCCAGTGTTGGCAATAGCCGAGGTCGATCAGGCCTTGGCCGGGCTCGACGCCGACCATGGTGAAATCGCCGCGAATCTCGCGGAGCTGCAAGACGATCCGGGCGTCCGGTTTCTGGACGGGGTACCGCCGACGGGCGTAAGCGCCGCCCGCTACGGCTGGGCCTACGAGCTACTCCATTCCGCCCCTTGCGATCTCGCCGTCGCCACCCGCGCGGTGGCCGAGTTTCAGCGGGCTATCACCGAGAAGACGGCACGACCATGACCAACTGCCTGCGGCCGGATTGCGGCGGCACCATTCAGGACGGCTTCTGCGGCGAATGCGGGCTGGCGCCCGCCGCACCGGCACAGGACGTTTCGACACCGGTCCTCGCGGCCGCCTTCACCGGGGCCGCGCCGACGCCCGATGGGCATCCGGTTTCCCGGACCGGGGTGGGCGCGTCCCGCTCGGGCCGGCAGAGCCGCCGCGGCTCCAGCCGCTCCTCCTCCCGCTCGACTCGCACCGCGCGGTCCAGCCGGGGCCGCCTGGGCGCGGGCCTGGTGTCGATTCCGCAGGTGCCCTACCGGGATCCGTCCACGGCGGTCATGACCGATCCGCGGGTGCCCGAGCACGAACGCTTCTGCAGCAACTGCAATCAGCGCGTGGGCCGCGGCCGCGAGGGCGCGCCGGGCCGCACCGAGGGCTTCTGCCGCCAGTGCGGCACCGCCTACTCCTTCACCCCGAAGTTGACGGCCGGTGATCTGGTGGCCGGGCAGTACGAAGTGCTGGGCTGTCTGGCCCACGGCGGCCTGGGCTGGATCTATCTGGCCCGCGACCGCAATGTCAGCGACCGCTGGGTGGTGCTCAAGGGCCTGCTCGACACCGGTGACGCCGACGCCCTGGCGGCGGCGGTGGCCGAACGGCAGTTCCTGGCGGCGGTGGAGCACCCGAACATCGTCAAGATCTTCAACTTCGTCCGCCATCCCGACCCCCGCACGCAGGAGCCGGTCGGTTACATCGTCATGGAGTACATCGGCGGCGCATCGCTGAAAGAGCTGCGCTCCCAGCACGATCCGGCCGGACGGCTGCAGCCGCTGCCGCTGGCGCGGGGGCTGGCCTACATTCTCGAGATCCTGCCCGCGCTCGGCTACCTGCACGGCATGAATCTGCTGTACTGCGATTTCAAGCCCGACAATATGATTCAGACCGAGGAGCAGCTCAAGCTCATCGACCTCGGCGCGGTCCGGCACAGGGACGACGAGGACAGCGCCGGGTTCAAGACCGACGGCTACTGTGCGCCGGAACTGGAAACCGAAGGCGCGTCGGTGGAATCGGATCTGTTCACCGTGGCGCGGACACTGGCCGTGCTGACCTTCAACTTCGACTATCAGCGCGCCTACCGGTACACCCTGCCGCCCGCGACGGAGGTGCCGCTGCTGACGCAGTTCCCGTCGTTCCGGCGGCTGCTCGAGCGCGCCACCGCCGCCGACCCGAACGAGCGGTTCGGGTCGGCCTCGGAGATGGCCGAGCAGGTCACCGGGGTGCTGCGCGAGGTGGTGGCCGCCGAGGACGGGCAGCCGCGGCCGGCGCTGTCGACCGTGTTCAGCGGCGAGCGTGCGGTTTTCGGCGCCGACCCGCAGCGGTGGCCCGCAACTCCGGACCCGCTGGCCATCGTGGCGGCACTGCCGGTGCCCATGGTCGATCCGTCCGATCCCGCGGCGGGCTTCCTGGCCACCACCTCGATCGGCGATCCCCGGCAGCTGGTGACCGCGCTGGAGGCCGCACCGGTGTCCTCGCCGGAGGTGGCGCTGGCACTGGTCCGCGCCCGCATCGAGAGCGGCGACTTCGACACGGCCACCGCCGAACTCGCCGCACTCGAGGAGTCGGAGGACGCCGACTGGCGGATCACCTGGTATCGCGGGGCGACCGCCCTGGCCCGCCGCGACTGCACCGCCGCGCGCGAGCATTTCGACACCGTCTACGGCATGCTGCCCGGTGAGGCGGCGGCCAAGCTCGCGCTCGCGGCGGCCCGGGAGTGCGCGGGTGAGTTCGACGCCGCGTCCCGGCTGTACCTGCAGGTGTGGCGGACCGACCACGGATACCCCAGTGCCGCCTTCGGTCTGGCCCGCACCCGGCTGCAGGAGCGCGATATCGACGGCGCCATCGCCGCCGCGGAATCGGTGCCCGCCGGCTCCAGCCATCACATCGCCGCCCAGCTCGCCGCCTTCGGCGCGCAACTCGTGGGCGGGTCGGGCCGGCACGGATATCTCGTCGCCGCCGGCGATCGCCTCAGCGGCCTGCCCCTGGATCCGGAGCACAAGGCGTGGCGGAGCATTGCCGTCCTCGACGCCGCGCGGACACTGTCGGCCGCACAGCCGGTCGAACCGGGCGCGACCGTGCTGGGTTGCCGATTCGCCGATCGCGAGCTGCGGACCGCGCTGGAATCCCAGTTCCGGACGCTGGCGCGACTGGCCCCCGACAAGCTGACGCGGCGGGATCTGGTCAACCGCGCCAATGCCATTCGCCCCGTCAGCTGGGTGTGAGCCATGACGACGACACTCGAGGAGACGATTGACGTGTGCCCGGCGTGTGGAGCGCGATGCGCCGACGGCGACCGATTCTGCGAGGACTGCGGCGCATCGCTGACCGGTGAGATCATGCCGGCGGCCGTGCCCGACCGGTGGCAGCTCGACCTCGGCACGCTCGCCGCGGTCACCGATCGCGGGAAGCGGCACGCGCACAACGAGGATGCGATGGCGCTGCGCGTCCTCGACGGCACCCGGATCCTGGTGGTGTGCGACGGGGTGTCCAGCTCCGAGCACGCCGCCGACGCCGCCCAGCGGGCCGCCGCCACCGCCGCGGACCGGCTGGCGGCCGAGCTCGGCGCGGGTCTCGGCGCGGAGGCCGCGACCCTGCTGGCCATCGGCGCGGCGGCCGAAGCCGTTGCGGCCCTGGGTGATCGGGGCGAGCTGACACCGTCCTGCACCATCGTGACCGCGGCGGTCACGGCGACCGCGGTCACCGTGGGGTCCATCGGCGACAGCCGCGCCTACTGGCTCACCGCCGACCCCGCGGCCACCCCGCCGCGCCGGTTGAGCATCGACGATTCGGTGACGGCCGGGCTGGTGGATCTGGGCGTGGACGAGGTGACCGCCATGTCCATGCCCGACGCGCACACCCTCACCGCCTGGCTCGGGGCCGACGCGGAAGGCGTCGAACCCCATCTGCGCACCTTCGTCCCGGACGGGCCGGGCGCGGTGCTGCTGTGCAGCGACGGACTGTGGAACTACTACCCCGACGCCGCCGCGCTCACCGCGCTCGCCCTGCCGTCCGCCCTGACCGACCCCCGCGCCGCGGCGCACCGGCTGGCCGATCTGGCGCTGGCCGCCGGTGGCGGCGACAACATCACCGTCGCCGTCGCACCGTTTCCCGCCCTTTCGAGGAATGACCGATCATGAACGACCCCTTGGGTTTCCGCATCGACACCTTCCAGAACGAGTACCTGCCCGCCGGTGCGACACGGGTCGACGCGGTCGTGACAGTAGCCGCGACCGGCGGCGGCGCGATACCGGCCGGCGGCGGGGCGGCCGAGGTGATCATCGTCGACTGCTCGGGCAGCATGGACCACGCCTACGGCAAGCTGGCCGCCGCCAAGAACGCCACCGCCGCCGCCATCTCGGCGGTGCGCGACGGCGTGGACTTCGCCGTGGTGGCGGGCACCGACCAGGCGCGCATGGCGTACCCGGTCACGCCGTCGCTGATCACCGCCTCCCCCGGCAGCAAGGCCAATGCCATTGCGGCCGTGCAGAACCTGCGCGCCGGGGGCGGCACCGCGATCGGCACCTGGCTGCGGCTGGCGCGGCAGCTGTTCGGGGACCGGACCGGGCTGCGCCACGCCATCCTGCTCACCGACGGCCGTGACGAGCACGAGACGCCGCAGCAGCTCGACGCCGAGATCCAGGCCGGCACCGGGGTGTACGTGTGCGACTGCCGGGGCGTCGGCACCGATTGGGAGATCGCGGAACTGCGCAAGATCTCGAGCGCGCTGCTCGGCACCGTCGACATCGTCGCCGACGCCCGGGATCTGGTGGCCGACTTCCAGGCCATCACCACCGCAGCCATGGGCAAGTCGGTCGCCGATGTCGCGCTGCGGCTGTGGACCCCGCGCGGGGCCGCCGTGAAATTCGTCAAGCAGGTCGCGCCGGAGCTGCTCGACCTGACCGGGCGGCGCACCGAAACCGGTACGCAGACCGGCGAATACCCGACCGGGTCCTGGGGTGGCGCGGAGAGCCGCGACTACCACATCTGCGTCGAGGTCGCGCCCGGCGCACTCGGCGATGTCATGCTCGCCGGGCGGGTCGCGCTGGTGCGCGGCAGCGGGGATCAGGCCGAGGTGCTCGGGCAGGGGCTGATCAAGGCCGTGTGGACCGACGACGTCGCCCAGTCCAGCAAGATCAGCCCGGAGGTGGCCCACTACACCGGGCAGGCCGAACTCGCCAGGGTCATCCAGGAGGGCCTCGCCGCGCGCCGCGACGGCGATCTCGACACGGCCACCAGGAAACTCGGGCGCGCGGTGCGGATCGCCGCGGTGTCCGGCAATACGGACACCGCCAAACTTCTGGAGGGCGTGGTCGACGTGCTCGATGCGCGGACCGGGACCGTTCGGCTGAAGTCCGCGGTGCGCAAGGCCGACGAGATGACCTTGGACACGCGGTCGACCAAGACCTCCCGCGTGCACAAGCGGTGAGGGGGAGACCATGCTGACCTGTCCGGCCGGACACGCTTCGGCGGCCGGCGACTACTGCGATGTGTGCGGGCTGCTCATGGAGGCGGGCGAGAAACCCGCGCCCGCACCGGAACCCACGGGTGTGCCGTGCCCGGCGTGTGGCGAGCCGCAGACGGGACGGTTCTGCGAGGGGTGCAGTTACGACTTCGTGGCGGGCGGGCCCGTGGTGACGAGGGCCGCGCCCGCCGCCACGGTGGCCGTGCCCGCGCCGACCATGGTCGCGCCCGCACCGGCGATGGTCGTGCCGACGCCCGACTCCGAGGCTTCCATAACCGCCTGGACGGCAACCGTTTTCGCTGACCGCGAGTACTTCGACACCATGCGCGGCGAGGACGACGACGTCGACTTCCCCGCGTACTGCCCCGAACGCGTCTTCGCGCTGCAGGGCGCGCAGGTCCGGGTGGGCCGCTACAGCGCCTCCAAGGGCATCGATCCCGAGATCGATCTCACCGGTCCCCCGCAGGATCCGGGCGTCTCGCACCTGCACGTGCTGTTCGTCGCCCAGCCTGGAAACGGCTGGGCCGTCATCGATCTCGGCTCCACCAACGGCACCCGCGTGAACGCGGCCGCCGATCCCATTCCGCGTGGGCAGGCGGTGCCGGTGCGATCCGGTGACCGTATCCACCTGGGCGCGTGGACCACTCTCACCCTGAAGCAGGACACCCCGTCATGACGACGATGCTCACCCGTCCCCGGACTCCGCGCCCCGAGACCGGTCGGGCCGGGGTGCTCACGCAGGTGCGCGGGCTGCTCCCGGGCCGCTCGGACACCCCGGGCTGGATCCGGCTGCTGGCCGTGGCCGCGGTACTGCTCACCGCGGTGACCGCGCTGGTCATCGCCGCCGACGCGCGGGCGACCCGGCACGGCATCGAGGTGATCGGCCGGCACACCGCGCCGACCGTGACCGCCACCGAGGACCTGTACTTCGCACTGGCCGATATGGACGCCCAACTGGCGAATGTGCTGCTCGCCGGGAACGATTCGACGCTGGCCACGGTGCGCGAGAACGCGCTCGCCGGCTACGAGCGACGCCGGGTGCAAGCCGACGCCGATCTGCAGCAGGCCATGACCATCGCCACCAATGACGATGCGTCCCGGCAGATCCGGGAGCTGCTCGACAAGTTCGGACAGTACGAGGCACTGGCCGCGGACACCTTCCAGCTCGGCGATCTCGACCGCGGCGCCGCGGGACAGCCCTCGGCGCGCACCCTGGAGGCCTACCGGGCGGCGACGGGGATGGTGCCGGATCTGCTGTCGCGCGCCCAGAAGCTGGCCGACGCCAACAGCGGTGTGCTGAGCCAGGCCTACCAGGACAGCGAGCACACCACGGTCGCGGCCCGCGTACGCATCGCCGTGCTGGGCCTGCTGCTGCTCGTCGTGCTGGCGGGATTGCAGGTCGTGCTGCGGGTGGTGCTGCACCGGCGGGTCAACCCGGCGCTGGCCGCGACCACCGTGCTGATGCTGGGGGTGCTGAGCGGCGGCTACCTCGCGAATGCCGCGGCGGCGCACCAGCTCACCGTCGCCAAGCGGGACGCCTTCGACTCGCTGCTGGCACTGCGGCAGGCGCGGGCGCTGAGCTATGACGCCAATGCCGACGAGAGCCGGTTACTGCTCGACCCCGCACACGCGGCGACATACCAGCAGAGCTACTTCGAGAAAGCGCAGCGACTGGCCGGCGTCCAGGCGCGCGGCGTCGACGACTACGCGGGTGCGCTCGACCAGGCGATCGGCGCACACGGCGGCGATCTCGCACAGGCCATCAGTGCCGGCTCCTTCCTCGGCGAGGAACTGCGCAACATCACCTTCTCCGGCGAGCGCCAGGCCGCCGAGCAGAGCCTGCTCGCCTATCAGACCTACCAGCACGACGATCACGCATTGCGCGGACTGGCGGGCTCGGACCTGCGGGCGGCCATCGCCCTCGACACCGGCGCCTCCAACGACCACTTCGCCGCCTACGACACGGCCCTGGTGTCGACCATCGACATCAACCAGCACGCCTTCGACACCGCGATCACCCAGGGCGAGAACGACTTGTCGGGCTGGAGCACCTGGCTCCCGTACGGCGCGGCCATGGTCGTCGCGGTGCTGGTGCTGCTCGGTGTCCGCCCGCGCCTGGCCGAGTACCGCTGACCGGAGGTGACCGGGCACCAGACCTCGGCCAAGATGGTCTCGTGCCCGATTTCACCGCCATCAGCCCCGACGCCCTGTACGCACTCATCGCCGAGCGGGCCATGACGCTGACGGGGTATGCGGTGATCGCGGTGGACGGCGCCGATGCCGCGGATCCACTCACCGTCGCGAACGGGGTCGCCGAACTCCTGCGCACCCGGGGCCGTCCCGCCGCGGTGGTGTCGCTGCACGATTTCGTCCGGCCCGCCTCCGTACGCCTGGAATACGATCGCGACAGCGAATTCACCTACCGCACCGGGTGGTTCGACTACGCGGCGCTGAATCGCGAAGTCCTCAAACCGCTCCGGGACACCGGGCGCTACCTGCCTGCCCTCTGGGACGAACGCGCCGATCGCTCCGCCCGCGCTCGCATCCGCACCGCCGACGACACCACGGTGCTGTTCATCGCCGGACCCATGCTGCTCGGGCGCGGCCTGGACTTCGATCTGACTGTCGGCCTGCGCATGTCGGCGGGGGCGCTGCGCCGCCGGACGGACGCCGCGAGCCGGTTCACCGTGGACGGGCTGCTCGAGTTCCAGCGCGAGCACGCCGAGGAACCCGAAATCCAGGTCGCCTGGGACCATCCGGACCGGCCGGCGATCCGGGTCGGCTGAACCCGCCCGGCGATCCTGATCGGCCGAGCCGCGGCGCGGAACTCAGCGCGATTCCGCCTGCTCCGCCAGGGCTGCGAACGCCGCCTTGGGCTCCCAGGTCAGCGAACCACCGTCCGGCTGAAGGACTTTCACCAGTCCCGGGCTCGCCAGGTCCAGGTCGAGCGCGGGGTCGTCGTGGTGCGGCAGATCGTAGCGGGCGAAGCAGTAGTAGAAGGCGGCGTCCACGCCCGCGGTATCGAGGATGCCGAGCAGGTCGGTGAGGTGGTCGGCCTGGGCGGGCTCGTCCCGCTCGTAGCGGCCGTCGAGGCGTAGCGGCCGCGCGGTGTCCGGGTCCCATTCGATGATGTCGAAGTCGTGCGGGCCCGCATCGTCCGCGCCCCGGAAGGACGGGCAGCCGAATTCGGTGATGGCCACCGGCTTTCCGAGCTGCTCACCCTGAGCGACGTAGGCGCGCATGGTGTCCCGATAGCCGGGGGCCAGCTCCGCGCCGCGGTATCCGGCGTCGGTGGCGAGGATGTCGAAGAGCTCCCAGTCGACCTGCTCGAACGGCAGGCTGCAATAGGTCAGCCTGCCGCGGAACCGGTCCCGGGCGATCGCGGCGGCGCGGGCCAGGAGATCGTTGACGCGAGCGGGGATTCCGGCGAGCGCGGCCTGGCCCGCCGGGGTGCGCAGGGCGGCGGCTCGCTCGGCCAGGGTTTCGCCGGGTAGATAACCGAGCACGAACATGGCGAGCTCGGACCCGACCGCCAGCACGATCTCCGCGCCGCTCGCACGCAGGCGTTCCGCGTGGTCGGCGCAGTCGGCGACGACGGCGAGGACCTCGTCCTCGGTCACGTCGTTCAGGAACGGGCACACCCAGACTTCCAATCCGGCGGCCGCGGCCTCGGAGGCCGCCAGATTCAGCCGTTCCGGGTACCCGCCGGTGATGCGGACCGCGTCGCAGTGCAGGTCCGCGCGGATGACTCGCATATCCTCGCGCACCCGTGCGATATCGAACGGCTCGTGGGTGCTGCTGCCCAGGTTCACGAAGCCGGTGTCGTAGCAAACGCCGATCGCTCTCATCGGCTACCTCCTCCATTTACGGTACGGTTCGTACCCTAGTTGCGACCATAGCCCGCGTGGAACCGGTCTCGCAAGGTACGCTCAGTACCGTTATGAGCGAATCGACAGAGCGCCCGACCCGCCGCCGCGGCCCGGCACTGGAACAGGCGATCCTGCGCGCGGCCGTGGACGAACTGCTCGAATCCGGATACCCCGGGATGACCATGGATGCCGTCGCCGCCCGGGCGGGCACCAACAAGAACGCCATCTACCGGCGCTGGCCCAAGCGCGCCGCACTGGGCGTCGCGGCGTATCGCCAACTGACCTCGGCCGCGCTCGAACTGCCGGACACGGGCGCCCTGCGCGCGGACGCGCTGGAGTTGTTGCGCCGCGCCAACTCCCATCTGTCCTCGCCGCTCGGCGAGATCCTGCGCAGCCTGCTCTCCCAGCTCGCGAACGAGCCCGAACTGCTCGCGCAATTGCGGGAACAGTCAGGGGACGCGGGGACCCGGCCGTGGCTCACCATCCTCGAGCGGGCGGTCGACCGCGGCGACGCCTCGCCCGCGGCCTGCGTGCCCCGGGTCGCCACCACGCCGATCGACCTGTTGCGCAACGAGTTCGTGACGCGCGGCGTGCCGACGGTGCCCGACGATGTCCTGGTGGACATCGTCGACACCGTGTACTTGCCACTGATCCGTGGCTATTCGGCCGCTGGTCACCACCGGGAGGTCAGTCCGCCCAGGGCGAATCGAGAATGACCTCGACGAAGTCGCCGCGCCGGAATCCTGGCGAGAAGTGTTCCAGGACATCGGCTTTCACATTCCCGAAGGTGGTGTCCGGGCGGCGGGCGATCCCGTCGGTGAAGGCGGCCAGGATGCGGCGCTTGAAATCCGGGCGCGGGTGGGCGCGGATCACGGCGGCGCGTTGCTCCTCGGTGAGCCGCGGCGCGCACCCTGCAGCGCACCGAACAGGTAGACCCGGCGGGAGTGATCGAAGAGCAGTTCGCCCGCGGTGTCGCGGACCAGTTCGGTGGCCTCACGGGCCAGAGTGCTGTCGGGGATGGCGATATCGGCAATGTGTTCCATGGCAACCACACTCGCCGACGCGGCGGGCGCGGCACCGTGTCTTTCCGGACAGGAACCCCACAGATCCAGACATGCCGGAGTGCTAGGTTCGGGTAGGTGGGCAGGAAGCGAATGGCGGTGCTGGCCTTCGACGGCGTCCGGCTGCTCGATGTCACCGCCGTACTGGAGGTGCTGAGCACCGCCGCCGGGTCGGGCGCGCGCTATGACGTGACGCTGTGCTCACCGGACGGCGCACCGATCACCACCGCGGCGGGTACGCGCCTGCTCGTCGACGCGGCCGCGGCCGAGGTGGGCCGCGTGCACACGCTGATCGTGCCGGGCGACGACCGGTTTCCGCGCTCCCCCGTCGACAGCGCGATTCTGGACGCCGTTCGCGCCCTGTCGCCGTCCACGCGCCGGACGGCTTCGGTGTGCACGGGCGCGTTCGTCCTGGCGCAGGCCGGATTTCTCGACGGCCGCCGGGCGACCACGCATTGGCGGCATGCCGCCCGGCTGGCCCGCGCCTACCCGTCGATCACGGTCGAACCGGATGCCATCTACATTCGCGACGGCAAATACCTCACCTCGGCCGGAGTCAGCGCGGGCCTCGACCTGACCCTGGCCCTGGTCGAGGAGGACGAGGGCGCCGACCTCGCCCGCGAGGTGGCGCGGGAACTGGTCGTCTTCCTGCGGCGGCCGGGCGGGCAATCGCAGTTCTCGGTGGCGTCCCGCACCGCGGTGCCGCGCCGGGACGATGTGCGCGCCGTCGTCGACGAGGTGTTCGCCGACCCGGCCGCGGATCATTCGCTCACCGCCATGGCGGCCCGCGCCGCCGTGAGCACCCGGCAGCTCACGCGGCTGTTCCGCGACGAACTCGACACCACCCCTGCGGTATTCGTGGAATCGGCGCGCGTCGAGGCCGCACAGGCGATGCTGGAAGCCGGGGCCTCGGTCACCGCCGCCGCCCACCTATCCGGTCTGGGCAGCGAGGAATCCTTGCGCCGCATCTTCTTCCGGCGCTTCGGCATCACCCCGTCCGCCTATCGGGCCCAGTTCCGGACCGCGCGCCGGGCGTGACCGGACGGTCCCGGCGTGGTCAGGCCGTGCCGGACTCGAGCAGGGCCTTGGCGCGATCCGGGCCGGAAACCTCTGCGGTCATGGTCTTCTGGACCGGGCCGTTCATGAGCAGCTTCTCGAGGCCCGACAGTTCCGCGGCCAGCGAGAAGGTCACCGCGGTGCCCTCCGCCACCGGCGCCCATGATCAGCGCGGCGCTGATGGTCGAGACGAGAGCGAGGAAGTACCAGGTAGTAAATTTGCCGCAGTACAGTCCGAAACAATTTGCCGGAGTTTGCTGAACGGTATGCACGCAGGTAGCCACCGGTATGGCCGGGCCCGGAGCACCGCGCGTCCCACGTCGACGGTCCTTGGCGCTTAGCACCCATCCCGCAACCTGACATGGGCCGAAGGTCACTCGTGCACAATGCAATTGCGGAACAGCGCACAAAGCAACGACGAAATCACCTGAGATCCTCGCTCTGCCGACTTCGGCAAACGGATCTGAGCGATATCACCGGGAGCAAGTGAACGACGATCGCCGGGTGGTTCGAAGACCACCCGGCGATGACGAATCAGATTGTCGCGGAGCCGTTTACCGGCCGGAGCCGATTACCAGCCGCGCTCGGCGAGGCGGTGGGGCTGGGGGATCTCCTCGACATTGATGCCGACCATGGCCTCGCCCAGGCCGCGCGAGACCTTGGCCAGGACGTCGGGGTCGTCGTGGAAGGTGGTGGCCTTGACGATGGCGGCGGCACGCTCGGCCGGGTTGCCGGACTTGAAGATGCCCGAGCCGACGAACACGCCCTCGGCGCCGAGCTGCATCATCATGGCGGCGTCGGCGGGGGTGGCGATGCCGCCCGCGGTGAACAGCACGACGGGGAGCTTGCCGGTCTCGGCGACCTCGGCGACCAGCTCGTAGGGGGCCTGCAGTTCCTTGGCGGCGACGTAGAGCTCGTCCTTGGGCAGCGAGGTCAGGCGGCGGATCTCGTCGCGGATCTTGCGCATGTGGGTGGTGGCGTTGGAGACGTCGCCGGTGCCGGCCTCACCCTTGGAACGGATCATGGCCGCGCCCTCGGTGATTCGGCGCAGCGCCTCGCCCAGGTTGGTCGCGCCACACACGAACGGGACGGTGAAGGCGAACTTGTCGATGTGGTTGGCGTAGTCGGCGGGGGTCAGCACCTCGGACTCGTCGATGTAGTCGACACCCAGCGACTGCAGGATCTGCGCCTCGACGAAGTGACCGATGCGGGCCTTCGCCATGACGGGGATGGAGACGGCGTTGATGATGCCGTCGATCATGTCCGGATCCGACATGCGGGACACGCCACCCTGGGCGCGAATGTCGGCGGGGACCCGCTCCAGCGCCATGACCGCGACGGCACCGGCATCCTCGGCGATCTTGGCCTGCTCCGGCGTGACGACATCCATGATCACACCGCCCTTCAGCATCTCGGCCATGCCGCGCTTGACGCGGGCGGTACCGATGGTGGGGGTGGTGTCGGGCGTGGTCACGGCAAACTCCTGGGTCATGTGGGCCAATCGGTCGGATCGCTCGGAATCGAACAGGTCGATTCTAGGCGGCGCTTTCAGGCCACTTCATAGCCAGTCCAACACGACTGGACTGCCCGCCCCGCACGGGATGACGGGCGTCACAGCGCCAGGGTTACCGCGTCGCTACTACAGCGGTCCGACGACGAAAATCGTCGCCCAGTACTCGGCCGCGGCCGGACCCATCAACGGCTCCAGGAAGTCATAGAGCAGGTAAGACACGAAGAATTTTCCACCTTCCACACACGGTTCGCCGATTCCGTTGCGCGGCAAACCTTCCCAGGGACCCTAGCGGAGATTGCGCCATAGATCACGGAGGGTCCGGGAAGCCGCCGGTCAGCCCAGGGTATAGAGGTAGCGGCTCGTGGGCACCAGATCCAGGTTCAGGTGCGCGCCGAAGCGGACGACGCTCTCCATCATGGCCGTCACGCGCCGCTGCAGTTCCGCGTCGTCCCCGCCGCTGCCGTAGAAGGCATGTGCGCTGGTCATGGCCGCCATCGGGAACAGTTCCTCGACGAGGGCGTCGACTCGCTTGCCGTCGGTGATCGCCTCGGTGACGGTGTTCTGGACATAGCCGAACGTGTCCTGCGTCTCGATAGCCACTGGCGTGTGCAGGACGTGCCACCGATGCAGCCACTCCTCGCGCGTCAGGTCCTCGGGAATCCGCAGAATCGCGATATTCGCCAGCGCGTCGGTCCGCACCCCGTCCTCGATCACCGGCGGCTCGATGGGCCGGCGCTCGTCCACGACCCAGCCGTTCACGTCGTCCGCCGCCGTCCGCAGCACATCGGTGACCGCCGCGTGCTCGCCCTCGGTCCACACGCTCACGATGGCGTCGATCGGCGCGTCATAGGTGGTGTGCTTCACCTGCGCGGCCTCGACATCGGCATCCCGCACATTCACCTGATAGGCCGTCACCCCCACCCCGGCCAGCTCTTTGCGCAGCTCCTCGCCCCGCAGCCGCTCCCCCAGCCCCGCACCCCACAACACATACATCAACTTCATGCCGTAAGTCCTTGCCACAGATCACCATTGATCGCCCTACCGTAGCCCCGACCGCGGCCCGGAATGCGAGCTTTCAGCCACCGATCCCACCCACCGGACCGGGGCCGGCGGTTGTCAGCGGATGGAGCGGACTTCCGGGTCGATCTCCGAGTCGGCGGCCGCGATGGCCTCGGCGAGGAGGTGGTCGAGGTGGTAGGGGTAGACGGTCTCGCCGGAGTGGTCGATCTGGGCGATGTCGGTGGGGGTGCACCATTTGCTGCCGGTGATGGAGCGGCGTTCGATGTAGTCGAGGTTGGTGGGAACCGGGTCGAACGCCTTGGCACGCAGCGCGAAGAAGAGTTCCTCGGAGCGGATGAGTTCGCCGTTGAAGGGGAACACCGCTACCCGGCGCCAGAGCGGGCCGCGCAGGGCCGAGGAGTCGGCGGCGTGGCCGGTTTCCTCGTAGAGCTCGCGGATCGCGGCCTCGCGCAGGGTTTCCCCGGGGTTGACGCCGCCGCCGATGGTGAACCAGAACGGGACGTCGGGGACCTTGGGGTCGACGCCCTGCAGCAGCAGGACCCGGTCGTTCTCGTCGACCAGGACCACGCGGGCCGAGGTGCGGACGGTGTCGACGTCGAGGCCGGTGGAGGCGGCGGGGGTGACCCGTTCGGCGATCTCGAAGTAGGTCGGCAGCGGTGCGGTACCGCCGAGGTGCAGCCAGCGGACCAGGCGGCGGGTCCGCAGGGCGAGGGTGTCGCGGACCGCGTCGTTGTGGAAGCGGCGGGCGATGAGGACCCGGGCCTCGGCATCGGCGAGCTCGGCCACCAGCTGGGGTGGCAGCAGCGCGATGTCGACCGCGGACAGGGCGGCGGCGAGCTGGTTCTCGACGGTTTCGCGGTCGCGCCAGTTGGAGCGTTCGGCGCGGTCGGCCAGGGCGGTCAGCCGGCGGGCCTGCTCGACCAGGGACGGATCGTAGAGCCCGGCCAGGGTGGTGGCCACCGAGCGCCCCACCACCGCGCGCCGGGCCAGCGCCGCGTCGAGCGCGTGGCGGGCCTGGTCGGTGCGCACGTGCAGGCGGTCGAGGCGGTTGGCGGTGGTGAAGGCCCAGACCGCGGCGGTGACGATGAGGGCCGCGACGAGGGCGAGGACCAGGATGGTCGTCGCGGAGAAGGTGATCATCCGGCGGTCCTGACACGCACGTCGCCAACGGTCACGGTCTCGTACACCCGCAGGATCTGCTCGGCCACGACCGGCCAATCATATTCGCCGACAACCTGATTCGCGGTGCGGATGAACTCCTCGCGCCGGGCGTCGTCGGTCAGCATGCCGCTGATCGCCTCGCCCAGCCGCGCCGAGTCCCCGACCGGCACCAGCTGGCCCGCGGTGCCGTCGCGCAGCACGCGGCGGAAGGCGTCCAGATCGCTGGCCACCACGGCGGTCCCGGCGGCCATGGCCTCGACCAGCACGATGCCGAAGCTCTCACCGCCGAGATTGGGCGCGACATAGACATCGGCACTGCGCATGGCCGAGGCCTTCTCGGCATCCGACACCTGACCGAGGAAGCGCAGGTGTCCCGCGTTCTCCCCGGCCTCGCGACGCAGCCGGTCCTCGTCACCGCGGCCGACGATCAGGAGCTCGAGCCCCGGATGCCGGCGCACCAGTTCCGGCAGCGCGCCGAGCAGCACCTCCATGCCCTTGCGCGGCTCGTCGAACCGGCCCAGGAACAGCACCGACTTCCCCGCGCGCGGATACCCGGCCAGCAGCGGCGCGTGCGCGAACGCGGGCACGTCGACGCCGTTGGGGATCTCGACCGCGTCCCCGCCCAGCGCCTCCACCTGCCAGCGCCGCGCCAGCTCGCTCACCGCGATCCGGCCGCTGATCTTCTCGTGGTACGGCCGCAGCACACCCTGAAAAGTGCTCAGCACCAGCGACTTCGTGGTCGAGGTGTGGAAGGTGGCCACGATCGGCCCCTCCGCGATCTTCAGCGCCAGCATGGACAGGCTGGGTGCGTTGGGTTCGTGGATGTGCAGGACGTCGAAGTCGTTCTCGGCGATCCAGCGGCGGATCCGGGTATAGGCGGTGGGCCCGAAGGACAGTCGCGCGACCGAACCGTTGTAGGGGATGGCCACGGCCTTGCCCGCCGACACCACGAAATCGGGCAGCGGCGTGTCGTCGGCGGCGGGCGCGAGCACGCTCACCTTGTGGCCGCGCTCGATGAGCACCTGTGCCAGCTCCACGACATGGGCTTGCACCCCGCCCGGCACATCGAACGAATACGGGCAGACCATGCCGATTCTCATAGCGCCCCTGTTCCCTGCGACCCCTGCGCGTCATAGCCCAGCGCCTGTTGCGCAGCGGCGATACGTTCCAGTCTGGCCTGCGACAGGTCGCTTTCCCACAGGGGTTGCAGCATGTGCCAGTCCGCCGGATGGGCGGCGATATTGGCGGCGAACACGTCGGTCAGCGCCTGGGTGGCGGGTGCCACGCCCCCGGACAGATCCAGCGCCTCGAAGACCTGCATGCCCCAGCCCTCGCGGCCGTCGGCCGCGGTGGTGAACCAGCAGTGCACGGGCAGCAGCGCGGCACCGGTGTCGGCGGCCAGCTTGGCCGCGCCGGCGGGCAGCCAGGTGCGTTCACCGAACATGGTGACCGGCACCCCCTTGCCGGTGAGGTCGCGCTCCCCCATCAGGCAGACCATCTTGTTGTCCCGCAGCCGATCGGCCAGCTGCGGGAACGGCGGCTGCTCGCCGCCGGTCAGCGGGAACACCTCGAAGCCCAGGCTCTCCCGGTACTCGACGAACCGCTCGAACAGCGACTCCGGCTTCAAACGCTCTGCGACCGTGGAGAACTGGCCGTAGTTCTGCACCAGCCAGACCCCGGCCATATCCCAGTTGCCCGAGTGCGGCAGCACCAGCAGCACACCCTTGCCCCGGGCCAGCGCCGCGTCCAGGTGTTCGACCCCGTGCACGTGCAGCTGTCCGAGCGCGGTGTGGTCCATCGACGGCAGCCGGAACGCCTCGCGCCAATAGCGGGCATAGGACCGCATACTCGCCGCGATCAGGCCGTCCGGCACCGCCTCGGGTGTCGTGCCCAGCACGCGGGCGAGGTTGCGGCGCAGCTGGTTCGGGTGCCCGCGGTGCGCCTTCCGGTTCGATCGCCGGGCGACGGCGTTCGCGCCCGCGTCGAAGCCCTTGCGCGCCATGCCCTCCGGCAGTCCGCGGACAAGCCGCCACCCGGCCGCGTACGCCTTGTCGGTCATCGCGGACGTGAAATCGGTTGTCACCGCTGCGGTTCCTCCGGAGCCTTCGCCGTCGGGGCGATGATGTCACGGGCGCCGGGGGAATTGCGCACCGCCAGCACCCGCTGGAAGACGGTGATGATGCTGAGCACGGCCAGCGCGTACATGGCCGCGTACACCGCGTACGACAGCCAGGTGATGCCGAAATAGCCGCCGATACCGGTGAATCCGGCGCCGACCAGCACGATGACCAGCCGGTCGGGCCGCTCGATCAGGCCGCCGTCGGCCGACAGCCCGCTGGCCTCCGCCCGCGCCTTCGCGTACGAGATGACCTGCGAGGTCACCAGCACCACCAGGGTGGCCACGAACAGATGCTTGGAGTTCGCGTGGTACACCGACCACCAGGCCAGCCCCGCGAAGATGGCGCCGTCGGCCACGCGGTCACACGTGGCGTCCAGCACCGCACCGTATTTCGTGCCGCCGCCCCGGGCGCGGGCCATGGCCCCGTCCAGCATGTCGAACATGACGAACAGCCAGATCACCATCGTTCCCCAGAACAGGTGATCGGTCGGGAACAGGGTCACCGCCGCGACGATCGAGGCGGTGGTGCCGATGAGCGTCATCGCATCGGGCGTGAGCCCAGTGCTCACCAGCGCTTTGCCCAGGGGCGCAGTCGCTTTGGCGAACGTCTCGCGACCGAAGAAGCTCAGCACGCTATCCCGCGTCCTTCCATGCGTCGGCTTCCTTCCACGCCTGTGCCAGCAGCGCCCGGGTTTCCCGGAGCAGCTGCGGCATCACCTTCACTCCGCCGACGACGGTAATGAAGTTCGCGTCCCCACTCCAGCGCGGCACGATATGTTGATGCAGGTGATCGGCGAGTGAACCACCGGCAACGCCACCGAGATTCAGGCCGACATTGAAGCCCTCGGGCCGCGACACCTGCTTCATCACCCGGATCGCCTGCTGGGTGAACGCCATCAGCTCGGCGCTCTCCTCGGTGGTCAGGTCCTCGAGGTTGGCGACCCGGCGGTAGGGCACCACCATCATGTGGCCCGGGTTGTACGGGTACAGGTTCAGCACCGCGTACACCCATTCGCCACGCGCGACGATCAGGCCGTCCTCGTCCGACATCTCCGGAATGTCGGTGAAGGGGTGCCCGGTCTTCTTGGCCGCGTCGATCTTCGTATCCTCGGCCTCGCCGGTGATGTAGGACATCCGGTACGGGGTCCACAACCGCTGCAGGCGGTCCGGATCCCCGGCACCGGTATCCACGATCTGCTCGGACACGGGGGCAATCCATTCACTCATCGATCCGCCTTGCGGATCTCGAAGCCCTCCGCGGTCGGCGACTCGTTCTCGCGGCGCCCGATCCAGTCCACGATGGTGGCCACCGCGTCGGCCACGGGCACGCCGTTGACCTGGGTGCCGTCGCGGAAGCGGAAGCTGACCGCGCCGCTCTCCACATCGCGCGCGCCAGCCAGCAGCATGAACGGCACCTTCTGCGCGGTCTGGTTGAAGATCTTCTTCTGCATGCGGTCGTCGCTGCGGTCGACCTCGGCGCGAATGCCGTTGTCCTGCAGGCGTTCGATCACGCCGTCCAGGTGCTCGGCGAAGGTCTCGGCGACCGGGATGCCGACCACCTGCACCGGTGCCAGCCAGGCCGGGAACGCGCCCGCGTAGTGCTCGGTGAGCACGCCGAAGAAGCGTTCGATGGAGCCGAAGAGCGCACGGTGGATCATGACGGGGCGGTGCTTGGCGCCGTCGGAGCCGGTGTACTCCAGCTCGAAACGCTCGGGCAGGTTGAAGTCCAGCTGGATGGTGGACATCTGCCAGGTGCGGCCGAGCGCGTCCTTGGCCTGGACCGAGATCTTCGGGCCGTAGAACGCGGCCCCGCCCGGATCCGGCACCAACTCCAGGCCGGAGTCGGTGGCCACCTTGCGCAGGGTCTCGGTGGCCTCCTCCCACAGCTCGTCGGAGCCCACGAACTTCTGCGGGTCCTTGGTGGACAGCTCCAGGTAGAAGTCGTCGAGGCCGTAGTCGCGCAGCAGCGAGAGCACGAACTGCAGGGTGTTGGTCAGCTCCGCGTGCATCTGCTCCTTGGTGCAGTAGATGTGCGCGTCGTCCTGGGTCATGCCGCGCACCCGGGTCAGGCCGTGCACGACGCCGGACTTCTCGTAGCGGTAGACCGAGCCGAATTCGAACATGCGCAACGGCAGTTCACGGTAGGAGCGCCCGCGCGACCGGAAGATCAGGTTGTGCATCGGGCAGTTCATCGGCTTGACGTAGTAGTCCTGGCCGGGCTTGCGTACCGAGCCGTCCTCGTTGAGTTCGGCGTCGAGGTGCATGGCCGGGAACATGCCGTCGCGGTACCAGTCCAGGTGGCCGGAGACCTCGAACAGGTGGCCCTTGGTGATGTGCGGCGTGTTGACGAACTCGTAGCCGGCGGCGATGTGGCGGCGGCGCGAGTAGTCCTCGAGCTCCTTGCGGATGATGCCGCCCTTGGGGTGGAACACCGGCAGGCCGGAACCGAGCTCGTCGGGGAAGGAGAACAGGTCCAGTTCCAGGCCGAGCTTGCGGTGGTCGCGCTTCTCGGCCTCCTCGAGCAAGCGCAGATGCTCGTCCAGCGCCTCGCTGGATTCCCAGGCGGTGCCGTAGATGCGCTGCAGGTCCTCGCGGGACTGGTCACCACGCCAGTAGGCGGCCGAGGAGCGGGTCAGCTTGAAGGCCGGAATGTACTTGGTGGTCGGGATGTGCGGGCCGCGGCACAGGTCGCCCCACAGCTTCTCGCCGGTGCGCGGGTCCAGGTTGTCGTAGATGGTCAGCTCTTTGCCGCCGACCTCCATGACCTCCGGATCGTCGATGCCCGACTTGTCGGAGATGAGCTCGAGCTTGAACGGCTCCTTGGCCAGCTCGACGCGGGCCTCGTCGACCTCGACCACCCGGCGCGAAAACCGCTGCGCGCCTTTGATGATCTTCTTCATCCGGGACTCCAGCTTGGCCAGATCCTCGGGGGTGAAGGGGCGGTCGACCTGGAAGTCGTAGTAGAAGCCGTCCTTGATGAACGGGCCGATGCCCAGCTTGGCCTCGGGGAACTCCTGCTGCACCGCCTGGGCCAGCACGTGCGCGGCCGAGTGCCGGATCACATTGCGCCCGTCCGGGGAATCGGCGGTGACGACCTCGACCTCGGTGTCGAGCTCGGGCACCCAGGACAGGTCCTTGAGCGCGCCCTCGGCGTCCCGCACCACGATGACCGCGGCCGGGCCCTTGCTCGGCAGGTCCGCCTCGCGCACCGCGGCCCCGGCGGTAGTCCCAGCCGTAACCCGGACGCGGGCGACTGGGGTCTGCTGGGGTGAGGTGGTCACGGCTGGACACTCCTTGGCGGTTCACGGCGGGTGGTCGATCCGCCGTACAGGTTGGACTGGATGACCGGGCACCCCCTTCGTGAAGGGCAGAGCCCCGGCGGCACCACTCTATCGGCACGGTTGTCACCGCGCGCCGATGGACCGGCCCCGCCGCGTCGCCCACCACCGCGCGGGTCCCGGCCGGAGGCGATCCCGCCCCGGTGACCAGGTGAAACACCCGATCAGCACGAAGAATCGAGGATCCGGCGGCACCTGTGGAACAAGATCGTCCCGAACCGCGGAGTCCAGCGCTCCCGGGCAGGTCGACGGCATGATTCTCCGGGCGACCGCACCGGCACGGCAAGCGAATTCACCGCGGCGCCGAGGCCGCCACCCGCGTGCGGCGACCTCGGACGTATGCGCTTGTCCTGCGCCGCAGGAGGTTTCGGGCAGCCGGAGTGGCGGCTGCGGGCGGGCACGGTCGCGCCGACGCGCTCGACCGGGCCGTCAGCCCCGCGCGGCGACCTCGGCGAGCAGGGCTTCGCGTTCGGGGGCGGGGCGTTTGGGGCAGCTGGTGCACATCTCGCAGCCCGGCACCTCGAAGACCAGGCAGCAGGAGATGCGGCGGACGAAGGTGCGGCCGCCGACGTCCTGGAACCGTGGCACCGGCAGCCGGCCCGCGACGTCGCGGGCCAGGCGAGCACCGGCAGCCTCGGCCCCGATGTCGAGCGCGCGGTTGCCGATGGCGTCGGCCACGATCGCCCACAGCGAGGCCGCGCCCGCGCCGGACACCTCGGCCACCACCGGAATCACGCGAGACAGCGTGTGCCGCAACGCATGTCCGACGGACGCCGTCGCACAGCAGCCTCCGGACTCGGCGTCCGCGTCCTCGGCGGGCACCACCGGACCGCCACTCGCCGGGCCCGCGGCCTCCCCGGATCGCGGCGATGGCGCGATCGGAGACCAGGATTCGATGGGCAGCGGACCCGCGCCGACGAGGTAGCCGCGCGGTTCCGGCAGCACCCGCTCCACGCCGCCGTCGGGCCGGATCTCCAGGGCGATGTGCTCGAGCGCAGGGTCGAAGGCGGGCCGCCCGCTCGCGATGGCCGCGACGATCGGATCCACCAGCGACGAGGCCGCCATGCACCACCACAGCGTCCCCGACACTCGCGTGTTGGCAGTCCCCCACGAGATTCCCATGTCGGCGATCCGCTCGGCCAGCCACTGTGGTCGCAGTAGGTCGGTGCCCGGCACCAGCGCCTGTGAAACGGGGGGCTGCGCAACCATTTCCATTCGACTCCGATCCGGCCGATCCACGGTGATTACTACCCACGATGTCACGTTTTCGCGCCGATGTGGGCCGCTCCCCCGCGACCCCCGGCGCACCCGTTCGACTCGCGATGCCGCGAGGCGCGCTCAGCGTATGCCGCGCGGGCTCCCGCACCGCGCCGACGCGCCCGGCGGCGAGTACCGGCCGGATCGCCACCCGGAAAACACAATGGTGCGGGCATTCCCGAACGGGAAGCCCGCACCATCGCAGGGTGGGCGCTATCAGTGGGTATGGGCCAACGCCGATAGCTCGGGTGCCTCGATTTCCCGGATGCCCGTGGCGGTGACCTCCAGGACTCGGGCGGTCCCGATGTCGAAGAACAGGCCGGAGACCTCGAGGCCGCGTTCCAGGATCGCCCGCCGGACCACCGGGTGGGCGCGCAGCGTGTCCAGCTGGACGGCCACATTCACGATGGACAGCTGGTCGTCCACCCCGAATCCGGCACGCGCCGCCGCGGCGGCGACCGGGTCGCCGGAGTGGAAGCGATCCAGGCTGGCCCGGCCGTGGACCAGCCAGTTGCCCAGGCCGGGTCCGGTGGGCCCGCCCGCGACCAGTGCCTTCATCGCCCCGCACGCGGAGTGACCGCAGACCACGACGTTGTCCACGACCAGATCGTCGATGGCGAAGGCGAGCGCCGCCTCGATGGAACTGTCGCGGCCGCCGGGGACCACCAGGTTGCCGACATTGCGGATGGTGAACATGTCACCGGGACCGCTGTTGGTGATCATGTTGGGCACGATCCGCGAATCCGCGCAGGTCAGGAAGAGCGAGTGCGGGTTCTGCCCGTCGCGTAGCTCGTCCAGGTGCGGGCGCACCAGGTGGGCGTTGCGCTGATGGAAGGCGGCCACGCCCTGGGTGATCGGGTTGCCGTCGTCCTCACGCCAGGGGCGCAGCACATCGTCGAGCAGGGTGCGGGCGCGCCCGCGCACCGGCGGGCCCGTCAGGGCGTGCGCCATGCGGGCGGTGCCGAGTTCCACGAATTCGACTGTGCCGCCGGTACTTTCGTGCTGGCCCGCCCAGTCGTGGATGGCCTCGTAGGCGGCGTGGTCGAGGAAGTCGACGCTCATCTCGACCAGCACGTCGGTCCCGCCGGGCACCTTGACCAGTTCCGAGGACAGTTTCGGCAGGGCCAGGAACGTGCAGGTGCCGTCGATGCTGACCAGCCAGCGATCGGTGCCGGCCACCTCGCCGGCGGTCACCGAGACGCGCACGACCCGCCACAGCAGCAGGCCGAAGGCCAGCGCCAGGCCGATGATGACGCCCTCGAGCAGGTTCAGGAACACCACGCCGAACACGGTCACCAGGTACACCAGCAGGTCGCCGGTGCGCCGGGCCAGCTTGATATGGGCGAGCTTGACCAGCTGGATGCCGACCACGATGAGCAGACCGGCCAGGGCCGATTTGGGAATCTGCTGCACCAGGCCGACCAGCGCCACCGAGAACACCAGGATCCAGATGCCGTGCAGGAAGGCCGAGGCGCGCGAGCGGGCGCCGGCCTGCACATTGGTGGCGCTGCGCACGATGACGCCGGTGACGGGCAGGCCGCCGAGGCCGCCGGAGATCACATTGGCCGCGCCCTGCCCGACCAGTTCGCGGTCGAAGTTGGTGCGCGCGCCGGTGTGCATCTTGTCCACGGCGACCGCCGACAGCAGGCTCTCCACGCTGGCGATCAGGGCGATGGTCAGTGCCGCGAGCACCACCTCACCCCACTCGCCGGAGGGCAGGTCGGGCAGGCCGATGGCGTCGAACAGCGAGCCGCTCAACACGATTCGCTCCGGATCACCGGGCAGCACCAGCGACAGCACGGTGCCGGCGATCACGGCGATCAGAGGGCCGGGCAGCACCTTCAGTTTGCCCGGCACGTACTTCCAGCTGAGCATGATGGCGATGACCACCAGGCCGACGACGAAGTCGTCGCCGTGCAGGTTGAGCAGCTGGTTCGGCAGTTCCTTCAGGTTCTCCCACGCGGAGCTCTGCGAGGTGCCGCCGAGCAGCACATGGAATTGCTGCAGCGCGATGGTGACGCCGATACCGGCGAGCATGGCGTGCACCACGACCGGCGCGATGGCCAGCGCGGCGCGGGCAATGCGGCTGAGCCCGAACAGGATTTGCAGCACACCGGCCAGCGCGGTGATGAAACAGGCTGTCTTCCAGCCGAATTCGTTGATGGTGGAGGCGACCACCACGGTCAGGCCGGCCGCGGGCCCGCTGACCTGCAGCGGTGAACCGCCGAGCAGGCCGACCACGAGGCCGCCGACCACGGCGGCAATGAGTCCGGCGGCGATGGGTGCGCCGGAGGCGACCGCAATGCCGAGCGAGAGCGGCAGTGCGACGAGAAAGACGACAAGGGATGCAGGAAGATCATGACGCAGCAGGCTGTCGAGCCGGCCGTCGGTTCTGCCTGGCGGTGAATCGGTGTCGCGAGACATTTCGCTCCTCAGCGAGCATGTACAGGGGGCATCGAATAAAGGCTGCGGACAGCTCTGGCCGCAGACTCACCGGACGAGCAGAGCCAAGACTAAAGGTAAAGACTTATCAAAATCTGAGAAAGATGGGCCCCAACGGGAAAGGGGTGTGAACCCTCTCGGGCCCACACCCCTTCTTCCCCGGCCGTCACGCGGGTTGGGCCACCCGCCCGACGTCATCGATCTCGGCGATCCCGTCCACGGTTACCTCCACCACGCGCGCGGTGGCGATATCGAAGAACAGGCCCGAGAGCACCACACCGCGCTCCTGCACGCCGCGGCGCACCACCGGATGCGCGTACAGCGTTTCCAGCTGCACCGCCACATTCACCATGCCGAGCTGATCGACCGGACCGAACCCGGCCGCCGCCGCGGCCACCGCGACCGGATGCCCGAGCCGGAAGCGCTCGAGGCTGGGCCGGGCATGCGCGAGCCAGTCGTCGAGCTGAGACCCGGTGACCAGTTCGCTGTGCAGCGCGCCCATGGCGCCGCACCCGGAGTGCCCGCACACGACCACCGAGCGGACATCCAGCTTGTCGAGGGCGTAGATGAGCGCGGCCTCCATCGACGCGTCCTGGGCGTCACGCGGAATCAGGTTGCCCACATTGCGCACCGTGAACAGGTCGCCCGGACCGCTGTTGGTGATCACGTTCGGCACGATGCGGGAGTCGGCACACGTGACGAAAAGCGAGTCCGGTTCCTGACCGTCGCGCAGCACCCCGAGGTGCGGGCGCACGACGTGCGCGTGGCTACGGTGATAGGCGGCCACGCCGGCGACGATCGGGTCCACGTCGGTGGCGGTGCGCCGCCAGGGCCCGAGGACCTCGTTCAGCAGGTGCCGGGAGTGCCCGCGGGCGGGCGGCCCGTCGGCGACATCGGCCATGCGCACCGCGCCGACCTCCACGAATTCGACTGTGCCGCCTGCACTCCGGTGCTGGTCCACCCAGTCCTGCACCGCGTCGTAGGCGGCGTGGTCCATGAAGTCGACGGTCATCTCGACCACCACCTCGGCGCTGCCGGGCACCTTGGCGAGTTCGGCGGCGAGCTTGGGCAGCGCCAGGAAGGTGAAGCTGCCGTCGACGGTGACCCGCCAGCGCCGCGCGTCCACCTCCTCGGCCGCCACCGACACCCGCACCACTCGCCACAGCAGCAGGCCGAAGGCCAGTGCGAGCCCGACCAGCATGCCCAGCAACAGATTCCAGAACACCACCACGAAGGCGGTGGCGGCGTACACCACCAGGTCGCCGGTGCGCTGGGCGCGCCGGATGTGGGCGAGTTTGATGAGCTGGATGCCGACCACGATGAGCAGTCCGGCCAGCGCCGCCTTGGGAATCGAGCGCACCACGTCGACCAGCGCCACCGAGAAGAGCAGGATCCACAGCCCGTGCAGCATGGTCGAGGCCTTGGTGCGCGCTCCCGCTTTGACATTCGTGATGCTGCGCACGATGACCGCCGCCACCGGCAGGCCGCCGATCAGTCCGGAGACGATGTTGGCCGCGCCCTGACCGAGCAGCTCGCGGTCCAGATCCGTTCGGCGCCTGGAGTTCTGGCGCATCCGGTCCACCGCCACGGCCGATAGCAGGGTCTCCACGCTGGCGATGAGCGCGATGGTCACCGCCATCAGCGCCACCGTGGCCCAGCTGCCGTGCGGCACCTGGGGCAGATGCAGTTCCGCCGGCAGTGAGCCATTGAGCGTGATGCGCTCGACCCGCACCGGCAGCACGCGCGCCAGCAGGGTCGCGACCACCACCGCGACCAATGGCGCCGGCACCCGGGTGGCCGGTTCGGGCAGCCGCCGCCAGCCGAGCAGGATGGCGATGACGACCAGTCCGATGCACAGGTCACCGGGGTGAACCGAGGCCAGCTGGTGCGGCAGCGCGACGATGGCGTCCCAGGACGAGGTCAGCGAATCGCCGCCCATGAGCACATGCACCTGTTCGAGCGCGATGACGATGCCGATTCCGGCGAGCATGGCGTGCACCACCACCGGCGCGATGGCCAGCACCCCGCGTGCGATCCGGCTGAGCCCGAACAGAATCTGCAGGCCACCGGCCAGGATGGTGATGAAACAGGTAGCGGCCCAGCCGAATTGGGTGATGGATTCGGCGACCACCACGGTCAGCGAGGCGGTGGGCCCGCTGACCTGGAGGGTCGATCCGCCGAAGAGTCCGGCGACCACGCCGCCCACCACCGCGGCGATGAGTCCGGCGGCGACCGGCGCGCCCATGGCGACGGCGATGCCGATGGACAGCGGCAGGGAGACCAGGAAGACGACGATCGAGGCAGGTAGATCGTGGCGCACCAGGGCGGCGAAGCCGGGAAGCGACGTCCGTCGAGGCTGATCGGTGTCGGTGGACATATCTCTCCTTCGCCGGCACGGCAGGGCCGCCCGGTTCATCGGTCAACATGTACTGGCATCGAATCGAGAGGCAGCGGCGGGCGAGGCTGGAGAACCACGACGCTTGGCAGATCGCCGGTAATCGTAAAGACAGTGCAAAAGAAATGAAAAACGTTTGCGACAGTTGAGGCGAACCGCTATCAAACTGTGACACAGCTCACTGCACCGCGTAAAAGGATCGCCGCGGTCCGAGATGTCACCGGGTGTTCACCCGGCGCACCCTGCCGAGTCAGAGACGCTGCCTAATCTCTCGCGCCAGATTGCTGTGGAACCCGAAGTGAGACGGGGTCCTTCGGAAAGGGTTCCGCGGAATGTCGCTCCCCCGCCGCGCTGTCATCGCGGCCGTCGCCGCCGCCACGCTCGCGACCACCGGTTGCGGCACGCATGCCGAACCGGCATCCGTTCCCGCCGTGACCAGTTCGTGGACCCCGCCGCCCGGGCTGTCCGGGCAGCTCACCCTGTACTCGGCGAATCCGCAGGACCTCACCGATGACCTGCTGGCCGGGTTCACCCGGGCGTCCGGGGTGAAGGTGCACGTCGTCAACGGCGAAACCGGCAAGATCACCGCCATCCTCGACAAGGAGGGCCCGCAGCCGCAGGCCGACGTGGTGTACCTGGCGTCGTGGACGCCCGCGGCGGAGTACGACCTGCAGGGCCGCACCCTGCCCTACACCCCGCACGGCGCGGACCGGGTGCACGACGGCTGGATCGGCAAGGATCACGGCTTCATCGGCCGGGACGGGTCGGCGCTCACCATGGTGGTCAACAGCAAGGCGAGCCCGCGCCTGCCCAACGACTGGGCCGATCTGGCCGCCCCCGAATTCCATGGCCGGGTGATCATGCCGGACCCGCGTGAATCCGGCACCGCCCGGGACCTGCTGGCCGCCATGGTCAGCGCGTGGGGCAAGGACCGCACCTGGGCCATGTTCGACGCCCTCTTCGACAATGGCATGGTGGTGCGCGGCGGCAACGGCCCCGCCCTCGACCAGGTGACCGCGGGCGCCTACGCCGTCGTCCTCGGCGGCGTCGACTACGCGGCCTACGACGCGGCCGCCAAAGGCGTTCCGCTGCGGGTCATCTCACCGTCCTCGGGCACCGTCATCACCCCGCGCCCGGTCTTCATCCTGAACACCACCCGCAATCCGGCGGCCGCGAAAGCCCTGGTGGACTACATGTTCACCCCCGAGGCCCAGCAGATCACCGCCGCGCACAAGATGATTCCCGCCCGCACCGACGTCCCGGTCGCACCCGGCACCCGCTCCTACGACGAGGTCAAGCAGCTGCCCTTCTCCTGGGATCAGGTGAAGGGCAACGGCACCGGCATCCTGACCGAGTTCACCCAGCGCTACCTGAGCTGATCCGCCCCGGGTTCAGCCGCGGCCGTGCGCCCGCTCGTAGGCGGCCCGCGCGGCGGCGGCGCGATCGCGTTCGCGCTGGTCGGCGAGGGCCGGATCCAGGCCGTGCTTGGTGAGGCGGGCCCGCCGGAACACGTACATGAGCGCGGCCGTGAAGTAGATCAGCGGCAGGTACAGCAGCGCCATCATGGCCAGCCCGATCCACAGCGGACCGGGAATGAGCAGGAACAGGCACAGCGGCGGGATGATCGGGATGAGGATGCGCAGCATGTAGCGCCGCGCCGCCCCCGGCCCGGTCAGATCGTCGATCACCCACTGCGACATGGCCGGCGGCAGCCTCCCGCCGCAGATGTAGCGCAGGCGCTGCAGCGGATTCGGGCTGGTCTGGTCACGCACGGTCAGACTTCCTCGGCCAGGCGGAGTTTCAGGGCGGCGAGTTCGGCACGCAGGGCATCGGGCAGACGGTTGCCGCCGATGGTGGCGTACCACTCGTCAATCGATTCGAGTTCGCGCACCCATTCGCCGCGATCGACGGTGAGGGCGGCGTCGATCAGGCCACGGTAGCCGTCGCCGAGTCCGTCGAGATCGAGCGCGGCGGCGGTGGGCACGAAGCCGACCGGGGTGCGCTCGGCCGGAGCGGTGCCGTCCAGCCGTTCGAGTGCCCACTTCAGCACGCGCACGTTGTCGCCGAAGCCGGGCCACAGGAACTTCCCGTCGGCGCTGCGCCGGAACCAGTTGACCTGGAAGATCTTCGGCAGCTGCGCGCCCGCGCGCTC
>NZ_JBHZAL010000049.1:0-42481 GCF_042754245.1 Nocardia sp. NPDC059228 | reverse complement strand
ACATGCCCGGCCTCCACCCGCATACCCTCGTCCACGATCGGACGCTGGTTGGCGCAGGTGCCCTGGTTCGAACGCTCGAACTTACGCAGCCGGTAGCTGCGGCGAGTGCCATCGTCGTGCATCACGGTGATGAAGTCGGCCGAAACCTCTTCCACCACACCGGCCTTCTGGTTCACGACCACGTCACCGGCGTCGACGGCGGCGCGCAGCTCCATGCCGGTGCCGACCAGCGGCGACTCGGAACGGATCAGCGGCACGGCCTGACGCTGCATGTTCGCGCCCATGAGGGCACGGTTGGCGTCGTCGTGCTCGAGGAACGGGATCATGGCGGTCGCGACCGACACCATCTGGCGCGGCGAGACGTCCATGAAGGTCACCTCGGTCGGCGCGACGTACTCCATCTCCTCGTTGCCGCGGCGGGCGAGCACCTTGTCCTCGAGGAAGTTGCCGTCGGCGTCGACCGGAGAGTTGGCCTGCGCACGAACGTGGCGGTCCTCCTCGTCGGCGGTCAGGTACTTGACCTCATCGGTGACGCGGCCGTTCACGACCTTGCGGTACGGGGTCTCGATGAAACCGAACGGGTTGACCCGCGCGTACACCGACAGCGAGCCGATCAGGCCGATGTTCGGGCCTTCCGGGGTCTCGATCGGGCACATGCGGCCGTAGTGCGACGGGTGGACGTCACGAACTTCCAGGCCGGCGCGCTCACGGGACAGACCACCCGGGCCCAGCGCCGACAGTCGACGCTTGTGGGTCAGACCCGACAGCGGGTTGTTCTGGTCCATGAACTGCGACAGCTGCGAGGTGCCGAAGAACTCCTTGATCGCCGCCACGACCGGGCGGATGTTGATCAGGGTCTGCGGGGTGATCGCCTCGACGTCCTGGGTGGTCATGCGCTCACGCACGACGCGCTCCATGCGGGACAGACCGACGCGGATCTGGTTCTGGATCAGCTCGCCAACCGTCCGCAGACGACGGTTGCCGAAGTGGTCGATGTCATCGACGTCGACCGGGACCTCGGAGCCGCCGGGGGCGGTCATCAGGCGATCGCCCTGGTGCAGGCGGACCAGGTACTCGATCGTCGCGACGATGTCTTCCTTGGTCAGCGTCGAACCGGTGACCGGCTTGTCCAGGTTCAGGCCGAGCTTCTTGTTGATCTTGTAGCGACCGACGCGAGCCAGGTCGTAGCGCTTCTCCTTGAAGAACAGGTTCTCCAGCAGGGTCTGCGCGGACTCCTTGGTCGGCGGCTCGCCCGGACGCAGCTTGCGGTAGATGTCGAGCAGCGCCTCGTCCTGACCCGGGGTGGAGTCCTTCTCGAGGGTGGACATCATGATCTCCGAGAAGCCGAAGCGCTCGGTGATCTCCTCGGTGGTCATACCCAGCGCCTTGAGCAGCACGGTGACCGGCTGCCGGCGCTTGCGGTCGATGCGGACGCCGACGGTGTCGCGCTTGTCCACGTCGAACTCCAGCCACGCGCCGCGCGACGGGATGACACGCACGGAGTGCAGCGTCTTCTCGGTGGACTTGTCGATCGACTCGTCGAAGTACACACCCGGGGAACGGACCAGCTGCGACACGACGACGCGCTCGGTGCCGTTGATGATGAACGTGCCCTTGTCGGTCATCATCGGGAAGTCACCCATGAAGACCGTCTGAGACTTGATCTCGCCGGTGTTGTTGTTGATGAACTCCGCGGTCACGAACAGCGGCGCCGCGTAGGTCATGTCCTTGTCCTTGCACTCCTCGATGGAGGCCTTGACCTCTTCGAAGCGCGGGTCGGAGAAGGACAGCGACATGGAGCCGGAGAAGTCCTCGATCGGAGACAGCTCCTCGAGCACCTCCTCGAGGCCCCCGACGGGATTGGTGACGTCGCCGCGCGCGGTGGCACGCTCACGCCAGTCTGCTGAACCGACCAGCCAGGCGAACGATTCGGTTTGTAGATCGAGAAGTCCGGGAACCTCCAGGGGCTCACGAATCTTCGCGAAAGACACCCGCTTCGGGGCTCCGGGAATACCGGCCTTGGTCTGGGTGGAGACTGCCAAGATGCGTCCTTCCAGCACCTCACGCGCGTCGCGTGGTGGTCCGCGACCGTCGCTTGTCTGCTACGAATTCCGCTGGTACGACCCGAACGAAACCCGAACAGCAAACAACGGAAGTAACACCGGAAGGGTGGAACTTTCGTGATGCGATCGAGGTATGGACAGGAGGCAGCCAGCGCAACGTCCAAAACTACACCCAAACCTACGGGGGTGTCAAAGTACCACCCGTGACGATCCGTGGGCGGCAACTTCGCCCCGGTGTGTCCGTGTCGATATCCCGGCGATCAGAACGCCGATATCACCACAGCCGAGTGACGGTCTCCACACGGTTTTCCGGCCGGGCCGCAAGTCCGCTGGCTGCGTTCGCAAGGCCCTCGCCGGCGTTCTGTCCCCTGTGACAGCCGCCGCTGTTGTGAATAGCGTGACGGGTCGGACGAAACTCGTCAAGTGGCGGCCCGAGTTGACAAATCGCGAGATCGCCTGTCCCCCTACAAGATCACCTTCCGACGTCGTGCGATGCCGGAAAGACGCCGGCATGCGGCGGCGGGGAGGCGCTTACTTGTCGGTGATCTCGGCGGCCAGCCAGTGACCACCGACCTTCTGCATGCGCAGCACGATCGGACCCGAGGCGAGGGGTTCGGGCTTGCCGTCCTTGACCGCGGAGATGTTCAGATTGACCAGGAGCTCGGCGCGGTCGCCGGTGAGAAGGGTCACGCCGATCGGATCGGTTTTGACGTCGGTGTCGGTCTGGGTCTGCTTGATGGTCTCGACCGTGGTGTCGACGTACTTGGCGAAGTCCTTCTGCATCTTGTCGGTGAGCACCGAGTTGACCGAGGCCTTCCACTTGTCGATCTCGGCGGCCTTGTAGCCGTAGAGCGTGGTCAGCGCGTGGTCGCCGGCGGCCTTCACCTCGTCGGTGGCCTTGTTGTCGACGTAGGCCAGATTGCCCGAGTTCGAATCGGGCTTGCTCACCCAGTGATGTACGCCACCGGCGATCGCGAAGGCCAGCAGCAGCGCGGAGAGCGCTGCGCACACCGTGGCGACACCCCAGTTACGCCAAAATCCGCCCTGGCCGGTCGGCTTGGAATACTGTTGCGGGGCACTGTCTTTGGACAGACCTGGACCGCGCGGCGGGGTGGTGCGCGACGCGGTCCGATCCGAACGCTCGGAGGTGGACCGGGCGCTCGTGGTCTTCCGCTCGGCGCTCCCGGCCTGGACGTCGGCGGCGGTGGTGCGCGACGCGGTGCCGCGCTGTGCGGCCGGGCGGCGCGGGGTGACGCGGTTGACGGGTCGCTTCCGGTTGGCCATGGTCACTCCCTCCTAGTTGCCCGGCTTGGGGGTGGGCTGGGTCGAAGTCGGCTGCTGGGGCGCGTCCTGCTGCGGCGCGGCCGAGCCCAGGGGCACCGGCTCGCCGAGGTTCTGCGCCTTCTCGGCCTTCCAGGTGCTGCCGACCTTGACCAGGTCGAGGGTCCACAGCTGACGGAAGGACGCGGGCTGGCCACCGGGCCAGCTGCGGGTGATCTTCAGGACCGCGAAGGCAGAGGCGTGGTCGAGCTCACTGTTGAGCGCGGTGACGGTGATGCCCTCGACGGCGGCCTGGATGCGGGTCTTGGAGTCCTGGGCGGTCTGCTTGAGCTGATCCTGCCCGCTCTCCTGCTGCTGGAGCAGCTCGCCGGTCATCGATGACCGGATGTTCGCCAGCGACCCGTCGATGTCGTCCGGGTTGATGGACATCAGGTTGACGGCGGCCTGGCGGGCGTCGGTCAGGACGGCGTCGCGGGCATCGGCCCGGGAGCTGTCCCTGGCGTCACCGAACCAGATGAATCCGACCACGGCGGCGGCGATCACCGACACCACCAGCAGCGCGGCCGCGCCGACGGTGACGAGCTTCCGCGGGTCCGAGCCGACGGCGCCGGACGTCGGCGGCAGCTCGGCGACCTGTTCAGCGGGCTCGTCCGGCACGGCGACCGGCGCGGTGGGCTCGTCCGGCACGGTGGCCGGCTCCGCGGTGGATTCGGCCGACTCCGGCCCGGCGGCCGACTCGGCCGACTCGGTCTCGGATGCGGCCGGCTCCGGCGCGACGTCCGCCGAGGACGCGTCCGGGGTTGTTTCGGGAACCGGCGGGGTTGCCGGCTTCTCGAGGTTCGCCCCCGATTCGCTGTCCTTGTGCTGACTCACGCCGCCACCATACTTTCCTCTCTTCGCGCCCGGGCTGGGACTGTGTGCCATCTCGCTGCCCGGAGCGTGCCGAGCAGCTCGGTCAGTGCTTGGGCGTGACGCCCATGAGCGTGGCCAGCTGGGTGGCCACCGGGTTCAGGTTGAGCTTGTCCGGGTCGTACTTCGGCTTGTCGTCCCAGGGCTGCCCGACGCTGGGGTCGGCCAGCTCCGCGCGACTGGCGCCGCGGACATCGGTCTCGCTGCCCTGCGGTACCGCGCACCCGGCCTGGGTATTGAGCGGGAAGTCGTCGCGGGTGTCGTCGAAGTTGGGGTTCTGGGCCTTCATCTGGTCCAGAATCCGTTGTGTGCCTTCGTATCCCACCGTGCAGGCGGGCGGGTTGTTGGTCTCCAGCACCAGGCCGAAGTGGGTGGTGCCGTCGCCGGGTGCGGTGGACGAGCCACCCAGCGGCAGCAGCGGCAGCATCTGCAGCACCGGGCCGAGGGCGTAGAACTTCGGCGAGATGGCCAGCAGCAGGGTGCGCAGGTTGGTGAGGTCCTTGGTCAGGGCCGGGCCGCTCTCCTGCAGCAGGCGCTGGATCGCGGAGCCCGCGTCGGTGCCGGTGCCGATGAGGCGGCGGATATCCGGGTCGTTGGACTTCAGCTGCGCGGTGAGCTTGTCCAGGCCGTCGCTGAACTGCAGGATCGCCGGGGACTGCTCGGCCTGGGTGCCCAGCACGGTGCGAGCCGAGCGGATCAGGGCCAGGGTCTGCTGCAGGTTGTCACCGCTGGCGGTGGCGCTGAACTTGTTGAGCGAGTCGATCAGGATCTTGAGGTCGTCGCCCTTGCCGTCGAACGCCTTGCCCAGCTCGGTGATGGTGGTGGACAGCGCCTTCAGGTCGGTGGTGCCGGCGAAGTGGTCCACGCTGGAGAGCAGCTCCTCGACGTGGACGGGCAGCTGCGCGCCGACGATGACCGAGCCGTCCTTCAGGTACGGCCCGCCGTCGCTGGTGGGCTGCAGGTCCACGTACTGCTCACCGATGGCGGAGCGGTCGGCCACCACCGCCTTGGCATTGGCGGGGACCTTGGGCTTGCCGGAGTTCATCTCCAGGGTGATGAGCACGCCGTCGGGGGTGACGTCGAGGTCGCCGACCCGGCCCACGGGGACACCGCGGTAGGTGACCTCCGCTCCCTTGGACAGGTTGCCGGTTTCGGCGGCCTCGACCTTCACCTTGTACAGCCCGAAGCCGAGCATATTGTCCAGCCGCACGTACTTGGCGCCGACGAACACGACGCCGAGCACCGCGATGACCGCGAAGGCGATCAGCTGATTACGCACCAGACGAGTCATCGCGGACCACCCACTCCCAGCTGCTCGAGAATCGATCCCAGCGGATCGGTCGGTCCCGGCTGCCCGATCGGCCGGGCCACGGTGGGCGGCAGCGGCAGCAGCGAGACGGTCGGCCAGCCGCCGCGCGGCCCGTTGCCGTTGTAGTACGGGTTGGTCGGATCCACGTTGACCTGGCGGCCCGCGGGCGGCAGGTACTGCGGATCCTGTTTGCCCACACCGAGATTCGACAGCAGAGTGCCGATCTGCAGGTCCACCGAGAGCCAGGTGTTGACCTGGCCGCCGAACGCGGACTTGATGGCCTCGTCCGGGAACGGGTAGGTCGGGATGAGCGGGAACGCGGTCACCAGGTCACCCGCCGACGCGCCCAGCGCCTGCAGCGTGGGCCGCAGCGAGGACAGGTCGGTGATCAGGTTGTCCTTGGACTTGTTCAACACGTCGAATCCGGACTGCCCCACCCGATCCAGCTGGCCCAGCAGCTGAATCAGCTGCGGCCGTTGCTCGTTGAGGATCTTGATGCCGCCCGGCAGCTCGTCGAGGATCTTGGAGATCTGGGTGGTCTGCTGCCCCACCCGGCTGGTCAGCGTGTCGAGGCTGTCCAGCGCGCGGGTGATGTTGTCGACCTGGTCGTCGAGGCCCTTGATCAGGGTGTTGGCCTGGCTCAGCAGGTCCCGGACCTTGCCCTCGCGGCCGCCCAGAGTCTTGTTGAGCTCCACCACGATCGGCTGCAGCTGCGCCACGCCGCCGCCATTGAGCAGCAGCGACAGCGCGCCCAGCACCTGCTCCACCTCGGTGGCGGTGCGGGTGTTCTCGACCGGGATCTTGGCGCCGTCCTTCAGCCGCGCGGAATCGGCATCCTTCGCGGGAGCGGACAGTTCGATGTACTTCTCACCCAGCAGGTTGGTCTGCTTGACCTCGGCGTGGGCATTGGCGGGCAGGTTCACGCTGTCGTCGACGAGCACCTGCACGCTGGCTTCCCAGGCGTTTTCGGGGGCGATGCGGATCTTGTCGACCCGCCCCACCGCGACACCGTCCACCTTCACCGACGACTGCGGGACCAGGTCCAGCACGTCGGCGAAGCGGATGTCGAGGTGCAGCGGGTGCTTGCCGATGTTCGGGCCGCCGGGCAGCGGAATGCTGTCCGCGCCGCAGCCGGCCGCCATCAGCGTCACCGCGCCCAGCGAGGTGGCCAGGAGGGCGGTGCGCCGGACCCGGCCGCCGCGAATCCGGTTGGCGCTCATCGCTGCCCACCTTCCTGCTGCGACGGCGGCAGCTGGTCGGACGGATTACCGGGGACGGTGCCGGGGACCGTGTTGTGCTGCTCGTTCTCGCCGCTGAGGATGCCGAAGGGCAACACCAGCGAGGGTGTCTTCACGCCGGCGGTGAGCTGATCGGTGATCACCTTGCAGTTGTTCAGGATCGGCTGCAGCTGACGCGAGATGGCATCGAACTTGGGGTCGCCGGGACGCAGCTTGCCCAGGTCCAGCATCTTGCAGATGACGCCGAAGGGATCCTGCAGGTCGGTGAAGTTGGGACGCATGTCGAGCGTGCCGGACTCACCGTTGTGCACGTTGATCAGGTTGCTCAGCGCGGTCGGGATGAGCGGCAGCGCCTTGGCCAGATCGTCGCGCTGGTCGGCGAGGGTCTGGGTGAGCTTGGTCAGCGCATCGGCGTTGGACTGCACCAGGTCCCGGTTGTTGTCGATGAACCGGGCCACGTCGCCGAGCGCGACCGACAGCAGGTTCAGCGCCTGGCCGAGGGTCTGACGCTCGTCGGACAGGAACCCGGCCAGCGAGGCCAGCTGGGTGTTGAAGGTCCGCACCTGCGCGTCGTTGTCGGCCAGGGTCTGCACGAAGGTCTGCAGGTTCCTGACCGTGTCGAAAATGTCGGTGCGCGAATCGGAGAGCGTGTGCGCGGCCTTGGACAGCTGGGTGAAGCTGTTGCCCAGCGCGTCGCCGTTGCCGGCGAGGTTCGCCGCGCCGGTGCGCACCAGCTGGTTCAGCGCGCCTTCACCGGTGGCGCCGTCGGGCTTGTTGGCGCCCTCCGGGCCGAGTGCCTTCGACAGTTCGGTGATGCTGTTGTAGAGCCGGTCCACCTCGACCGGGGTCGCGGTGCGATCCTTCGGAATGGTGGCGTTGCGGGCCATCTTCGGTCCGCCCTTGTAGGCGGGCGCGAGCTGGATGTACCGGTCCGACACCACCGAGGGGGTGATCTGGGCGGCCTTGGCGTCGGCGGGGATGTCGTAGCCGCGGTCGACCTTCATGACGACCTTGACCACGTCGCCCTGCGGGTCCACCGAATCCACCCGGCCCACCGGCACGCCCAGGACGCGCACGTCGGAACCCTTGTAGATGCCGATGGACTTGTCGAAGTACGCGGTGATGGTGGTGGTGTTGAGCCGATCGAAGCTCCACCACGCGACGCCCGCGAGCACCACCGCCAGGACGGTCACTCCGGCGATGATCTTGCTCTTGGTGCTGGCGCCACGCAGGGCGGACAGCGGATTGCTCGCCACGAGTTAACCTCCCATCTTTCGGATCGGCTGACGATCACCCGGGATGTCCGGCAGCGCGGGCGGAATCAGGTTCGTGATGACCGCGTCGAACCAGCGGCCGTTGCCCAGCACGTTGGAGTAGAGCCCGTAGAAGGGCGCGGCCAGCGTGAGGGTCTTGGACAGGTCGGCCTGGTGGTCGTTGAGCAGGTCGATGGTCTTGTTGAGGTTGGTCAGTGCCGGGCCGATCTGGGCCTCGTTGTCCTTGACCAGCGCTGTCAGTTCCGCCGCAACGGTTTTCGCGCCGGTGAGCAGCTGGTGGATGGCCTGCTGGCGCACGTTCAGCTCGGCCAGCAGCTCACCGCCGTTGGAGATGAGCCGCTCGAACTCCTGGTTGCGGTCGGCCAGCACCTTGGTGGTGGTCTTGGTGGCCGCGAACAGCTTCTTGAGCTGATCGTCACGCTTGGCCAGCGTCTCCGAGAGCCGGGCGACGCCGTCGATGGAGCTGCGCAGTTCCGGCGGGGTGGCCGAGAAGGCGTCCGACAGCACGGTGAAGCTCTTCGCCAGCTGCGCGGTGTCGGTCTGCTCGATGTTCTTGGCGGCGTCGCTGAACGCGTCCACCACGTCGTAGGGAGACACGGTGCGCGAGAGCGGGATCCGATCCGAGGGGTTCAGGACCTTGGTGCCCTTGGGATCCAGCGCCAGGTACTTCTGCCCGAGCACGGTCTTGATCTGGATCGAGGCGGTGGACTCGTCCCCGATCCAGGCATCCTGGGTGCGGAAGTCCACCAGCACCTTGTCGCCGTCGAGGCGGACATCGGACACCGCGCCGACCTTGACGCCGGCGATGCGCACCTCGTTGCCCTTCTTCAGGCCCGCGGCCTCGGAGAACTCGGCGGTGTACTTGATGCCGGCCCCGATGATCGGCAGTTTGTCGAGATTGAACGCGGACAGGGTCACCAGCAGCACCAGGATCAGGCCCAGCCCACCCATGAACGCCGGACTGCGCTTGCCCAATACAGCGCGGTCGTCCATCAGCGGCCTCCCTTCCCATGGCAGCGCGGGGCCGGATTCGTGTAGATCGGCTGGTTCACAGTCGGCATGTTCTGCAGTGCGGGCGGGAAGTTCAGCTGCGGCGCGTCCTTGGTGCCCGGTCCGGCGACGATGTCGATGCCGCACAGATAGAACTGGAACCAGGAGCCGTAGGACGCCGCGCGACCGAGCTTCTCCATCTTGATGGGCAGGTTGGTCAGGCCCTCGTCGACCTCGTCCTTGCGGTCGTTGAGAGTGCCGGTGAGCTGGTTCAGACCGGCGATGGCGCCCTGCAGGTTCGGCCGCACCGGGACCAGCAGGTCGGCGGTGGCCGAGGCCAGGTTGCCGAGCGAGGTGACCGCCGAGCCGATGGTGCCGCGATCGGCGTTCAGCCCGGTGACCAGCGCCTCGGTATTGACGATCAGCTGGTCGAGCTGGTCGCCGCGCGAATTGATGCTGTCCAGCACGGCATTCAGGTTCTTGATCAGCTCACCGATCACCGCGTCCTTGTCGGCCACCTTGTTGGTGAGCGAGGCGGTGTTGGCCACCAGGTCCGCGATGGTGCCGGATTCGCCCTGGAAGACCTGGATGATCTCGGACGACAGCTTGTTGACGTCCTCGGGGGTGAGCGTCTGGAACAGCGGCCGGAAGCCGTTGAACAGCTCGGTCAGATTGACCGCCGGCTTGGTGCGCTCCAGCGGGATGGTCGAGCCCTTGTTCATCTTGCGGCCCTGCTGCCCGGTGCCCTGTTCCAGCGCGATGTAGCGCTGGCCCACCAGGTTCCGGTACTTGATGGTCGCGGTGGTGGACGCGGGCAGCCAATCCCGGTCGGTCAGTTCGAATTCCACATTGGCCAGGCGCTTGTCCACGATGGACACATTGGTCACCTTGCCCACCCGGACACCGGCCACGCGCACCTCGTCGCCCTTGTTCAGGGAGGTCACATCGGTGAACCGGGCATTGAACTTGGTACCGCCGCCACCGTAGTTGGCGATGGTCAGCGCCAGCACACCCGTCAGGAAGACCGTGACGAGAATGAAGGCGATCAGTTTGGTCAGCGTCGGCCCGAGGCCGCGCAGCAGATCCTTCACTTGACGCTCACCTCACTGCCGCGGAAGGCCGGGGCGGCGATCTTGGTCACCCAGGTGGGCACCTGTTCGGGCGAAACTCCGTGTGCCGCACCGTAGATCGCGCCCAGGGCCTGGGCCTCCTGCGGCGAGTAGGCGGTGGTCGGCGCTTGCGGGCCGTACACCTTGTACTGCGGCTCCGGCATGCGGCCGACGTTCTGGTCACCCGGATTACGGCTCGGCGGCTGGTAGGAACCGTCATTGGCGGAACCGTCGGTGTACTGGCCCGGGTCGGTGCCCGGCGGGTACATCGGAACGCACAGCGGCCCACGCGGGTCGAACCAGCGCGGCTCGTCCTGGTTGGGCACGTAGCGGCCGCGCGGATTCACGATCTGCACGGTCACGCGCGAGCCCGGCAGGTTGGTGCCCTTGCCGAAGATCTGGTCGATGCGCGGCTTCAGCTCCGCGAAACCGGCCAGCGCGCAGCTGTAGCTGGGCGAGTACTTGGCCAGCGCCTCCAGCGCGGGCCGCGAGTCCGCCGCCACGTCGATGATGTTGTCGCGGTTGGCCACCAGGAAGTCGGCGGTGGTCGAGGCGCTCGGGGTCAGCGTCGCCAGCAGGGTGTCGACCTGCGAACGCTTCTGCACGATGGTGGCATTGGTGGTGCGCAGGTTGTCCAGCGCGGACACCAGCTCGGGCGCGGCATCGGCGTAGGTGGTCGCCACGTCGGCCAGGCTCTTCAGATCCTGTTGCAGCGTCGGCATTTCACCGTTGACCTGGGTGACGATGTCGTCGAGCCGGTCGATGGTCTTGCCCAGCTCCTCGCCCTGCCCCTGCAGCGCATTGGACAGCGCGCCCAGCGTGGAGGACAGGTACTGCGGCGGAATCGCCTGCAGCAGCGGCAGGATGTGGTCCAGCAGCTGGCTCACCTCGACGGCGTTGCCGCTGGTGTCCTGGTGCAGGGTCACGCCCGCGGTGAGATGGCCCTGCGGGCTCTCCGGCCACACCAGGTCGATGTAGCGCTCACCGAACAGCGTCTTGGGCAGCAGGCGGGCGGTCACATTGGACGGAATCTTGCCGGCCTTGCCCGGGTCGATGGCCAGATCCAGCGTGACGTTCTTGCCGTCGTAGGAGCTCGACCGCAGCTCGCCTACGGTGACGCCGCGGACTTTCACATCCGCGTTGCGGGTCAGCGCGTTTCCGACGGTGTCGGTGATCAGGTTGACCCGGACGGTGTCCACGAACTGCTTGTTGTAGATGGCGATGGTGGTCCACAGGAACAGCGCCACCAGCACGAAGAAGAGCACGCCGAGGGTACGGTTGCGCAGTTTCTCGGTGGATCGCCAGAACTGCACACGCTGCGGGTTGGTCATCCGGCCACCCGCACCGTCGTGGTCGTGCCCCAGATCGCCAGGGACAGGAAGAAATCGAGCACGTTGATCAGCACGATGGCGGCGCGCACCGCGCGGCCCACGGCCACACCCACGCCCGCGGGACCACCGCTGGCGTTGTAGCCGTAGTAGCAGTGCACCAGGATGATCACGAACGCGAAGACGAGCACCTTCACGAAGGAATAGAGCACGTCCTCCGGTGGCAGGAACAGACTGAAGTAGTGGTCATAGGAACCACTGGACTGCCCGTTGAAGTAGATGCTGATCATCCGCGAGGCCAGGTAGGTGCCCAGCAGGCCGACCACGTACAGCGGAATCACGGCGAGGAAGCCGGCGATGGCGCGCGTGGTCACCAGGAAGGGCACCGACGGCACCGCCATCACCTCGAGCGCGTCGATCTCCTCGGAGATCCGCATGGCGCCCAGCTGCGCGGTGAAACCACAGCCGACCGTCGCCGACAGTGCCAGTGCCGCGACCAGTGGCGCGAGCTCGCGGGTATTGATGTACCCGGTCAGGAAGCCGGTGAGGACACCGGAACCCAGGGCGTCGAGGGCCTTGAAGCCCTGCAGGCCGACGACCACACCGACCGAGGCCGACATGAACACGATGACGCCGATGGTGCCGCCGATGACCGCGAGGGCGCCCGATCCGAAGGTCACCTCGGCCAGCAGCCGCATGACCTCCTTGCGGAAGTGCACGATCGTCTTCGGGATCGCGCCGATCGCCCGGGAGTAGAACGACATCTGATCGCCGGCCTTGTCGACCAGGTCGACCGGCGCCATGAGCGCGGGTCTGACCCGGCGCGCCGACCGGGAGAAGACGGTGGTGCGCTGCGAAACAACCATGGATCACGCGCCCTTTGCGGGGACGACCTGAAGGTAGATCAGGGTGAGGATCAGATTCAGGAAGAACAGAACGAGGAACGTGATCACCACGGATTGGTTCACCGCGTCACCCACTCCTTTCGGTCCCCCCTTCGGATGCAGGCCCTTGTAGGCGGCGATCACACCCGCCACCACGCCGAAGATCAGGGCCTTGATCTCGCCGATGACCAGGTCGGGGATCTGTGCGAGGGCGGAGAAGGACGCGAGGTACGCGCCCGGGGTGCCGCCCTGCAGCCCGACGTTGAAGAAGTAGCCGCCGCAGATGCCGACGACCGAGACCAGGCCGTTGAGCAGGAAGGCCACCAGCATCATGCCCAGCACGCGCGGAACCACGAGGCGCTGGATGGGATCGATGCCGAGTACCTCCATGGCGTCGATCTCCTCGCGAATGGTGCGCGAGCCGAGATCGGCGGCCACGGCCGAGCCGGCGGCGCCGGCGATGATCAGCGCGGTGACGACCGGTGCAGCTTGCTGCACGGTGGCCAGAACACTGGTCGCGCCGGTGAAGTTCTCCGCCCCCAGCTGCTTGATGAGCGAGCCGGTCTGCAGGGCCACCACGGCGCCGAACGGGATTGCCACCAGAGCAGCGGGAAGGATCGAGACACTCGCGATGAACCACGACTGTTCGATGAACTCCCGCCACTGGAAGGGCCGGCGGAACGTCTTCCGGAACACGTCCAGGAAGAGTGCGAATATGTTGCCGGCCTGGGCAAGTCCCGACTCGACCGGGGTGCGCAGTCGCGTCAGGGTGGGATTCACGCCGCGTATGTTACCCGTTAGTCAGGTTCTGTCGAACCGTGGCGTCGTAGCCACCCTGATAGGCGGGCATCACCTGCGTGTCGGCCTCGTCGCCGTTCTGCGACATCGATTCGCGAATGGCTTCCTGGGCGGCCGGCGGCAGCGTATGCATGATCTGGCGGACCCGCTCGCGACGACGTCCGACGGCACCGCGGACCGGCATGCCCGGCTGCGCCCGCATCTGCGGGATGATGCCCTCGATCTCCTCCGCGCCACCGGCGTGGTGACCCGAGTCGAACATGGCCTGCTCACGGGCCATCTGGGCTTCGTCCTTCTCCTCCGACATACCGATCGGGCCCTGCATACGGCCGTTGAGGAACTGCTTGACCACCGGCTCCTCCGAGGTCAGCAGCACCTCACGCGGACCGAACATGACCAGATTGCGGCGGAACAGCATGCCGATGTTGTCCGGCACCGTACGAGCCAGGTTGATGTTGTGCGTCACGATCAGGATCGTCGCGTCGATCTGCGCGTTGATATCGATCAACAACTGCGAAAGATACGTGGTACGAACCGGATCCAGACCCGAGTCCGGCTCGTCGACCAGGATGATCTGCGGGTCCAGCACCAGCGCGCGAGCCAGACCGGCACGCTTGCGCATACCACCGGAGATCTCACCGGGCAGCTTGCCCTCCGCGCCCAGCAGACCGGTCAGCTCGAGCTTCTCCATCACGATCTTCTTGATCTCGGATTCGCTCTTCTTGGTGTGCTCACGCAACGGGAAGGCCGTGTTGTCGAACAGGTTCATCGACCCGAACAGCGCGCCATCCTGGAACAGGACACCGAACAGCTTGCGGATCTCGTAGAGCTCCTTGTTCGAGCAGGTGGTGATGTCGGTGCCGTCGATGTAGATCGAGCCCTTCTCCGGGCGCAGCAGACCGATCAACGACTTCAGGAAGACCGACTTACCGGTACCCGACGGGCCGAGCAATGCGCTGACTTCCCCCGGCGGCAGCGTCAGCGTGACATCCTGCCAAATACGCTGCGAACCGAACGACTTCGTGATGCCTTCGGTTCTGACCTCGACGCCCACGCCAACCTCCACTTTCTCCGACGAGCGCACTACGTGTGACTACGGGCCACAAAATTCGCGCGGTGTGGCGCATCACAGTAGGTCCGGTCACTGTATCGCATATACACCGTCTCGGACACCGGGACCTGACTGGTCGGTAGCAACATTCGTATCGAATTATCGATTACGCGCCAATCACGACGGCACAATACGCGAAAAGGGCGGTCCCCCAATGGGAACCACCCTTTTCACAATCAAAGCGGCACGGGGCTGTGCCCCGCCACAGGTCCGTCTTACTTGACGGAAACCTTGGCGCCGGCCTCTTCCAGCTTCGCCTTGGCGGCCTCGGCGGCGTCCTTGGCGACCTTCTCCAGGATCGGCTTCGGGGCACCCTCGACCAGGTCCTTGGCTTCCTTCAGGCCCAGGCCGGAGACGATCTCGCGGACGACCTTGATGACCTGGATCTTCTTGTCGCCGGCACCCTCGAGGATGACGTCGAACTCGTCCTGCTCCTCGGCAGCCTCGGCCGGGGCAGCGCCACCGGCGACCGCGGCGACGGCGACCGGAGCAGCGGCGGTGACCTCGAACTTGTCCTCGAACGCCTTCACGAACTCGGACAGCTCCAGCAGGGTCATGCCGGCGAAGGTCTCGAGCAGCTCATCAACGTTGGCCATTGATATTTCCTTTCGGTAGTTCCGTCACCGCGCGAACGGCGACGAAGAGGTTTGGGGTAGTGACTTATTCGGCGTCTGCGGCCGGAGCTTCGGCGGCGCCACCCTCGGCGCGCTTCTTCTCCTCCAGGGCCGCGGCCAGGCGGGCGATCTGCGAGGCCGGGGCGGCGAACAGCCCGGCAGCCTTCGACAGGTTGCCCTTCATCGCGCCGGCCAGCTTGGCCAGCAGCACCTCGCGCGACTCCAGGTCGGCAATGCGCTCGACCTCGGACACGGACAGCGCGGCGCCGTCCATGTAGCCGCCCTTGATGATGAGCGCCTTGTTGTCCTTGGCGAACGCCTTCAGCGCCTTCGCGGCGTCGACCGGCTCACCCGTAATGAAGGTGATGGCGGTCGGACCGACGAACAAGTCATCCAGGCCTTCCACGCCCGCCTCGGCGGCAGCGCGCTTGACCAGGGTGTTCTTGGCGACGGAGTAGGTAGCGTTCGCGCCGAGGGCACGACGCAGCTCAGTGATCTTGCCGACGGACAGGCCACGGTATTCCGTGACGACAGTCGCGGTGGACGACTTGAACTGCTCGGTGATCTCCGCAACCGCGGTGACCTTCTCAGCCTTTGCCATACTTCGCCTCCTCTCTGGATGGTCGGATCTCGTATGAACTACCGAGTTCCGCCACAGGGGCCGGCGACAAAGCAAACGCCCCGGACGCAAGGTGGTCCCGGGGCGCACAAGAAACAGTCGCGATTTCTCGCGGGTTTCCCGACCTCGGCTCTCCCTGCGTGGGCCGCCGGCAATATCGCCGGACCTTCAGCCGCCTGACGGCAGCAACCAACGGTCTTCGGTAGAACGATTTGGGGGTGATCACCGAACAGGCCGGTGACCGTCGTCCAATATAGCGGACCAGCATCGATACGCCAAAACAGGGGTGACACCCCCGCCCGTCCGCTGTTGTTCTGCTTCGCAAAAGCGAAGGGCCGGTACGAGATTCGTACCGGCCCTTCGGGCTTCATGCGTTGCTACGCGTTACCGCGCCGAGGAGTCAGTCTTCCTCGGCGAAGTTGCGGGTGCGGTTCGGATCCACCGGGATGCCCGGTCCGGTGTTGGTCGAGAACGTCACCTTCTTGACGTAGCGGCCCTTCGCGGTGGAGGGCTTGACACGCAGGATCTCGTCGAGCGCGGCGCCGTAGTTCTCGGCCAGCTTCTTCTCGTCGAAGGAAGCCTTGCCGATCACGAAGTGCAGGTTGGCCTGCTTGTCGACGCGGAAGTTGATCTTGCCGCCCTTGATGTCGTTGACGGCCTTCGTCACATCGGGGGTGACGGTGCCGGTCTTCGGGTTCGGCATCAGGCCACGCGGGCCCAGCACGCGAGCGATACGACCGACCTTGGCCATCTGGTCCGGGGTGGCGATCGCGGCGTCGAAGTCCAGCCAGCCGCCCTGGATGCGCTCGATCAGGTCCTCGGCGCCCACGGCGTCCGCACCGGCGGCCTCGGCCTCGGCGGCCTTGTCGCCGACCGCGAACACGATGACGCGGGCGGTCTTACCGGTGCCGTGCGGCAGGTTGACGGTGCCACGGACCATCTGGTCGGCCTTGCGGGGGTCGACGCCCAGACGGACGGCGACCTCGACGGTCGCGTCGGTCTTGGTGGTCGCGGTCTCCTTCGCCAGGCGCGCGGCGGCCAGCGGAGCGTAGAGCGCGGCGCGGTCGACCTTGGCGGCCGCCTCGAGATAAGCCTTGCTTCGTTTTGCCATGATTCTCTGTCCTTGTCTAAGTCAGAAGTGGTGCGGGACAGGCGGTCCCTTCCACAAGAGCTCGAAAGCCCTACTCCGCGATGGTGATACCCATCGAGCGGGCGGTACCAGCGATGATCTTCGCCGCGGCGTCGATGTCGTTGGCGTTCAGGTCTTCCTGCTTGGTCTTGGCGATCTCACGGACCTGGTCCATGGTGATCTGCGCGACCTTGTTGCGGTGCGGCTCGGCGGAGCCCTTCTGGATCCCGGCGGCCTTCAGCAGCAGACGCGCGGCGGGCGGCGTCTTCAGCTTGAAGTCGAACGAGCGGTCTTCGTAGACCGTGATCTCGACCGGGATGACGTTGCCACGCTGCGACTCGGTCGCCGCGTTGTACGCCTTGCAGAACTCCATGATGTTGACGCCGTGCTGACCCAGCGCCGGACCGACCGGCGGAGCCGGGTTGGCGGCACCGGCCTGGATCTGGAGCTTGATGAGCCCAGCGACCTTCTTCTTCTTCGGGGGCATCTTTCTTCCTTGGGTTAGGTTCCTTACGGATTCCCGTAAGCCTTCTCCGGACCGTGCCCCGGACAGGATCGCCCGAGGCACAACCCGTCAAGTCTATGCGAACGCGAAAAAGGCGGTGACACCGGCCCGGAAGCGGACCGGGCCACCGCCCTGACGCACTTAAATCTTGGCGACCTGCGTGAAGGCCAGCTCGACCGGAGTCTCGCGGCCGAAGATCGAGACCAGCACCTTGAGCTTCTGCTGCTCGGCATTGACCTCGGAGATGCTGGCCGGGAGGGTGGCGAAGGGGCCGTCCATGACGGTCACCGACTCGCCGACCTCGAAGTCGACCTCGATGACCGGCTTCACGATCGGGGTCTCGCCGGGGGCCGCGGTGGCGGCGGCAGCGGCGGCCGGGGCGGCCTTCTTCTGCTGCGCGGCCGGGACCAGGAACTTCACCACTTCGGGAATGGTGAGCGGCGAGGGCCGCGAGGTGGCGCCGACGAAACCGGTGACACCGGGGGTGTTGCGCACCGCGCCCCAGGACTCGTCGTTCAGCTCCATGCGGACCAGGATGTAGCCCGGCAGCACCTTGCGGTTGACGTTCTTCTTCTGGCCGTTCTTGATCTCGGTGACCTCTTCGGTCGGCACCTCGACCTGGAAGATGTAGTCCTCGAGACCGAGGTTCTGCACGCGGGTCTCGAGATTGGTCTTCACCTTGTTCTCGTAGCCGGCGTAGGAGTGGACGACGTACCAGTCACCGGGCGCGCGCCGCAGCGCGGCGGTCATCTCGGCGACCGGGTCGGCCGGCTCATCGGAGAGCTCGGCGGCGGGGCGGGCGGGCTCGTCCTCCTCGGCGTCGGCGGCGAACTCGCCGGCCTCCGCGTCGGCGGCAAAAGTCTCGGCCTCGTCGGCGAAGCCCTCAGCGTCGTCTTCGACGTCCGCGGTGGTCTCTTCGATCACCGCGTCATCCACCGGGAATTCCTCGGTTGTGCCGTTCTCCGGGGTGCTCACTGGGGCACTCGCTTCCTTAGTCGTCACGTAATCCTCTGCGCGCCGGGACAAAACGCCCGGCGGATGGTCCCGCTCCCCGCCTCTGCCCGGGGGCCGGTCACCGGCCGCGACGGTCAGACGCGGTCATCGTGCCGCCTAGCCGAAGAGCCAGTTGACACCCTTGATGAACGCCAGATCCAACCCGCTGATGAACGCGACGATGAAAATCACGAACACCAGGACAACGCTCGTATAGGTGACCATCTGCTTGCGGTTGGGCCAGATGACCTTGCGAAGTTCCGCGATGACTTCCTTGAGGAACTTCACCAGGCGCTTGAACGGATTGCCCGTTCCGCCTCGCCCGGCCTTCTTGTCCTTGCCGGACTGCTTGGTGGTTGCCTTGGCCGAGGCCGACGGTCGATCGATCGTCGCGACAGCGCTGGACGACGCGGCGCGCGTGCGCCGGGCGGACCGCTTGCCGCTCGGCCGAGCCACCGCGGCGGTGTCATCGCCATCTTCGTGGCGAGTGTCCCGCTCGTCGCTCACGTCGATCCTCTCTACGTCGGCATCCAGGGCAGGGGCGACAGGACTTGAACCTGCAACCTGCGGTTTTGGAGACCGCTGCTCTGCCAGTTGAGCTACGCCCCTTCGGCTGGACGGGGTAACGAGTCCAGCCACTGTTCTATTCAGTTGTACACGGGTTTTCACACAACACGCGCGCCGCTCCTCGGAGCAGCGCGCATCGGCTGGTGACCCCAGATTCCCGAGTGTACGTTACCCCGCGTGGCGATCGCCAATCGGGGTGTCGCAGCGTACCTCGGGTCGAAGGTCAGGAGAGCTGCACCGTTGCGGTGGCGCGGCCGAAGATCTTGCGCCCCTCGGACTTCGCCACGATGGCGACGACGGCGGTGCGGGTCTCCGGGTCCACGGACTTGACCTTGCCGGTGTACTCGATTTCCGCGGGACGGTCGACCGGAACGTAGACGGGGCTGGTGAAGCGGACGTTGTACTCCTTGACCGCGCCCGGGTCGCCGAGCCAGGAGGTGACGAAACCGCCACCCAGGCCCATGGTCAGCATGCCGTGCGCCACAACGTTTTCCAGGCCGACCAGCTTCACGACATCGTCGCTCCAGTGGATCGGGTTGGCGTCGCCGGACACGCCGGCGTAGTTCACCAGATCACCGCGGGTGAGATGAACCACGCGCGGGGGCAGTTCGGCGCCGGCGATCACATCCTCGAAGCGGCGGACGTGCTTGCTCGCGACGATCGTGCCGGTGGCCGCGATCTCGACCGGCGCCGGGGTCGGCGGCACGTCGGCGCTGCGCGGGTGGTGCTCCGGGCGCTCCTCCGGGCCGACGCCGTGCATGAGCACGTTGCGCACGGCGTCACCGATATTGGGATCGATGTCACCGCCGCTGCGGCCGATGAGGGTGGTGTACGTGGTGAGGACCAGCTCGTCGTTCTGGTCGACCACGTCGTTGCGGGTGACGATGATGTCGCCGCCGAAGGCCTGCCGGAAGGAGTGCAGGTAGACGATGCAGGACAGCTGGTCGCCGGCCCGGATGGGCCGGTGGAACTCCAGGATCTGATCGGTCTGCATGATCTGGCTCAGGTCGTAGCCGGTGACGATCTGCTCGAAGAGCTTGCGCTGGGCCAGGATTCCGACCAGGGAGATGAAGGTGAGGGGGGCGACCAGCCCGTTGTGACCGTAGCTCTGGGCGATGTCCTCGTCCCAGTGGACCGGGTGATAGTCCTGCACCGCGCGGGCGTACTCGCGCACCTTCTCGCGGCCGACCTCGTAATAGTCGTCGACGCGGTAGTGGTGGCCGACCATGGCGGCGGCGTGTGCGGCGGGGTCGAAGACCTCGCTGGAATCGACCATGTCGGCCTCGGTGTCAATGTCGATGTTGATCGTCACGGCAGGAAGTCCCTATCTGATCCCCGGAACGGGATCGGGCGAGAGCGCTGAACCACCGCTATATACGCCAAATGCCGGACCGGCGCCACTATCTCTTTCTAAGAGACGGAGTGACTTGCCGATCCGGCACTGTCATCCACGCGGTAGATCGCGCGGGTTTAAGTTAGCGAGACTCGCGGTGCGCCCGGTGGGTACCGCAGTTCGGGCAGAATTTCTTCAGCTCGAGGCGGTCCGGGTCATTGCGCCGGTTCTTCTTGGTGATGTAGTTGCGGTGCTTGCACTGCTCGCAGGCCAAGGTGATCTTTGGCCGGATATCAGTGGACTTCGCGGCCACGATTGCCTTCTTTCCGGTCAGCCTGATTGGGATATCAGTATGTAGCGATGGCCGGACTTGAACCGGCGACACAACGATTATGAGTCGTTTGCTCTACCGACTGAGCTACACCGCCATCTGTTGTCGGTACTTGACGGCGGGAAGGCCCCGGGTCCTGCAACGAGAAGCCGAGTCGGTCACCACCGGCAATCCGGCGAGCCCCCTAACGGAATCGAACCGTTGACCTTTTCCTTACCATGGAAACGCTCTGCCGACTGAGCTAAGGGGGCGTGTCTGTCTTGCTCCGGTCTCGGCCGGGGCGCTGACGACTTGAACGAGATTACACACATCCTCGCCGACTATCCAAACCGGCTGGTCAACGCGGGTTTCGCGGCTACTCGACCGGGGTAACCGAGACGTCGGTGCCCGCGCCGGCCGGGGGCTCGGGACGACCGGCCGGCCTGGCCCGAAATACCAAGAGCCCCGTGGACACTGGGTCCACGGGGCTCTCTGGTGGCGGATGAAGGATTTGAACCTCCGAAGCATTACGCGGCTGATTTACAGTCAGCTCCCTTTGGCCGCTCGGGCAATCCGCCGGGGTACGCCTTGCAGCGCTCCAGCAGAATACAACGAACACACGCCCGGAATGCAAACCGGCTGGATACAGCCGTGCCGAAGGGGCTAGCGTCGGCGTGGAACATCCCGAATATCCGAGTCTCGGACAGGAGAAGAGTGTGGCGGATTCGTCGTTCGATGTCGTCAGCAAGATCGATCGCCAGGAGGTGGACAACGCCCTGAACCAGGCCGCCAAGGAGCTGAGCCAGCGCTACGACTTCCGGGGCACCGGGGCGAGCATCGAATGGTCGGGCGAGGAGAAGATCATCCTCAGCGCCGAGTCCGAGGATCGCGTCAAGGCCGCCCTGGATGTGTTCAAGGAGAAGCTGATTCGCCGCGACATCTCGCTCAAGGCGTTCGACGCGGGTGATCCGCAGGCCTCCGGCAAGGTGTACAAGATCACAGGAACCCTGGTGCAGGGCATCACCACGGAGAATGCGAAGAAGATCGCCAAGAAGATCCGTGACGAAGGCCCCAAGGGCGTCAAGGCGCAGATCCAGGGCGAGGAGCTGCGGGTCAGCAGCAAGAGCCGCGACGACCTGCAGGCGGTCATCTCGCTGCTGAAGGGCGGCGACTTCGATATCGCCCTGCAGTTCGTGAACTACCGCTAGTAATTGCGGTTTCCACCAGCCATCTCCTCGAGGCGGGCGATACGGTCCGCCATCGGGGGGTGGGTGGAGAACCAGCGGGCCATCCGGTCGCCGTTGCGGAACGGGTTGGCGATCATCAGGTGCGACTGCGCGGTCAGCTGCGGCTCGGGGGGCAGCGGGGCCGCCTGGGTGCCGCGTTCCAGCTTGCGCAGGGCCGATGCGAGGGCCAGGGGGTCGCCGGTGAGTTCGGCGCCGTCCTGGTCGGCCTGATACTCCCGGGAGCGGGAGACGGCCAGTTTGATGAGCGAGGCCGCGATCGGGCCCAGCAGCGAAACCAGCAGGATGCCAATGATATTCGGGCCCTCGCCGTCCCGGCTGCCGCCGAAGGCGCCGGCGAAGAAGGCCAGGTTCGCCAGGCCGGAGATGACCGAGGCGAGCGCGCCGGCCACCGAGGAGATCAGGATGTCGCGGTTGTAGACGTGCGAGAGTTCGTGGCCCAGCACCGCGCGCAGTTCCCGCTCGTCGAGGATCTGCAGGATGCCGGTGGTGCAGCAGACCGCGGCATTGCGCGGATTGCGGCCGGTGGCAAAGGCATTCGGCGCATTGGTGGGGCTGATGTAGAGGCGCGGCATGGGTTGCCGTGCGGCCGTGGCCAACTCGCGCACGATGCGGTACATGGCCGGGGCTTCCAGCTCCGTCACCGGCTGCGCGTGCATGGCCCGCAACGCCAGCTTGTCGCTGTTGAAGTAGGCGTAGGCGTTCATGCCCACGGCCAGCACGATCGACAGGATCAGGATCGTGGGACTGCGGAACATCGCTCCCGCGAACACGATCAGCGCCGACATCCCTACCAGCAGCCCGAACGTCTTCAACCCGTTCGCGTACCCGTGCCCATGCATGCTTACCCGCCTCTCCGCGATTTTTGCCGGCAGTTGGGTGCCTTACACCAGGTCAACGAACTCGAGCCGGGTTGAAGTTCCCAGTTGTTCGACTGATCGGTTTCGGATCAGCCGACGCGTTCGATGGTGTAGCGGACCAGGTGCTCCAGGGCCTCGTTGGCCGGGCCGGCGGGCAGGGCGGAGAGTTCGGCGTGGGCGATGTCGGCGTAGCCGTGCAGCTTCTCCTTGGCCAGCACCAGGCCCCGGGAGCGGGACAGCAGGTACAGGGCCTCGTCGACCTCGGTGTCGGTCTCCAGCGGGCGGGCCAGCAGCTTGCGCAGGCGGTCGCCCTCGGCGCCCTCGTCGCGCAGGGCGTAGAGCACCGGCAGGGTGTGGACGCCCTCGCGCAGGTCGGTGCCGGGGGTCTTGCCGGACTGCTCGGACACCGAGGAGATGTCGATGATGTCGTCGGCGATCTGGAAGGCGGTGCCCACGGCGTCGCCGAGGCGGGCCAGCCGCTCCACATGGTCGCGATCCGCACCGGAGAAGGTGCCGCCGAAGCGGCCGGCGGCGGCGATCAGCGAACCGGTCTTCTCCCACACCACGCGCAGGTAGTGCTCGACCGGGTCCTGGGACTGCCGGGCGCCGATGGTCTCGCGCATCTGGCCGGTGACCAGCTCGGCGAAGGTCTCGGCAATGATGCGGACCGCGTCCGGGCCGAGGGTGGAGACCAGTCGCGAGGCGTGGGCGAACAGATAGTCGCCGGCCAGGATGGCGACGCTGTTGCCCCAGCGCGAGTTCACGCTGGGCGCGCCGCGGCGCATGGAGGCCTCGTCCATGACGTCGTCGTGGTACAGGGTGGCCAGGTGCACGAGCTCCACCACGGTGCCGGCGGTGACCAGGTCGGGGCTGGTCGGGTCGGGGCCCAGCTGACCGGTCAGGATGGTGAACAGGGGACGGAATCGCTTGCCGCCGGCCTTGGCCAGGTGCAGCGCCGCCTCCTGCAGGAATTCCTCGCCGTCGGACAGCTCGGTGATCAGCAGATCCTCGACCTCGATCAGGCCCTTGCGCACGGTCGCCGCGAGCTCGGGATCGCCCAGATCCACCCCCGCGACCACGGTGCTCTCCTCGCTCACAGCTGATGCGCTCATTTCATCTCCCAGTGCCGCGTCCGACCCCACGCCAAAGAACCTAGCGTGTGGACCGATCACCCCCTATGGACACCACCGTAGTGCGACGCACGAAACACTCGCCACGCGAAACGAAACGCCCGCTATGAAGCGCAGGGCAAATATGCGCGCCCGGTGATGTGCTGCAAGTATTGACGCCATGCGCTTGCCGGATGACGACCCGAGTATGCCGCGCCTGCAGGTTCGCGGCCCGTCTCGTTCTGGACTGAGCGGAGCGACGGAGCGAAGCGGAGAAGCGCAGGGAGGGAAGAACGAGACCTCCAGGGCCGCGAACCCCGCCCGGAGCGAAGCGGAGGGCGAATCAGACACAGCTCTGCCCGCGCACGCCGAGGTCCTGGTAGTCGGGGCGGGTCCGGCCGGGTCCGCGGCGGCCGCCTGGGCCGCGCGCATGGGCCGGGATGTGCTGCTGACCGATTCGGCGGTGTTCCCGCGCGACAAGACCTGCGGTGACGGACTGACGCCGCGCGCCACCGCCGAACTCGAGCATCTCGGCCTGGGCGACTGGGTGCGGGCGCACACGGTCAATCGCGGCCTGCGGATGGCCGGGTTCGGGCGGGAGGCGCTGCTGTCCTGGCCGGACGGGTCGTTCCCCACCTACGGAAGCGCCGTTCCGCGAACCGAACTCGACGACAAGCTGCGCGAGACCGCGATCAAGTCGGGCGCGCGGATGGTGGACGGGGCCAAGGTGGTGGAGGTGGCCCGCGAGGGCGACCGGGTCACCGGGGTGACCGTCAAGACCGACGCCGGCCTGCGCGCGGTGTCGTGCGACATCCTCATCGTGGCCGACGGCGTGCGCTCCCCCGTCGGAAAGCTGCTGGGCCGCACCTGGCATCGCCAGTACGCGTACGGGACCGCGGCGCGGGCGTACATCAGGTCCGAGCGCAGTGATGACGAATGGATCACCTCGCATCTCGAATTGCGGGATGCGAACGGGGAATTGATTCCCGGATACGGCTGGGTTTTCCCGCTCGGCAATGGCGAGGTGAATATCGGCGTCGGCTCGCTGGCCACCGAACGGCGTCCGTCGCATATCGCCTTGAAACCGCTGCTGCAGCACTATGTTTCGGAACGCCGCGCGGAGTGGGGATTCGAGGGCGAGGCGCGGGCGGTGGCGTCGGCGCTGCTGCCCATGGGCGGCGCGGTATCGAATCTGGCCGGGCGCAACTGGGCGCTGGTGGGCGACGCGGCCGGGTGCGTGAACCCGCTCAACGGCGAGGGCATCGACTACGGGCTGGAGGGCGGGCACATGCTCGCCGGGATCCTGGACCAGCCCGACCTGACCCAGATCTGGCCGGAGCTGCTGCGGGAACGCTACGGCCGCACCTATTCGGTGGCGCGGCGGCTCGCGGGGCTGGCCACCCACCCGCGCACGGTGCCGCTGGGCGGGCCGCCGATGATGCGGTCGAAGCTGTTGCAGCGCACCGCGGTCCGGGTGATGGGCAATCTGGTCACCGACGAGGACGTGGACCTGACCGCCCGGCTCTGGCGGAGCGCGGGCCGGGCCTCCCTGCGTTTCGACAAGATCCAGCCGTTCTCGTGAACGCCCGGCCGGTTCCCGAGGAGCTGCTCCCGCATCTGCGGCGAGCACGGGATCTGGCCGACCGGCACTACGCGGAGCCCTTGGATCTGGACAGTCTGGCGGCGGCCGCGGGGGTGTCGAAGTATCACTTCCTGCGGTGTTTCGCGGCGACGTACGGCAGGACGCCCGCGGTGTATCTGGCCGAGCGCCGGATCGAGCGGGCCCAGGATCTGTTGCGCGCCACCAATGTCACGGTGACCGAGGCCTGTATGCTCGTCGGCTACAGCAGTCTCGGGTCGTTCAGCAGCAAATTCACCGAGCTGGTGGGGATGTCGCCCTCGGAGTATCAAGCGAAGTTCGCGGCCGAGGGCGCTCCCCATATCCCGGGTTGCTACGTCTTCATGCACGGTCTCTCGGATCGGAAACGCACACGGTGACGCGAATTCGTCGGGGCCACAGCCTCATCGGGACGGCAGGACGTGAATGCCGGTCTTGTCCGTCGAGAGCGCCAGCGAGCTGATGTACTGGATCTCGCCCTCGGGTCCCGGGACCGCCGAGGCGATCATGTCCGGGCGCTCGAATTCCATGCCGGTGACAGCGCAGGTGAGGGTCTCGCCCGACGGGTTGCCGTGCTCGTCGAACATGGGCAGCTCGATGCCGTCGTGGTCGCGGCGCAGGTAGTACCTGCCCTTGGTGAGGATCGCGGTCAGCGGAGTCGCCAGGAACGAGACCACCACGGCCACAATGGGCGAGTACGGCTTCAGGGTCTCACCGAAGACGCCGAAGAAGGTCATGATCGACAGCACCGCCGACAGGCCGAAGCCGACCAGGCCGACCGGGTTGAAGTCGTAGAGCATGCCGCGCCGGAACTCCGGCTCCCTGGGCGAGAGCTTCAGCACGTACTTGTTGATCGCGATATCCGTTGCGACGGTGACGATCCAGGCGATGCCGCAGTTGGCGTAGAAGCCGAGGATGTTGTTGAGGAAGTCGAACATGTTGGCTTCCATCAGGATCAGCGCGATGGCCAGGTTCAGGCCGAGGAAGACGATGCGGCCCGGGTAGGTCTTGGTGACGCGGGTGAAGGAGTTGGTCCACGCCAGCGAGCCCGAGTACGCATTGGTCACATTGATCTTGATCTGGCTGATGACGACCAGCGCCACGGCCAGGGTCATGGCCAGCCAGGACGGCATCATGTCGCGGTAGATCTCGAGGAACTGGCGCACCGGCTGGTTGGCGATGTCCTGCGCGCCGGGCAGATTCGCGATCAGGTAGACCGCCAGGAACAGGCCGACCACCTGCTTGATGGCGCCGAAGAGCACCCAGCCCGGTCCGGCCAGCAGCATCCAGCCCCACCACCTGCGGGCGTTCTCCGGGGTCCGGGGCGGCATGAAGCGCAGGTAGTCGATCTGCTCGGCGATCTGGGCGATGAGCGAGAGGCAGACGCCGGCGGCCAGCAGCGCGCCGGACAGGCTCACGCCCTTGCCGTCCTGGCCGCCGTAGGACAGGAAGGTGCCGACCGAGTCCGGGTGGCGGACCAGCAGGAAGCCGAACGGCAGCACCATCAGGATCAGCCACAGCGGGGTGGTCCACACTTGCAGCTTGGCCAGGGTGTTCATGCCGTAGATGACCAGCGGGAAGATCATCACCGTGGACACCAGGTAGCCGATCGGCAGCGGCACGTGCAGACCGAGTTTCAGGCCCTGCGCCATGATCGAGCCCTCGAGGGCGAAGAAGATGAAGGTGAAGGAGGCGAACACGATGTTCGTCACCACCGACCCGTAGTACCCGAAGCCGCTGCCGCGGGTGATCAGGTCCAGGTCGATGTTGTAGCGCGCCGCGTAGTAGGCCAGCGGGAAACCCGTGAGCATGACCACGATGGCGAAGATGCCGATGCCCAGCAGGGCGTTGCCGGTGCCGTTGGCGATGCCGATGTTCGCGCCGATGGAGAAGTCGGCCAGGTAGGCGATGCCGCCGAGCGCCGAGACGCCGACCACCGCCGGACTCCATGTGCGGTAGCTGCGCGGCGCGAACCGCAGCGTGTAATCCTCCAGCGTCTCCTTGGACGCGGCGACCGCATTGGCCGCGGGGGTTTCGACCTGAACCACCGGCACTCCTCGTTCGGGCTCGTCACGAGCTTTTTTCCGATTCGAGGGTGGCCACCGAATGTTGATCTCGGCTTTCCGCTCCATTGCGCGGCCGTTACGGCGGGCTCACCGAGGTTCCGAGTGTGTGAACTCGGCTATCCGGACGCGAATCCGCCCGGCGCGGAAACGCGCAATTTCGGAGAAGCCCGTGCGGGCCGGCCGTCCATAGGCTCGGGGCATGACGATCATCACCAATGTCTCGCTCGTGACCGTGTACGTGACCGATCAGACCGCCGCGAAGCAGTGGTACATCGAGAAGCTGGGTTTCGTGGAGGCCAGCGATGTGACCATGGGCGACAACGGCTTCCGCTGGGTGACCGTGGTGCACCCGAACCACCCGGAACTGGAGGTCACGCTGATGATCCCGGGTCCCCCGCTGGACGACAATCTGGCCGAGGCCATCCGGCGGTCCATGGCCAATGGCACGCACGGCGCACTGGGCCTGCGAACCGACAACTGCCAGAAGGCCTTCGAGGAACTCACCGCCAAGAACGTGGAGTTCGTGCAGCCGCCGTCGGAACGCCCCTACGGCGTCGAGGCCATCATTCGCGACAACTCCGGCAACTGGCTGGTCCTCGTCGAACCCCGCGAATTCGATCCGGCCACGGCCCAGTTCGGCCCGGAGTAAGCGCCGGCCTCCGTGGATGCGGGACCACCCCCGCATCCACGGTTCAGCGAGATCAGGCGGTCTGCGCGGCGAACCAGGACTCGACGGACTTGCGCTCGCTGTTCATGACCCGCTTGAGCAGGTTCTCGACCAGCGGTTCGATGGCCCCGCCGACCAGCGGGACCTTCACGTCGACCGTGCCGGTGGCCTCGATCTCGGAACCTTCGGCGGTGGGCCGCAATTCGAACGCGCCCGCCATCTCGGTGGTGATGCCGCTGGAGCGGCCGCTGAAGCCGCCCGTGGCGACGCCGTCGGTGAGCGCTCCCCAGGTGTCGGTGCGCTCGAGCATGAGCTCGCTCTTGAGTACCTTCTTGACGATGCCGGGAATCTGGTCCTCGGGCGCCTTCTCGGTCATCTGGATCTGGATGGTGCCGGGGCCGTTCGGGTGGGTGAGCTCGAGCGTGGCGGTGGTCGCCCCGGCGAAGCGGGCCCGCCACATCTCGTCATTGGTCAGTGCCCGGTGAAGCTCTTCGACCGGAACGCTGTACTGCACGGTGAAGCTGAATTTTCGGGACATGGCGAAGACCGTAGCCGAGCGATGGAATAGCCTGCTGAAGTGTCGGAAACTAGCCAGTCTGATAGCGGAGCGCAGCGGAGCGACGATCAGACACAGCGGGCTGAACAGCGGCGGGCGGTTCGGTTGCGGCGGGCTCGGATCGGGGTCGTGATCGCTGCCGCCACGGTCAGCTTCCTGGCCGTGCTGCTGGTGCTGGCGGCCTGGCGCGACGACCACCTGATCAACTCCGACAAGGGCGTGACCAGCGCCGAAGTCCTCTCGGCGGGCACGCTGCGATCCGCGGTCATCTTCGTGACGCCCGACGGCGAGACGCACAATCCGAAGACCGGGGTGCTGTACCCCACCCGGCTGACCGTCGGCGAACGCATCAATGTCGAATACCGGCGCAGTGATCCCGATCTCGTACGCGTGGCGGGTCGCGATGCGCGTGTCGCGATCATCCCGGCGCTGTCGGTCATCGTGGTCTCCTGGGCCGTCGCCATTCCCGTGGTGTGGTTCCTCGGCTCACCCCCGACCCGGTGGTTCCGAGGAGCGCGGACGCGGCTGCGCGCCGCGCGGGCGCGATCGTCGCGGGACGCCGTCGCCGGTTAGGGTGCGAAGGTGGCGAAAATCAGGCAGCGGGAGTCGTTTCGGGCCCAGCTGGACAAGCAGCCGCGCGACGTCGCGTCCATGTTCGACGGTGTCGCCAAGCGGTACGACCTGACCAATTCGGTGATCTCCGTTGGCCAGGACAGGTATTGGCGCTGGGTGACGCGCAAGGCACTGGGCCTGCGACCCGGCGAGCGGGTGCTGGATCTGGCGGCGGGGACCGGTGTCTCCACCGTGGACCTGGCCAAATCGGGCGCGTGGGTGCTGGCCGCGGACTTCTCCCAGGGCATGCTGTCGGCCGGACGGCACCGCAATGTGCCCATGGTCGCCGCCGACGCCATGGCGCTGCCCTTCGCCGACGACTCCTTCGACGCGGTGACCATCGCCTACGGCCTGCGCAATGTGGCCGACCCGGATCTGGCGCTGCGCGAGATGCTGCGCGTGACCAAGCCGGGCGGGCGGCTGGTGGTGGCCGAGTTCTCCACGCCGACCTGGGAACCCTTCCGGACCATCTACATGGAGTACCTGATGCGGGCGCTGCCGCCGCTGGCGCGCGCGGTCTCCAGCAATCCGGACGCCTATGTGTATCTGGCCGAGTCGATTCGGGAGTGGCCGAATCAGCCGCAGCTGGCACTGCGGATCTCCGACGCCGGGTGGTCCTCGGTGCAGTGGCGCAATCTCTCGGGCGGGGCCGTGGCCCTGCACCGGGCGTACAAGCTGGGCTGAGCGGAAAACCGAGTCCGGAACGCTGACCTGTGGCGTTGCTCACGGCAGCGCCCCGACCTGGGCCTCACAGTCACGGAAAACGGCTGTGAGGTGGATTGTCATCTGGCGATAACGTTCGGTAAATCCACCGCAACCCGGGGTGGCTTAACTCGGAACCATGCCGGAACAGCCCACGCCCCCGACGAGCGCCCGGACCGCGTGCTCGTACTGCGGGGTGGGCTGCGGCATCACCGTCGAAACCAAGCCCGGCGCCCGCGGCCTGCCCGTGATCGCCAGGGTGAAGGGCGACAAGGACCACCCGGTCAATGCCGGGCGGCTGTGCACCAAGGGCAATACGCACGCCGAACTGATGGCCGCGCCCGGCCGCATGGAGACCGCCTACCGCCGGCCCGAACGCGGCCAGCCGCCGGTGCCCATGCCCGTCGACGAGGCGATTCACGAAGCCGCACAGCGCCTTCGCGTGATTCTCGACACAGACGGACCGGATGCCATCGCCCTCTACGTGTCCGGCCAGCTGTCGATCGAGGCCCAGTACCTGGCCACCAAGCTGGCCAAGGGCCACCTGCGCACCGTGCACATGGAGGCCAATTCGCGGCTGTGCATGGCCAGCGCGGCCAGCGGGTACAAGTTGTCGCTGGGCGCGGACGGGCCGCCCGGGTCCTACGACGACCTCGATCACGCCGACCTGTTCTTCGTCATCGGCGCGAACATGGCCGACTGCCACCCCATCCTGTTCCTGCGCATGGCCGACCGGCTCAAGGCGGGCGCCAAGATGATCGTGGTGGATCCGCGGCGCACCGACACCGCGGCACGCGCCGACCTGTTCCTGCAGATCAAGCCGGGCACGGATCTGGCGCTGCTGAACGGGCTGCTGCACCTGCTGGTCGAGAACGGCGACATCGACGCCGAATTCATCGCCGAGCACACCGAGAACTGGGCGGGCATGCCCGAGTTCCTGGCCGCCTACACCCCGTCGATGGTGTCCGAGGAGACCGGTATCCCCGAGGCCGACGTCCGCACCGCCGCCGCCTGGATCGGCGCGGCGGGCGAATGGATGTCGCTGTGGACCATGGGCATCAACCAGTCCACGCACGGCACCTGGGCCAGTAACGCCATCATCAACCTGCACCTGGCCACCGGCGCCATCTGCCGCACCGGCAGCGGGCCGTTCTCGCTCACCGGGCAGCCCAATGCCATGGGCGGGCGCGAAATGGGTTACATGGGACCGGGATTGCCGGGCCAGCGCAGCGTGCTCGCCGACGCCGACCGGGCCTTCGTGGAGGCCGAATGGGGGCTGGCGCCGGGCACCATTCGCGCCGAGGCCGGGCCCGGCTCCATCGAGATGTTCCGCGGACTGGCCGACGGAAAGATCAAAGCCTGCTGGATCATGTGCAGCAATCCCGTTGCCTCCATGGCGAATCGGCGCACCGTCATCGCCGGGCTGGAGGCCGCCGAGCTGGTGATCGCCCAGGACGTCTTCACCGACACCGCCACCAATGCCTACGCCGACCTGCTGCTGCCCGCCACCCTGTGGGCCGAGGCCGATGGGGTGCAGGTGAACTCGGAACGCAACCTGACCCTGCTGCAGCGGTCGGTGGAACCGATCGGCGACGCGCGCCCGGACTGGCAGCTCATCGCGCAGGTCGCGACGGGGCTCGGCTTCCCCGGGTTCGAGTACGCCTCCAGCGCCGAGGTCTTCGACGAGATCCGGCGATTCGCCAATCCGGCCACCGGCTACGACCTGCGCGGCATCGACTACGACGCGCTGCGGGCCGGGCCCGCGCAGTGGCCGTGCGCCGATCCGGCCCAGCGCCGCAACCCGATTCGCTATCGCAACGACGGGGTCAGCCAGACCCTGCACACCGACGAGCACGGGCACACCCCGCGACTGGCGTTCGCCACGCCCAGCCGCAAGGCGGTGTTCTGGGCGCGCCCGCATCTGCTGCCCGACGAGCTGCCGGACGAGGATCACCCCTTCGTGCTCAATACCGGCCGCCTGCAACACCAGTGGCACACCATGACCAAGACCGGGAAGGTGGCGAAACTGACCAAGCTCAATGGCAAGCCCTTCCTGGAAATCCACCCCGAGGACGCCGCCCGCCTCGAGGTGCGCGCGGGCGACCAGCTCGAAATCACCTCCCGCCGCGGCCGCGCCGTGCTGCCCGTCCAGGTGAGCGACCGCGTCCTCCCCGGCACCTGCTTCGCCCCGTTCCACTGGAACGACGAGCAGGGCGAATACCTGACCATCAATGCCGTCACCAATGACGCGGTCGACCCGATCTCCCTGCAACCCGAGTTCAAGGCCTGCGCGGTCCGGCTGCGGAAGGTGGCGGCCCTGACCGCGGCGGCGCCCAATGGCACCGGCAGCGAAGGCGGTAATGGCTCTGGCCGCACCGGTTCGGCGCCGGCGGGTTTCGGCGCGCCGTTCATCGCGGGCTCCGGGGAACCCGACCGGTCGGCTGCTGTCGCCCCCGGCACCGCGAGCGGACCGCATCCCCTGGCGCTCATGCTCGGATTGGAGACCGGTGTCGCACCGACGCTGACCGAGACCGAACGCCTCTATCTCGGCGGATATCTGGCGGCGCTGCAGAGCCTGCCGGTCAGTGGCGTCCCGGTGCTGCCCGCGACCGCGCCGATCTCGGAGCGCAGCCGGGTGTGGATCGACGGGCTGCTGGGCGGGATGTATTCGCGCGGGGCGCAACACCACTCACTGCCGCTCGACAGTGCCGTGAGCCGCAGCGTGACGCACGGCCCGTCGGACACCGCGGGTGCAGCGACGCGCACGGTGACCGTGCTGTGGGCGTCGCAGACCGGGACGGCGGAGGAACTGGCCGCCGCCCTGGCGACCTATCTGGCCGATTCGGGATTCGCGCCGCGCCTGCTGGACATGGATTCCGCCGAACTGTCCGACCTGACAGGTGATGTGCTGGTCATCAGCAGCACGTTCGGCGACGGCGGCCCGCCCGACAATGGCGCGGACTTCTGGGAACGCCTGAACGACAGCGCGATCCGGCTGGCCGGCATGCGGTACGCGGTCTTCGCGCTGGGCGATTCCTCCTACGACGACTTCTGTGGCCACGGCCGCAAGCTGGACGAACTGTTCGAGAAGCGCGGAGCCACGCGCCTTTTGCCGCGCGTCGACAGCGAACCCGATCACGAGGACCTGTCCGCGGCCTGGTTCGACGCCGTGGCCGATGGCCTCGCCACGTCCGACAACGCTGCTGGACCGGATGGTTCGGGACCGGATGATCGATCCGCCGGCGGAGCCGGTGCCGCACCGGGCCGAGGCAGCAATGCCGACCGGTCGCGCGGTGTCCCCGGATTCGGCGGGCCCGCAGCGGGTGCTCAGGGTTCGGACGGCCCGGCCGCGCGGCCCGGCGATGTGCCGCCGGGGTGGGGTTCCCCGGGCTTCGGACCGAATTCCACTCCCCTGGGCGGCGATGGCCAACGCGGCGCGGTCACCGGCCTCGCGCCGGGGCGGCGGATACGCACGAGCACAGCCGCGCCCTTCACGCGGAATTCGCCTGTGCTGGCGGAACTTGTTCGCAATGAATTGCTTTCACGGGATGGCTCCGGGAAAGAGGTGCGGCAGTTCGGGTTCGATCTGAGTGATCCGGAGGCCGCCTACGAGGTCGGGGATTCACTCGGAGTGCGGCCCGCGAATTGTGAAGCGCTGGTGGCGGAGTGGCTCGCGGTGACCGGGCTGGAGGGGCGGCGGCTCGTCGGCGTCGAGGACGGCGAGCTGGCGCTGGCGGAGGCGCTGCGGACGCACTACGACATCACGCGGGTGAGCGCCGATCTGCTGTCGTTCGTGGCCGAGCGCAATGCCAGCCCGCGGCTGGCCAAGCTGCTGCGCCGGGACAATCGCAATGAGCTGGACGGGTATCTGTGGGATCGGCAGGCGGTCGACGTGCTGCGCGATTTCCCGGTGCGGGCCGATCTGGTGGAGTGGCTGGGCACGCTGAAAAAGCTGCAGCCGCGCCAGTATTCGATCTCGTCGAGTCCGCTGGTGAGTCCGCGCGAGGTGCAGCTGACAGTCGGCGTGGTGCGCTACGGCGATCCGGCGGCGATCGGTTCGTCGGCCCGGCGCGGCGGAGTGAGCTCCACGTTCCTGGCCGATCGCGCCCACGCGGAGGTGCCGATCTTCCTGCAGCGGGCGCCGCATTTCCGGCCGCCGCTGGATCCGAACGCGCCGATGATCATGGTCGGCCCGGGTACCGGCATCGCGCCGTTCCGCGGTTTCCTCCAGGAGCGCCGCGCTCTCGGCTGCCGGGGCCGCAATTGGCTGTTCTTCGGTGATCAGCACGCCAAGGACAATTTCTATTACCGCGCCGAACTCGAGGACATGTTCCGTTCGGGATTCCTGACCCGCCTGGATCTGGCCTTCTCCCGGGATCAGCGCGAGCGGATCTATGTGCAGCACCGGATGATCGAGCACGGCGCGGAATTGTGGGCGTGGTTGCGCGAGGGCGGTCATTTCTATGTGTGCGGTGACGCCGCGCGCATGGCCAAGGATGTGGACGACACCCTGCTGAAGATTGCCCGCATTCACGGCAAGCTGAGCGAGGACGGGGCGCTGGCGTTCAAGAAGCAGCTGGTGGCCGAGAAGCGCTACGTGCGCGACGTGTACTGATCCGGTCGCCCGCCCGCGGCGCCGGACCGCCGATTCCGGTCTCCACAAATGTGAAACTGTGGTATTTGTAACTCGCCCGTCCAGGCTCATACGGATGGGCGGGCCGTCACCGGGGCGGCTGCCAGGAACGCTGAGGGCAGGTGCCTTGAACCGTCGGATCAGTCGAGTCACCGCACGATCGACGGTGGCGGTGCTCGCGACCGTCGCCGCTCTGGGCCTGTCGGGCGCCGTGCCCGCCGGCGCGGACGATCCCACCGCACCCGGCGTCTCGGTCCCGGACATGAAGACCGACGACGGCTCCTTCATCCAGAGCGTGGGCGTCACCGACGACCGCCACGTCACCTTCACCGTCTACTCCGCCGCCATGAACCAGACCTTCCCGGTCGACGTGCTGCGCCCGGCGGACACCTCCGAGCCGCGCCCCACCCTCTACCTCCTCAATGGCGCCGGCGGCGGCGAGGACGCCGCCACCTGGCAATTGCGCACCGACGCACTGGATTTCCTGAGCGACAAGAACATCAATGTCGTGCAGATCATCGGCGGCAGATTCAGCTGGTACACCGACTGGCTCCAGCCCGACCGCGCGCTGGGGGTCAACAAATGGTCCACCTATCTGGGCAAGGAACTGCCGCCGCTGATGACGGCCGCACTGACCAGCAGTGGCAACAATGCCATCGCCGGTATCTCGATGGCCGGTCTGCCCGTATTGAATTCGGTCATCTTCAATCCCGGGCTGTTCCGTAGCGCGGCCGTGTACAGCGGTTTCTTCCAGACCATCACGCCGATGGCCCGGGAGGCCATCAAGATGGTCACCGAGCTCTACGGCGGCGGCAAGGTCGAGAACATGTGGGGTCCCGAGGGCGGCCCACTATGGGTGGCCAACGACCCCACCCTCAATGCCGAGAAACTGCGCGGCACCAACCTTTTCATCTCCACCGGCAACGGCATTCCGGGCGCCTTCGACATGCCCGGCGCACGCGGCCGGATGGAAGCGCCCGCGGACACTCCCAAGACCGTGGCGCTGGGCTCCCTCATCGAGGCCAATTGCGAACTGTCCACGGCGATTCTGCAGAAACGCCTGGAATCCCTGAACATTCCCGCGACATTCGAATTCCGCAGCAGCGGCACCCACATCTGGGGCTACTGGCAGGACGACCTGAAAACCTCCTGGCCGGTGCTCGCGCAGGGACTCTTCCCGAATCCGTGAACCCTTACACCGCAGGCGGATTCAGCCGGGCGAAGTCCGGCAGCCGGTAGTACGGGTAATAGGGGTAGGGCGGGGTCACCGCGCTCGCCTTGTCCAGCCGGGCGAGCTGGTCGGCCTCGAGACTCCAGCCGACCGCGCCGAGATTCTGGCGCAGCTGTTCCTCATTGCGCGCGCCCACGATGACCGTGGCCACGCTCGGCCGGCGCAGCAGCCAGTTCAGGGCGATCTGCGGGACCGTGCGGCCGGTTTCGGCGGCGATCTCGTCGAGGACGTCCACGACGTCGTAGAGCAGTTCGTCGCGCACCGGCGGGCCGGCCTCGGCGGTGGTGTGCAGGCGGCTGCCGGCCGGAAGCGGTTGTCCGCGACGGATTCTGCCGGTGAGGCGGCCCCAGCCGAGCGGGCTCCAGACCACCGCGCCCACCCCCTGATCCAGGCCGAGCGGCATCAGTTCCCACTCGTAATCGCGGCCGACCAGGGAGTAGTAGACCTGGTGCGCGACATAGCGCGGGAAGCCGTACCGGTCCGCGGCGGCAAGGGATTTCATGAGCTGCCAGCCCGCGAAATTGGAGGCGCCGACATAGCGGATCTTGCCGGCGCGCACCAGCTCGTCGAGCGCCGCCAGCACCTCCTCGACCGGCGTGCCCGCGTCGAAGGCGTGCAGCTGGAACAGGTCGAGGTGGTCGGTGCCGAGCCGCCGCAGTGAGCCCTCGACCGCCGAGATCAGCCGGGCGCGACCGGATCCGGCGTCGAACGGGCCGGGACCGGTGGGCAGCGAGGCCTTGGTGGAGAGCAGCAGCTGCTCGCGACGGCCCCGGATCGCCTCGCCCAGCACCTCTTCCGAGGCGCCGTCGGAGTAGACGTCGGCGGTGTCGAACAGGGTGACGCCCGCGTCCAGGCTGATGTCCACCAGGCGGCGGGCCTGCCGGGCGTCGGTGTCGCCCCAGGCGGAGAAGAGCTCGCCGCGACCGCCGAAGGTGCCCGCGCCGAAGCTCAATGCCGGAACCAGCAGACCCGAGGCGCCGAGCCGACGATATTCCATGACCACCACTCCTAACGGAACTACAGTTTCATTAACATGCCTGACGCTACACTCGTCTGGCCGCAAATGGAACTGGAGAACCGTTATGAGCCGCGACATGCGCGCAGAGGGCACCGAGACGCACGCACCGGACCCTGTCGACCCGACCCCCGGCTCGGTCCGGCCGGGCGGGCGCACCGCCCGCGTGCGCGAGTCCGTGCTGCGCGCCGCCGGCGACCTGCTCGCCGAACGCGGCTTCGCCACCCTCGATCTGGCCGAGGTGGCCGCACTCGCCGAAGTCGGCAAGACCACCGTCTACCGCCGCTGGCGCACCCCGGCGGGACTGGTCGCCGACCTGCTGGCCGACATGGCCGAAACCTCACTCCCCCACAGTGATACCGGCAGCCTGCGCGGGGACCTGCTCGCCAATGCGCGGCTGGTCGGCAAGACGCTCACCGATGCCCGGCAGGGCCGCCTCTTCCGGGCCGTCATCGCGGCAGCCACCAGCGACGACACCGCCGCCGCGGCCCTGCGCGCCTTCTACGACACCCGGCTGACCGAATGGTCCCCCTGCCTCGAGGCGGCCGTCGCGCGCGGCGAGGTCCCACCCGGAACCGACCCGCGCGCAGTGCTTTCCGCCGTCTCGGCCCCGCTCTACTACCGCCTGCTGGTCAGCGGGGATCCGGTCGACGAGAGGGCTGTCCACGCTGCCGCCGAGGCTGCCGCACTGGCCGCGGAGCAGGGCGTATTCGCTTCCGGCACAACAGAGCACGCGCACCGGATGCCTCGATAGTCATCCCGCGGCCCACCCGGCGGCCGCCCGCACGCACCACCCCTCGCCGTGCCCGCGGGTCGCCTCCCGCGCGGTCAGTCCGAGGTCCAGGCCGGATCGCGGCCGGTCAGCCCGACCACGCGATCGACGAGCGGCGCCTCGGCCGGGATATCGACAACCGGCCCGAAGAGCCCGGGCGCGCCTGCCTGCGGGGTGTCACGGAGGAAGCCGAGCAGCACCGCCAGATCCGACTCCGCCGGGGTATAGGGCTGTCCGACCGCCCGGGCCAGGTCCCAGCCATGGATCACCAACTCGTCCAGAGCGAAGATCGCCATCTGCGGGGCGGGCGCGAGCACACCGCCGACCTCGGTGTCGCCTACCCAGGCCGCCGGTTCGCGCCAGGCGGCCACGAGAGCCTTCAACTGCGCCGGAATGCGGTCGCGCCAATCCCCGGGGAGCGATCCGGTCCCCGGCGCCGGCGGCTGGGAACGGCCGATCATCTCCTTGGTCGCGCCCTGCCGGAAGCCCTCGGTGAAGCCCAGCACATGAACGAGCATGTCGCGGACGGTGATCTCGGACGGTGTGCGGCGGTCGAAGTCGGCCTCGGAGACACCGGCGACGACCGCCTCCACCGCGCTCGCCGCGGCTTCGAGGTCGAATTCCGGTGTGGTCATGGTTCCTCCCGGGGACATGCCGAACCAACGGTGCGGCCCGGTCACCGGTGGAGACGGGGCGGCCCGGCCGGAATTCATCGCCGCGGCGCGCACGAGGCCCGGCGAGCGCCCGGAATGTGCTTGCAGCGCTGCGCCGCAACCGGTTCGTTAGGCGGTATCAGCGGCGAAAGACGCTGGTAGGGAGGAGAATTGATAGATGAAAGGTGATCGCGTGGAGATCGTCGTCGACACCGGCGACGGGTCTCGGAACTACGAAATCATGGCGACCAGAGCGGGCCGCCGCATCGAGACCCGCATTGCGCGGGGAATCGTGGAGGTCAGCGAGGTGACTCGGACCGGCGGGCCGGTCCGCACCGCCCGGTTCATGGCGGGCCGGGTACTGGCTCTCGTCGAGTATCCCGCCGACGACGCGGCGCTGCCCGGCGAGTGATGGGCGGACCGGTTGCCGAGCGGGATGAAGACGGGTTGCCGAGCTGGTGAAACGGGAGCATTCTCGAAGTGCCCGACTGCACGGCCCGCCCACCCCGGCAGAGAGGAGCAAGCGATGATCGATCGCATCGACGCAGTGCCCGAGGCCGACTATGTAGAGCAGAGCACCCCCGCCAATCCGCTGGACGAGGTGAATACCGAGGCGCTCGAATCGGACTCCGAGATCACATCGCCGCCCGCCGGAGACAGCGGCTGGACCGCCTCCGAGGGGGATCTGGTCGAGCAGGCGATCCCCGTTCCCATCGACGACGACTACGAATCGGACGCCGGCAGCGAGTACTGATCGGCGGCGTTCGCGCCCAAGCTAATTCGACACGCCCGCCCGCACGGTGGCGTGCAGCTCCCGCAGGCCCGACCGCTCGGTCGCGACCTCCAGGACCCGAATGCCGTGCGCGTTGCCGGTCAGCTCGATCGCCAGCTGCGCGGGGCCGACCTGGCGGTGTGGAATGCGGTAGGCGGCACACAGCGCGGCCAGATTCATGCCGTGGGGGGTGCCGAAGACCCGCTCGAACACGCCCGCGTACTGCGGATCGCCCTGTTCGAGCAGCTCGAAGATGCCGCCGCCGTCATCATTGGCGACCACGATGGTCAGGTCCTCCGGCCGCGGCTCACCCGGGCCGATGAGCAGGCCGGACGCGTCGTGCAGGAAGGTCAGGTCGCCCATGAGCGCGACGGTGCGGCCCGGGTGGGTGAGGGCCGCGCCGACCGCCGCCGAGACGGTACCGTCGATGCCGGCCACGCCGCGGTTGGACAGCACCCGCACGCCGGGCCGCGGCTCGGAGACCAGCGCGGCGTCACGCACCGGGTTCGAGGCGCCGAGCAGCAGCTGGTCGCCGTCACGCAGGGCGTCCATCACCACGGCCGCAACATGCAAACCGGTCGGCTTCGGGTGTCCGGCCAGCTCCGCGCGCACCACGGTGACGGCCTTCTCGTTCAGATCCCGGCACAGCTCCAGCCACTCCGGCCGCGGCGCGCCGTGGGTGACCGCGCGGGTGCCGGTGCCCACCACATTGCCGGATACATCGGGCCAGCGCGGGCCGGTGGTCAGCGCGTACACCGTGATCTCCGGGTCCGACAGCACCCGCGACACCTGCCGGTGCAGGGTGGGCCGGCCGGTGATGATCGCCTGCCGGGGTTGCAGCAGCGGCAGCGCCAGCGGATGCAGCGCCGGGCCGTGCATCGGCGCGGTGGGTTCGGCGACCGTGGGCAGGGCCGCGAGTTCGGGGCGATGGCCCGCGCCGTGACCGGAGATGACCAGGGTGTCCGGGGTCAGGTCGATGTCCAGCGGGACGTCGAGGGTCGCGTATTGCGTTGCGGTCCAGGGCCCTTCGTGTTGGCGGCCCGGAGGCAGCGAGTCACCGGCGGCCAGGTCCGGCACCAGCGGTTCACGCAGCGGAATGTCGAATTGCACCGGCCCGGCATTGCCGGAGCGGGTGCCGCGGGCGGCGGCCAGCACGCGGCAGACCGCGGAGCGCCACACGCTGTTCTGCTTCGAGTACAGATCGTCGCCGGGCTCGGACTCGGCCAGCCCCAGGCTGATGGCGGCGCGCACCTGGCTGCCGAAGAGACCGAACTGCTCGACGGTCTGGTTCGCCCCGGTGCCGAGCATCTCGTACGGGCGGTTGGCGCTCAGCACGATCAGCGGGATGCGGGCGTAGTTCGCTTCGAGGACGGCCGGGCCCAGATTCGCCACGGCGGTGCCGGAGGTCATGACGACGGGCACCGGGCGACCGCTGGCTGCGGCCAGGCCGACGGCCAGGAAGCCCGCGGAACGCTCGTCGATGCGCATGTGCAGCCGGATCCGCCCGGCCTGGTCGGCCGCCTGCAACGCGAAAGCCAGCGGCGCATTTCGCGACCCGGGGCACAGGACGACATCCCGCACTCCGCCGCGCGCGAGCTCGTCGACGACGACGTGCGCCTGGGCTGTCGAAGGATTCACACCTCCAGCCTCTCAGACAGCCGCCCGTCCCGCTCCGTCGGCCCGCTCACACCTGTGTTATTAAGTTAGGGTTTGCTAACCTAAGCCAATGGCGAAGCGCAGCAAGCATGTCAAGCCCGAGCACCGCGAGATCCTCACCGCGGAGGTCCTGGCCAGCAAACGGATCGGCCCCCATTTCGTCCGCGTCACCCTCGGCGGCCCGGGCCTGGCCGGATTCACCGCCATGGGCTACGACCAGTGGTTCCGGCTGTTCATGCCCGGACGCGACGGCAACCTGCGGCTGCCCACCTCCGCGAGCAACCTCGGCTGGTTCGCGCAGTACCTGATGATGGGCAAGGAACACCGTCCGCTGGCGCGCAACTACACGGTGCGGGATTACCGAGCGGCCGGTTTCGGGGAGTTCGGCAGCACGGCCGAGATCGACATCGATTTCGTCTCACACGGTGACGACAGCCCCGCCTCCGCGTGGGCCAACAGCGCCACACCCGGCTGCCAGGTCGGGCTGCTGGACGAGGGCATCACCTATCAGGCTCCCGGCCACAGTGATTGGACACTGCTGGTGGGTGACGAGAGCGCGTTGCCCGGCATCGCGGGCGTGCTGCGGTCGCTGCCGCGGGACGCCAGGGGCGCGGCGTATCTCGAGCTTCCGTCCGCCGAGGACCGCCAGGAACTGGGCGAACCCGAAGGCGTGCAGGTGAACTGGCTGGTCCGCACGGATCCGCACGGCGAGATCGGCGCACTGGCGGCGGAGGCCGTGCGCGGGGCGGACCTGCCCGGAGCGGGCGTCTACGCCTTCGTCGCGGGTGAGCAGAAGCTGGCCGCGGGAGTGCGGCGGCACTTGGCGCAGGAGCGCGAAATCCCCAAGGCGGACATCACTTTCACCGGCTACTGGCGACTGGGCAAGTCCCAGGGCTGAACCGGCGCACGGAGCCGGAAGAAGGCGAGTGCCCCCGAACCACCTCGGCGGGCATTCGCTGTCCACGGCGGCAGCACCGCGGACCGTGACTGTTCGCGGCCCCTCGCCGGGCCGCGAACCGGTCGGCCTAATTAACCAGCGTGCTTCTGCACCAGGTCACCCAGGCGCGGAAGGGCCTCGGCGACATGCTTCTTCGCCGACGAACGCATGGAGTTGTAGACCTTGGTCAGCGCCGGGCGCGACGACGCCTCGGCCCGCGCGTCGGTCACCGACAGCAGCGCGTCGGCCACCTCGTCCTGCTTGGAGACCAGCAGATCGGCGAACGACCCGGCGCCACCGTTCTTGTACTCCGCCCAGAACGGCTCCAGCTGCTCGACGAACTTGGGCGCGAAGGACTCCAGCGCGTCACCCACGATCGAGGGGCTGACCTTCTTGATCGCGGCGTAGCCGCCCTTGACGACCAGGCCCGACGCGCCGCCCTTGTCCGACACCTCCTCGTCCAGAACCTTCTCCGCGTCGGCGATGAAGGCCGGACGCTTGGCGTCATCGAGCAGGGATTCAGACAGTGCTGCAACCACTTTCAGGTTCCTCCGGATAGTTTTTCGATGAACGAGCGCACGCAACTATACGCATCGGTGTCCCCGCACACACGATGCCAATGCGCTGCTACTGCCTCAGCAGCAACAGCACTGTAAGCCCTCCGCAATCGATTGGCAGCGTTTCACTTTCGGTTACCGATCGGTCGGAGTTCTCTCCGCACCAGTAGCAAGCGTCCGATCGAGCCCCGGACAACCCCGCCCGCTAACAATCAGCGCGCTTGTCGGATGGCCGAATTCCGCCGCGGGTAGTCCGGGGTGACGCACAGAACACGGCGCCGAACTGCGGTGGGTCCGCGCCCCGCCGGGAACCGGAACAGTATGTTCACTCCCGTGACCTTCAATGCGACGCTGTGGCGGCCCGTCCCGGGATTCGAGAACCTCACCGACATCACGTATCACCGGCACATCGAGCAGGGCACGGTGCGGATCGCCTTCGATCGTCCCGAGGTACGCA
>NZ_JBHZAL010000048.1:0-42949 GCF_042754245.1 Nocardia sp. NPDC059228 | reverse complement strand
TATGGGGTGCGCGTCACGCCGTGAGGGGCCCGGGGCTTTGCGCCGGGCGGGGGGCGGCCGATGCCCCGGGCATCGGCCGCCACCGGGTCAGACCAGTTTCTTCGAGCGCAGCTCGTGGCCCTTGGAGGTCTTGCAGCGGCCCGATTCCAGATCCCACTGCCAGCCGTGCAGGTTGCAGGTGAGCGTATTGCCCTCGACCACACCGAATTTCGACAGGTCGGCCTTGAGGTGGGGGCAGCGGCGCTGCACTTCCCAGCCGTCGAGCTCGGTGGAGGCGGAATCGTCGTGCGCCTCGGCGAACCAGCCGTCGGCATACGCGATGCGCTCGTCGGTGAGGCACTTGAAGAAGGTGTAGAGGAATTCGTTGTAGCCGCCGATGCGCCAGGTGGTGAAGCGCGTCGACAGGAAGATGGTGTTCACCCAGTCCGGCTCGTCGTCGCGCAGCACGGTGCGCACCAGCTGCGGGTCGATGCGGAATCCGTAGCGGTACTTGCCTTCTCCCTCGATGGGCTCGCGCACCACCCGCTTGGGGAAGTCGAGCACCACGGTCTCCTCGCCCATGACCAGGCCGACCGGGTAGCCGATGCCGTCGCAGATGAGGTCGCTCTGCGCCATGATCGGCTCGAACTTGGCCTTGAGCGCGGGCAGCAGCGGCTCGCCCTCGGCCGGGGCCCAGGTGGCCTTCTCGGCGGCCAGCACCGGCGCCATGCGCTGGGCCATGGCCTCGATGTAGGCGGCCTTGTCGCCGTAGATGGTGTCCGGGTCGACCGGGTGGGTGAGCGAATTCAGTTCCTTGCCACGCAGATCCGCGATCGAGCCGGGGATCATGAGCAGCCCGCCCTCGTTGCCGTGGATCTTCATCTGATCCAGGAAGACGATCTGGTCGGGGAAGATATTGCCCTCGTCGCCGCGGTCGTCGTTGAGGTAGCGCAGCTCGTCGTCGAGGAAGACCGGCGGGCCGGCCGACGGGACGACCCAGGTGGCCCCGACCTGTTCGATGTAGGAGCGGCAGCGGTCCATGCCGCGCTGGCGCTTCTGCTTGCCGAAGTTGGCCTTGGTCTTGGCCGGAATGTCGTACACCATCGGGTACCAGATGGCGCCGGAGTACTGCAGCAGGTGGATGTCCACGTGCCCGAAGGCGTCGTGCAGCACGTCCATGTCGACGGGCCGGGCGTCGTTCATGTTGAAGCACACGGTCTCCCCGTCGGCGACGACCAGGGCGGAGTCGCCGATCGGGCCGTCGGCGGGCGCGCGCAACGCGATGATCATGATGTCCAGGTCGCCGCCCGGACCGGTGACGGTGGTCTTGACCGAGTCCTCGGTCTCCACGAACTTGGTGAAGCCGAGCTTCTCGAGCTCCCGCTTGAGGTCCGGCACCGGGTAGTCGGGCAGCAGGACGGTGGCGTCCTTGTTGACCTTGTCGGCCAGGTGCTCGGCGTCCCAGTGGTCACGGTGCAGGTGCGAGACATAGAGGAAATCGCAGTTGCCGAGCTCGTCCCAGTCCAGCTGGGTGTTGTCGGGGAACGGGAACCACGATCCGAAATAGGCCGGATTGACCCACGGATCGCAGAGGATCGTTCCGGCAGCGGTTCGAATGTGGAATCCGGCGTGTCCGACGCTGGTGATCTGCACGAGCTTCATTCCTCCCTGACCGTTACCAGCCACCCAGAGTACTGGCTAGCCGGAGACGTCGCCGATGCAGTAACCCTCGGAGCCCGACTTCAAGGTGTATATCTGCTTTGTCTGGTCTCCGGCCCCGGTGGTGACGGGTACCGACACGGTGATGTACCCGCCGCGCGGCCACTCCGACTTGATGGACTGGTCCACGAAGGTCCTGACCGCCCCCGGCTTCGACGGGTTCACCGCCAGCGGCGCGGTGGCCGGTTTCCCGGTGCCGTCCGGATCCCAGGTCCAGCCCGCGGCGCAGACCAGTGGATACGCGTCCTCCCGGTCAGTGGGGTGCAGCGGCCGGCCCATGGAGCGAGAGAGGAAGCGCCGCACCGTGTGTCGCGCGTCGGCGTCGTTGAAGCCGAGTTCGCCGCCGGTCGGGTAGACGTGCGGGCAGGCATAGCCGGTGGCGATGTCGCGGTCCTGCGCGGTCACGGTGACCTCGGCGTTCTGCCAGGTCACGGCCTGGCCGCTGGACACACCCGGTCCGGCGAGCGCATCGATGATGATCTGCGGCTCGGCGTACATGCTCTGAATATTGGGCGGCGCCATGGTCCAGCAGCGGTCGGCCAGTTCGTCCAGCCCCCTTCCCTGCAGGTCGGCCGCCCAGCGCGCGACGGCCGGCGCCGCATTCGGTTTCCCGGGCGCCGCCCCGACGCCGCTGCTCACCGCCGCGACCGGGCTGGGGCTACTGCTGATTTCACTGGACATATCGAGGTCGGCCCCGAAATCCGTGCCCTCGATTCCGGCTTTCGAATCGCAGCCGCCGGCAAGGCAGGCCGCGCCGACTATCAGCGTCCCGAGCAACCACTGGTGGATTTGTGCACGCAACGCTGTCCGGCCGTTTTCCACTCGTGCGAACCTCTTTCAGTGTCGAGAAGTCACATCAACTGAATTGCTGTTACCGGGATCACTGGATGCCGCGCGGGCAGCGACTAGGCTAGCGGAACTGTGGAACCCGTCTATTACCCCGTCATCGGCCTGGCCCGCACGATCTTCGCGCTGCAGGGCCTGAAGTTCACCGTCAAGGGCGACGAAAACATTCCGGCGACCGGTGGCGCGGTGATCGCGATCAACCACACCGGGTACATGGACTTCACCTACGCCGGTCTGCCCGCGCGCACCACCGGGCGGTACATCCGCTTCATGGCCAAGAAGGAAGTCTTCGACAGCTCCGTCTCGGGGCCGATCATGCGTGCCCTCAAGCACATTCCGGTGGATCGTGCGGCGGGAGCGGAGTCCTACCACGAGGCCGTGAAGCGGCTGCGCGCCGGCGAACTCGTCGGCGTCTACCCCGAGGCCACCATCAGCCGCAGCTTCGAACTCAAGGAATTCAAGTCCGGCGCGGCCCGCATGGCCATCGAGGCCGGCGTCCCCATCATTCCCATCGTCATCTGGGGCGCCCAGCGCGTATGGACCAAGGGCTTCCCGAAGCGCCTGGGCCGCACCAACACCCCCATCTCCATCGCGGTCGGCAAGCCGATCCAGCCCTTCGAGCCCGCCGCGGCCCTCACCGACGAGCTCCACGCCACCATGTCCGACATGCTCCTGGACCTGCAAAAGGACTACGTCCACGAGCCCGGCGCGTACTGGGTGCCCGCGCGCCTGGGCGGCAGCGCCCCCACCCTCGAGGAGGCCAACGCCATGGACGCCGCCGAGGCCGAGGAGAAGGCCGCCCGCCGCGCACAGAAGCCGGCCGAATAACACAGCCCTACGTTCAACGGCCTGCTACGGGGAATCGGAGCCCCCGGAGCAGGCCGTTTCCGGTTGGGGCACCGAGCCCGGACGGCTTCGGCTCAGCTCGGGTCGGAGCCGCGAACAGCCGCCAGCCAGGTGGCCGCTGCCGCCGCGACCAGCGTCGCGACCGCGAAGGCAGGCCATCCGCCGCCGGAGGAGTACACCCACAGCAGTCCCGCGAACGGCCCGGCCACCGCGGACTGCGCATCCAGCAGAAGCTCGCGCCCGATCCCCGTCCGCCCCATCGCTTCCGGATCCGGCCGCACCGGATTATCGATCAGTTTCCCCACCGGCTCCGAATCCCGCAGTCGCCCAGCCGGATACATCCGGCGCCCCCCGACATGCACCGCCCGCCCGGACAATTCGGCCGTGTCGGGCGTGAGCATCACCAGCACCGGATCGAAATACACCGGCAGCCAGCGATTCTTCCCCTCGATCGTGAACTCCAGCCAGGACCGGCTGACCAGCCGATGCTGCTGCCGCACCCGCCGCACCGCCACCTCCCGCCGCTCCGGCCCGCCGGGCAACCCCGCGGGCAGCCACCCCAGCGCGACAGCGAACCGAAACCCGCTGTAGCCCAGGATGATCACGGCCACCGTGCCCAGCATGGCCACTTGCTCCGGATCGGCGAACGGGACCCAGGCGAGGGTGATCGCCAGGGTCCCGATCGTCACGAGCGCCGGATAGGCCAGGGGATGGCCCGTCCGGAAATTCACTTCAGGAAGCCGATTTTGGTGTAGTCGAGGCTGGCCAGACCGGCCGCGCCGTAGTTGGCGAGATTGGCGCGAACGGCGAGATTGCCGGGCGACTGCATGAGCGGCATCGAATGGCCTTCGGCGAACACCTGTTTGTCGACCTGGTTCGCCAGGTCGATCGCCTTGTCGGGATCGAGTTCGGAGACAGTCTTCTCGATCAGGTCGTTGAGCTCGGGCGAGCCGATCCGGCCGTAGTTGCCCTGGACGTCACCGGGGTGGTAGCCCCAGATCTGGTCGAGGCTGCCGAGCGGGAACAGGTCGCCGACCCAGCTCCAGAAAGCGATATCGAAATCGCCGGGCTGAATGACCTTGGTGAAGTAGTCCTGGCCGGGCTTGGTGTCGATGGTGAGCTTCACACCGATCGCCGACAGATTCTGCTGCATGATCTGCGCCATCTGCACCCAGGTGTCGTCGTTGTACATCACGTCGCGGATCTCGAGCTTGCGCCCGTCCTTCTCCCGGGTGCCGCCGCCGGCGGGCACCTTCCAGCCGAGATCGTCGAGCTCCTCGGCGGCCTCGGTGGGGTCGAAGGCGGGCGCGTTGTCCTGGTAGCCCTTCTGCCCGGCCATGTAGATGTGGTTGTTCAGCGGCTTCGGGTCGTTCACCAGTCCGCTCTGGATCGCGGTCGCGATGCCCTGCCGGTCGACGGCCTTGCTGATGGCCACGCGCAGCTTGGGGTCGGCGAGGATCGATCCGGGCGCGCCGTTGAAGGTGAAGTGCGACCACTGATTACCGGGCGCGCGGCGGATGGCCACGCCGTCGGTGCTCTGCGCGGTCTTGAGATCGTCGCGGCTGCCGATGCCGACAGCGTCGATCTCATTGTTCTGCAGGGCCGGAATCAGCGCCTGGCTGTTGAGGATGCTGAACGTGATGGTGTCCAGCTTCGGCGTCGCGCCCCACCACTTCGGATTGTGGCCCAGGACGATTCGGCCCTGACCGCGGTCGGTGGACTGTACGACGAACGGGCCCGCGGTCGTCGTGATGGCGTCGACCAGGCTCTTGTTGAAGGCCTCCGGCGTGCTGGTCACGGACTTGGGGTAGAGGAAGGAGTTGCCCGCGAACTGGCCCTTCCACTCCGCGAAGTGCTTGTCGAAGGTGATGACGGCCTGCCGGTCGTCAACCCCGCGCTCGATCTTCCCGACGCGGTCGAAGCCCTGGCTGTTGGCGATCAGGAAATCCTTGTTCTTGCCGCTGAGCGCATTGGCTTGGGAGGCGATGTCCTCCCAGGTGATCGGCGACCCGTCGGACCAGAATGCCTTCGGATTGATCGTGTACGTGACCTGCTGCGGATTGGTATTCGTCAGCTGGATATCGGTGAAGTAATTGGTGTCGACGGACAGATTGCCGGCCGCGTCGGACACGAAGGCGCGCGGCATCATCGACCGCTCCACGCCGGTGATCTCGATGTCATTGCCATCGATGTTCAGCGTGTTCCAGTTCGCCGGATACGCCGAGATGGCCAGCCGCAGATTGCCGCCGTCCTTCAGGTCCGCGACATCGTGCGGGTTGATATCACTGGTGGTGCCGAGTTCGGCCTTGCCCTGCGGGGAGGTGTTGTCACCGCCACCGCATCCGGTCGCCACCAGTGCCACGGCGACCAGTGGGACCGCGAGCCTCGAGCCGATCGAGCGAATCCTCACCGGTTGCTCCTTCCGTCGGAGTATTGCTGGAACACTCTGCGCCCCTATCCCGAAACGACCGGGACCGGGACAGCGTCGATGAGGGCGCGGGTGTACTCGTGCCGAGGATCGCCGAAAACCTGCTCGGCCGCACCGTATTCGACGATCCGGCCGCCATACATGACCGCGATGTCGTGCGCCAGATTGCGCACCACCGACAGGTCGTGTGACACGAACAGATACGACAGTCCGCGCTCGGCCTGCAGGTCGCGCAACAGGTTCAGCACCCCGGCCTGGATCGAGACATCCAGCGAGGACACCGGCTCGTCGAGCACCAGGATCTCCGGATCCAGGGCGAGCGCCCGCGCGATATTGATGCGCTGCTTCTGCCCGCCGGAGAAGTCGGCGGGATAACGGTCGGCGTGCTCTGGGCGCAGGCCGACCAGATTCAGCAATTCCCGTACCCGGCGCTGGATTTCGTTGTTCGAACGGCCGTCGATGCGCAGCGGCTGGGCGAGCGCGTCGAAGATCGGCAGCCGCGGGTCCAGCGAGGCCGACGGATCCTGGAACACGATCTGGAGCTTGCGACGGATTTCGCGGCGGCGGGTCTTGGTGAGGGTGGCGACATCGCTGCCGAGCACCTCGATGCGGCCGCTCTCCGGCGCGACGAGCTCCATGATCTGGGTCAGCGTCGTCGATTTCCCGGAACCGGATTCGCCGACCAGCGCGAGCGTGCGGCCCGACTTGATCTCGAAGCTGACGCCGTCGACCGCCTTCACCTCACCGGTCCGGCGTTTGAAAACCACACCGGAGGTGATCGGGAAGGTCTTCTTCAACTCCGAAACCCGCAGGACCACTTGCTCATCGGTGGGGACGGGGATCTCGGCGGGCGGCACCTCGCGGCGATAGGCCGTGAACAGCTCCGCGGATCCGACCTCGGCCACCCGGATGCAGGCAGCGCGATGGCCGGGTTCGGTGTCCTGCAGGGGTGGTTCGGCCGCCAGGCAGTCCTCGACCGCGACCGGGCACCGCGGCGCGAACGGGCACCCCGGCGGCAGCTCGTGCATGGCCGGTGGCGCACCGGCGATGGGCACCAGCGGCACCCGCGCCGGCCCGTCCAGCCGCGGGATGGAACCCAGCAGGCCGACCGTGTACGGCATCCTAGGTGTGTTGAAAAGTTCTGTGGTACGCGCGGTTTCGACGATCCGTCCCGCGTACATGACCGCGACCCGGTCGGCGAGCGTGGCCGCGATACCCATGTCGTGCGTGATGAAGACGACGCCGGCGCCGGTGATGTCGCGCGCCTTGCGCAGCAGATTCAGGATCTGCTTCTGCACCGTGACATCCAGTGCGGTGGTGGGCTCGTCGCAGATGATGAGCTCGGGATCATTGGCGATGGCGATGGCGATCACCACACGCTGCCGCATACCGCCGGAGAACTCGTGCGGAAAAGCCTTGGCGCGCACGGCCGCATCGGGGATGCCGACCAGGTCGAGCAGTTCCACCGCCTTCTGGGCGGCCTCGCGCTTGCTCATCTTCCCGTGTGCCAGCAGCGCTTCGGCGATCTGGTCACCGACCTGGTACACCGGCGTCAACGCCGAGAGCGGGTCCTGGAAAACCATGGAGATCTTGCTGCCGCGCAGCGTGGACAACTGCCGGTCATCCATGCCGAGCAATTCCTGCCCGCGCAGACGGATAGACCCCTGCACCCGCGCCTGATCGGGTAGCAGGCCCATGATCGCCAGTGACGATACCGATTTTCCGGAGCCGGATTCACCGACGATGGCCAGCACCTCGCCGTCCTGCACGGTGTAGCTGACACCGCGCACGGCGTCGATGCGGCCTTCCTCACCGGGAAAGCTCACGCGCAGATCGGAGACCTCGAGCAGCGGGGCGGTAGTGGTGCGAACCGTCTTGTCCGTCATGCCTTGGCCTTTCCGGCGTTCTCGGCCTTGCTCCCGCGATCCTTGCGACGTGAGCGCGCCCGCTTCGCGGTCGGGTCGAAAGCGTCGCGCAGACCGTCACCGACCAGATTGGCGCACAACACGATCGTGATCAGGAACGCGCCCGGGAACATGAACAGCCACGGATAGGTCAATGCCGACTTGGTTCCCGCAGCGATCAGAGTGCCCAGGGAGACGTCGGGCGGCTGCACACCGAAATTCAGGTAGCTGAGCCCGGATTCGCCGAGGATCGCGGCACCCACGGCGAGGGTGGTGTCGATGATCAGGATGGAGGCGATATTGGGGAGGATGTGCGTGGTGATGATCGTCCGGGCCGGCGCGCCCATATACCGTGCGGCCCGGACGAATTCGCGATCCCGCAGGCTCAGTGTGAGCCCGCGTATCAGACGTGCGCTGATCATCCAGCTGAACAGGGACAACAGCAGAATCAGCAGCAGGACGGATCCGCTGCCCTTCATACGCGGCGCGAACAGGGCCACCATGATGAAGCTCGGCATCACCAGCATCAGGTCGACCACCCACATGATGGCGGTGTCGGTCCATCCACCGAGCAGCCCGGCCACCGATCCCATTACGGCCGCGATGGTGCCGGAGATCAGTGCGACCGAGAAGCCGATGATCAGCGACTTCTGTAGTCCGCGCAACGTCTGCGCGAGGATGTCCTGACCGATCTGATTGGTGCCGAACGGATGTCGTGAACTCGGTGGCTTCAGCAAGGCCGTGTAATCGAGCTGCTGGTAGTCGTATTTCAGCAATGGCGGCAGTGCATAGCAGAGGATCAGCATCAGCAGCAGGATCGCCAGGGCCGTCACTGACACCTTGTTACGGAGGAAGCGCCGAACCACCAGTTTGCGGCGGCCCGCCGCCATGGGTTCGGGCGTGCCCGCGACGATGATTTCGGTTTCGGTCATCAGGCACGCACCCTGGGGTCGAGAATCGCGTAGACGATGTCGGAGAGCAGGCCCGACAGCAGGATCACCAGGGCAGCGAACGCGGTGATGGTCACCACCGGGTACAGGTCTTGCGCGGTGATCGAATCCACCAGCCATTCACCGACGCCGTGCCAGCCGAAGATCTTCTCGGTGAAGACGGCACCGGTGACGAGTCCGCCGAATCCGTAGGCGAACAGCGTTGCCATGGGGATGAGCGCGGTTCGCAAGCCGTGCTTGAACAGGGCACGGGTGCGGGTGAGCCCCTTGGCGCGGGCGGTTCGGATGAAATCGCTCTGGAGCACGTCCAGCATGGCGTTGCGCTGATAACGACTGTAGCTGGCGGCCGCGCCGAGGATCAGGCCCAGCGTTGGAATCACCATGTGCTGGAGGCGATCCACGAACTGGTTCCACGCGCCGTGCACGACGTTCGCGGAGGTCTCACCGGTGTAGTAGAAGACCTGCGTCCCGGTCAGCGTGTTGGTCTCCAGCGCACCGTATTTCAAGAGGGTCGCCAGCAGGAATACCGGAGTGCTCAGCAGCAGCAGGGAAAACACGGTGGTGACGTAGTCGCTGAGTTTGTATTGCCGGATCGCGCCCGCCGCGCCGATCAGCACACCCAGCAGGGTGCCGAGCACGGATCCGATGATCAGCAGCCGCAGGCTCACCCCGATGCGGCGCGGCAGCTCCTCGCTCACAGGCTGTCCGGCCATGGTCTTGCCGAAATCGCCGTGTGCCACGATGCCGCCGACCCACTCCGTGTAGCGCTGCGGGATCGGCACGTCCAGTTTCAGCTCATCGCGTTTGGCATCGATCACCGACTGCGGCGGGCGCGGGTTGCGATGCTCGAGACTGTCGAGTGGGCGAAAGGTGAGGGACGCGAGACTGAAGGTCAGGAACGACGCCAGCACCAGCAGCACGACATAGTTCAGCGCACGTCGCAGCAGAAAACCGGCCATCATTCCCTTTCGGGGTCGAGTTCTGCCCCAGATCATAGGGAGTGAGAACCGTAAACGCGGGGTACGGACCGCGGATGGCACGGCAATCCGTGTGTTATTGCGCGCGTCCTGGTGGGTGTGGGGGTCGTGGGGTGGTGTGGTGCGGAGCGGTGTCCGAAAGGTCTCTTTTGTACGGCGAGGTCCGGAATCCACGGGCGCACCGGTCGTGGCTCGAGGCAGGATGGAGTAGGTGACGCTCTTTCACCTGCCCAAACCCAAGATGGTCGCCTCCGATGTGGACGGCACGCTCATCGACCACCGTGAGCAGGTGAGCGCCCGCACCAAGGCAGCGATCAACGCCCTCCTCGCGGACGGGGTGCCGTTCGTGCTCGCCACCGGAAGGCCGCCGCGCTGGATCGATCCGGTCGTCGATGGGCTCGGCTTCTCGCCGCTGTGCGTGTGCGGCAACGGTGCGGTCATCTACGACAGCGCTGCGGATCGGGTGTTGGACACCCGCACCCTGGATATCGAAACCCTCACCTGGGCGGCCGATCTGGCCGAGCGCCTGCTGCCGGGCTGCGGCCTGGCCGCGGAACGGGTCGGTTCCAGCGCGCACGACGCGGCCACACCGCAGTTCGTCAGTTCGCCCGAGTACGAGCACGCCTGGCTGAATCCGGACGACACCCAGGTCTCCCGCGCCGAGGTCATCTCCGCGCCCGCGATCAAGATGCTGATCCGCCTACCCGGCGCCGCCAGCGCGGACATGCGCGCCGTGCTGGACCCGCACCTGGCCGGCCGCGCCGACCTCACCTACTCGACGGACAACGGCCTGATCGAACTGTCCGCCCCCGGCGTGACGAAGGCCACCGGCCTCGCGACCATCGCACAGCGCCTGGGCGTCCAGCACAGCTCCCTCATCGCCTTCGGTGACATGCCCAACGACGTCCCCATGCTGCTCATGGCCGGTCACGGCGTCGCCATGGCCAATGCCCACCCCGAGGCCATCGCCGCCGCCGACGAGGTGGCCCCCTCCAATATCGAGGACGGCGTCGCTCGCACCCTCGAACGCTGGTGGTCCTGACCGTCTAGCGGGGCGCGGCCGCGGGGATGGGGGCGGCCTGGGCCGGGGTGCCGGGGGCGGGGATGTGCTTGCCGGGGATGGGGTCCTGGACGGCGCCGTAGTTCTTCAGGACGGTGGTGACGATTCCGGTGATTTTGTTGAAGATCAGGGCGCCGTTCTGGAAGTCGGTGCGGACGCCGTCCTGGACCGGATATTCATTACTGGTGGGCAGGCCGAGAAGGCCTGTGCCCGCACCCAATTGCAGGAAGCGCTCCAGAATCTTGCCGACCACCGAGAAGATCTGACCGGTCGGCGAGGCATACACGTAGCCATTGGTGAATTGGCCGTACTGGCCGCCGTCCGCCAAGGCGATCGGTTCCGCTTTCGGTTGTCCCAGTGGGCCGTTCGCGCCACCCTGATCGTTCCAGTAGCGGGCCACCGGGCTGCGGTCGAGCATGTCCAGGATCTTCTGGGTGAGATCGGCCAGGGCGGCCAGATCCGCCTGGCCGTCGGCATCGGGGGCTGGGGCGGGCTGCGGATTGCCCGCGTTCTGGCCGGGACGGACCCGCGTCGGACCGGGATCCTCGGGCGCGTTCGTGCCGGCCGCCACGTCCTCGGCGATCTGCCGGATCTTGTCCATCAGCGCGTAGGCGGCGTCACCCGGGCAGGTGGTGTTGCCGACATCGCGGTGCGCGAAGATGTTCGGCAGCTTGACCGCCTGTCCCAGAGCGTATTTCGTGTAGTCGCTGCCCTCGGAGTACATGGTGGTCTGACCCTCGGGCTCGATGCCCGCAACCTTGGCCCGCCAGCCGATGTACTTGCCGATCGCCTGGATGGACACGTCCGTCGGGGTCTCGTCCTCGTAGTCGCCCATCAGCGCGACGCCCGCGGTATTGATATTGAAGCCGCCCGCGTGCGCGCCCTCGACCGGCTTGTCCAGGCCGCCGTAGCGGCCCTCGAAGATCTGCCCGTACTTGTCGACCAGGGCGTTGTAGCCGATGTCGCACCAGCCCAGCGTCTTCGCGTGATACGAGTAGATGGCGCGCACGATGCCCGCGGACTCGGCCTTGGTGTAGTCGTTGCGACCCGCGGTGTGGTGCACGGTGATCGCGTTGACGCCGTCGTCGTAGGTGGGTTCCTCGCAGCGCAGCGATTCGTCCGCGCCCCACTGCGCGCGGGTGATCACCTTGGGCCCGCCGCCGGGCAGCGGCGCCGCCACCGTCTGCAGATTCTCGTCGATGTTGCCGCGGCCCGGATCGATCAGCACCGCGGCCAGTTTCTCCAGATTGATCTGCGCCGGATCGGCCGAACCGTCGTCCAGCGATTTGGGTTCGGCGGGCGCGGCGGCCGGCGTGCGGGTCACCAGCATCTGCACGGTCTTGGTATTGCCGACGTAGATCGGCTCGGTGCCGGTGCGCTTGCCCGGCGCGGGATGGTCCCTGCCGTTCTCGGTTTCGGCGTCGTACCAGGGTCCCCAGGTGCCATCGGGACGCTGGGCGCGGAGCTTGGTGGTGGTGCCGGCCAGGTTCGGCGCGGTGAGCGCGACCATGCTGAACGGGGTGTCCCGGGTCAGCTCCTTGACCTGTGCGCCGACCTTGTCGACCAGATCGGCGGGCACCGCGCCCGCGTTCAGCGCGGGGGTCCGCAGGTCACCGGTGAGACCGGGCACGGGATGCGGGCCGGGGGCGGCCGGATTGTCGGCGGTCGGGATCGGCGCCGGCACCCCGGAATCGGCCGGGGCGATCGGTGTTCGACCACCGGGAGCCGGTGTGGCCGCGGGAGCCACTGGCGCGGAAGGGGTTTCGGCGCCCGGCGGCCCGGAGACCTCGGGCCCGGGTTCGGCGATGAAGCCGGGCACGCTCGCGGCCGGACCGGTCGGCCGGGCGGAACCGGGGGTGACGATGGTGGCGTTGGGGAGCGAGCCCGGGAGGGTGGGGCGGGTGACGTGCGGCCCGGTGTCGGATGCGGGCCCGACGGGCTGCTGCGGCGAGCCGTTCAGCCGCGGTAGCGGAATCTCGCTGGGTAGTTGGACCCCCGGAATGAGATCCGGCGGGATCGGAATCGATCTGGGCAGCGGCAGCATTCGCAGATCGGACAGCCGCAGGTCGGGCAGGTCCAGCCCGGTGAGCTCGCGCAGCGGCAGGACGATATCGGGCGCCGAGTCCAGGGCGACTTCTGCCATTTGTGCAGGTATAGCTGCCCAATTGCTTTCATCGGCGTTCCGGACATCTCGGGAATCGCTCAGCGCCAGAATGCCGACGGGAGCGGACAGCGCGAGGACGGTGATGACCGGGAGCGCATACGCGGGTTTCGGTTTGTGATACGGCACAAGCATCTCCCATTCAGGTAAATCCGTCTAACCGCGCCCGGAGCACAAGCTTGCTACTTGGCGCATCAACGATCACACTAGTCCCTACTGTCACATTCCCTGAACGTATGGTTGAGGCTTAGTTTCGGGGTAACTCGAATGTAGCTTCGGCTCTCGACAGAACGGGTATGACATGCCGAACGGGTACCTAGCCAAGCGCCGTAGACGGCGCGGTCTGCTCACCCTCTCCCTCGCCGTCGCGGCCACCACCGGCGGCATCGCAGTACTGGTCTGGGCCTGGCCCGACAATGCCTTCCTCTTCACCGCCGGCGCCGGTCACGGGCGCGGCCTGAGCCAGAACGGCGCCTTCGACAAGGCCGTGGCGGGTTGGAACGCCGACCGCATCCTGGCCACCTATTACTCCGGGGCCGATCTCGCCGACGTCGGTCGGACCACGGTCCGCGTCCGCCTCATGGAGCAGGACGGCAAGACCCTCGACCTCGCCTCCGACTCCGTCTTCTACGTCGCCGGCCGCCGTGTCATCCCCGGCCAGGCCGCGCATCTGACGCCCACCGCCACCGGCGCCGACGTCACCATCACCCAGGGTTGCGACGGCAACACCCTCTGGGAGGGCGGCACCGACGACCCGTGGGCCTACCCCGTCACCGACGGCACCGACCGCCCCGCCAACGAGCAACTCGAGATCTGCGGCGGCAACGCCTACCGCGGCGTCCTCGGCGTCGCCCTCGACAACGGCTCCCCCCGTACCGTCAACGAGGTCGACCTCGACGACTACCTCAAGGGCGTCGTCCCCGCCGAAATGGTCCCCGGCTGGGCCGACCAGGGCGGCGCCGAGGCCCTGCGCGCCCAGGCCATCGCCGCCCGCTCCTACGCCCTCGCCGAAGACCGCTACTCCTACGCCCAGACCTGCGACACCACCGATTGCCAGATGTACCTCGGCACCGACAAGGAGGACTCCCGCACCACCAGCGCCGTCGAGGTCACCTCCGGCCGAGTCCTGGTGCGCGACAACCACATCCTGCGCGCCGAATACTCCGCCGCCCCCGACGGCGGCCTCCCCACCCCCGCCTCCGCCATGGAGGTCGGCCCCGCCCTCACCGACTTCCCCGCCGCCGCAACCCCGGCCGACCCCAACCTCCCCTTCCCCGACCCCCAGTCCCCACAAACCCAGCCCACCCCAACGGAATCCGACCCGTTCGCCCCCACCACCACGGCCCCCATCACCACGGACCCCGTCACCCCGGGCGCCGCGACCCCGGACACAACGGTCCCGACCTACCCCGACCCCACCAACACCGTCCCCGGTACCCGAATTCCCGTCACCCCGGGCAATGTCCCCCCGGCGATCCCGCTGCGCCCCACCCCCGACGACCGCTCACGGATCACCATCCCCCTGCCGTCCCCCGGCAGCGCCGACCCCAACTCCACGCCCTCCAACCCCCGCACCGTCCCGGCCCCAGCGAGCTCGGGCCCGGTCAACCTGGTGATCCGGACCGCGACTCCGGCTCCCCGGACCACCTCCACCCCCAACCCGCCGACCTCCCCTGTCCATGCCCCGGCGCAGCCGCCGGGCCCAGCGCCGGCGAACCGAACTTCGGAATAATTGGCACGAATAGTCATTGTCAATCCGCCTGTTGCGACTTCGTATGTATGTTCCTTCGCCGCGAAATGTGGTTAATGGCAGGTGATTTCACTGTGCATCGGCGCAGGTCAATGGAGTCCCGTCCAACCTGTCGATAGTTCTGTACAGGCTCTTAATCGCTCAGATCCATTGTGTCAGAGATGAACCGGGGATTGTCTGGCGGAATGTGTATACTCCGCTCGTTGACCTTGATTCGAAGGTGTTGTGCCCCAGGGCATCACGGACAGGTGGATGTATGCGTTAGGTCTGTGTACCGCGCGGCATTTGGGGGCCGGGCGGTGGGTAGTTGCTGTCGTGGGGGTCGACCAGGCGCGGCGTAGTGCCATGTTGCCACCATCGACTCGTCGGCGGTCTTTCATGACCCGGTCGGGTCGACGGATTGGTGGTCCGCTGTTCGCGGGCTGGTATGAAGGGGTATTTGCGCCGTGTCCGCAGAAGCGTTGGCCGCGTGGTTCACTCAGGTTTTCGATGCGGAAAGCCTGACCCTGGTAGCAGGTCAGTTGGGTGTCGAGTTAGCGCAGCGAATCATGTGCGGCAAGGCGACGGTCGCCGACCTGTTCCTGGCGTCGGAGGTCATTGGCTGGGAGTTGGGGGAGCTGCTACCGGCTTCGCTTGACGAACTGAACGGCACGGTCCATGACCTCGAGCGGCGAGATATCGAGTGCATTGCATAGTGCGAACAGCTGATGCATATCGGGGGAGCGCTCCCCGTTCTCGAAGCGCTGGATGGTACTGACCGCGACGCCTGACGCCGCCGCGAGCTGAGCCCGTGTGTAGTCGCGTCGCGCGCGGGCAGCGCGGAGTTCTTCACCCACTGCGCGGTTGATGCCGTCGTGGAGGTCCCGCAGTTCCATATGGACCATCATGAAGTCCAAATGGAGTTATTGCAAACAGTCCCAGCAGCTTCTCAGCTCAAACATAGGTTGAGGTAACGATCAGATAACAGGTCCGTTTGGACTTGATGGAAGTCCGTTCGGACCATACGGTGGTCCGTATGGACTTGCTGAATCGACATATCGCCGACAGGGTCGCATGGGCGCTGGGTTGTCTACGCATGGACATCGGGCAGTTGGTTGCGCAAACCGGCCTCGCTGAGGCCTCGCTTGCGGCCAAGCTCGCCGCGAACGGACGGTTCACGGTCAGCGAGTTGGTGCTGATCGCCTGTGCGCTCGACCGGGATCCAGCTGGTTTCATCCCTGGGATCGCTGCCGTCGAAGGCGAGGTGGCCTGATGTGTCAGGATGCCTCGACCCATCTGTATCTGGACGAGGGTGCACTCCGTGATCTCGCCACATTGCTGGATGGGGTGCCGGGCCTGTCGGAGGATCTGCAGGACGCAGTAAACGGGCAAGCGCGTCTGGGGCCGGCCCGCACTCGCGTGAGTTCTCGATCCAGCGATCAGCCGCTGCCCTTCAGTGTGGGTGCGGCAAAGGTGCGCGACCACTTGCACGCGACCTTGGTCGCATGGGTCCGGCTCGTTTGTGAACAACGCGCCATCGAGTACGACGGCCGGACGTCGACGGCCGGATTGGCTCGCTGGCTCCGTGCCAACCTCATCGCGCTCGCCATGACCGAAGGCGTCGATGCGGCGCCGGCCGACATCCGCGCGGCCGTCGAGGCTGCCGAACGAGTGGTATGCCCACAATCGGAACAGATTGCGGTCGACGCCGCGGCGCTCGAGAATGCTCGGCGGGCTCGCCTCAATGCGTCGGGAATCGTCACGCTTGCAAAGGAATTGGGTGAGCCGTTCCGCTCGGTGACAGTCCGTCGTATTCAGACGCTGCGTGATGCCGGCCGGGTTACCCCGGTGCCGGGACCCTGGGCGTCGGATTGGCCGGAGCAGTTCATCCTCGGTGAGGTGCTGGACGCGCACCTGGCGTACCCGATGCGTCGTCGGAAATCAGCCTCATCCCGCGCCGACGCGCATCCATCGCGACTTCACGTCGTGGACGAACTCGCCTCCTGAAGGCCCATGGCACCTCTATCGGGGTGGTGTCACCGCAAGTCCATGCATTTGCGTGATCCCTTGTCGCGAAGACAAAGTCACGGTTCCAAGGCCGCCGACCGCAGCTCCCCGCCCGGTTCGGTGGCCTTTTGTCGTTCCCGCATCCCTGACCAGGAGGTCTGTCATGAACTATTCATTGCTCGAGTTGATCGAGATGGCCGGGCATACGGCACCCAGTACCCCGCTGTCCGTAGAGAGTGCCCACGAGATCATGCGTCTCCACCGTGAATGCCCGGCCGGCAGGTGCCCCCGGAAGTCGGCGGCGTTCGATTCGTTGGCCGCCGCAGGGCGCCTGGTGCCGGACTCCGGTCGCCGCAGCTGATCTCTGAAGTGGCTTCTACCAGCGCTTTTCAAGAGATTTGATCTTGGGTGTTGACATTCCTCGCCGCTTAAGTGAAGCTATCTGCAGCGCCACAGTTGTGCCTTCCTCCCGAACTCACGGGAATCATCACTCCACCAACGGTTTCCATTCCTGACGATCCGGCTTGGTTCGAGAGTTGTTGTACTGCAACAGATATCGATGATAAGGCCACCGGCTCTTTCCCAAGACCCATGTGGCCGGCCCCCGAAACCCTTTCGCAGGTATGAACGCGGGATCAGAGCCCGCCGCATGCTCACCCCTCGTGCGCCCGTCTCCCGCAGGTGGTTCGCGGTCGCAGACGCCGCAGCAGCACAGGGGTGCCACGGTCCCGCCCTCGAATCCCTCGAACCCGAGGGCGGGACCCAGACCTCGACGGCCCCACCCGCAGCCTTCATTCGCGGGTGGGGCCGTCCGCTATCCACCGGACCGAAAGGCGATTCCGCGTGATCACCGTCCTGACCTGCCGCGGTACCGGAGAACCCCTCGGATCCCCGGTGAACATGCTCACCGCGGTGACCCGGCAGCTTGACCCGGCGATCTACGAAATCGGCCCCGACGTCGACTACCCCGCCGCCATCGGCCCCGCCAATCCGCAACTCGGTGTCGGCGGCTGCAGTGAACAGCAATCCATCGACCAGGGCATCACCGCCCTGGTGCGGGCAATCCACGCCACCCCGAACAAGGTCGGACTCCTCGGCTACAGCCTCGGCGCGGAGGTGGTTACCCGCTTCCTCGAGGCAAAGGCTCGCGGCGAGTACCCCGACTGCGAACTGGCCTGGGCCGCGAATTTGGCCAATCCGCTGCGTATGCAGGGAGATTCGATCGATCCGAACGCTGTCGGCTTCGGCATCAATGGTCAGCGCGGGCCTTGGCCCGACGAGTTTCCGACCTGGGAGGTCGCGAACCCGGCGGATGGAATCACCTCATGCCCCCCGGATTCGCCGCTTCGCACCCTCGCCGACACGGTATCCGCCTTCAGTTTCGCCGACATGGGCGGCTGGACCCGCGACCTGGCCGACCGCATCCGTCGAAATCGCTGGCAGGCAATGCAGTTCGGCTCCTGGTCGCATCCGCTCCGAATCTGGGACCGGTGGTCGCAGGCCGCGGCGCTGATGGAGGGCTATCTGAACGGTGGTCAGCACACCACCGCCTACATCACCGGCGGCTTCTGCGATCGTCTGGCCGCGATCCTCAACCGCTATCCGGAGAGGGGGTGAACGGAGTGATCACCATTGCCGAAGATCTCATCAAGCTGATCGGCGACCTGATTCCGCTGGTCCTGCCGCTGTTCGGGCTGTAACCGGCCGCTCGCCAGGTCGGTGACTCGAATTCCGGCGGCACACAACATGAGGAGAGCTCCATGACCATCTTCGGGATCGACATCTCCAATAACAACGGTCCGGACATCGACCTGGCGCAGGTCGCCCGCGAAGGGTTTCGATTCGTCTTTGCCAAGGTCTCTGAAGGAGACCGCTTCGCCGACCACACGTGGCCGGCGTATCGAGATGCAGCCCACGCCAACGGATTACTGGTGGCGGGCTATCACTACCTCAGGGGCGACGCCGACGTCGAAGGCCAGGCCGACCTGTATATCGCCCATCTCGGCGACGCGGCGACCATGGTCGACTTCGAAGCGGATTCCGGTGATCTGTCGACCTTTTGGGCGTTCGTGAACGCGGTGAACGCCCGGGGGCGCCAGATCAACCTTTCCTACCTGCCCCGTTGGTACTGGCAGCGGATCGGCTGTCCGGACGTGTCGACCGTGCCCGGGTTGATCCAGTCGAGCTACGTCTACGGTTCGGCTCCCGCCGCGGCGCTGTATCCGGGCGACGACTCCCCCTTCTGGACCGGCTTCGGCGGCAAGAACGTCGACATCCTCCAGTTCACCGACGCGGCCGTGGTCGCCGGGCATCGAGTCGACGCCAACGCCTTCCTCGGCACCCTCGACCAACTCCGCGCTTTGCTCGGGTTGGCACCATCTACTACTCAAGGAGTCCTCATGGCGCTCACAGATGCCCAGCAGGCTGACCTGTACGAGAAGGTCCAGGAAATCTGGGGTCAGCTCCGCGGCCCGGACGGTCAAGGCTGGCCGCAACTCGGTCGCAATGCCCAGGGGCAGAACATGACTCTGGTCGACGCGGTGGCGAAGCTGCAGCAGGACCTGCTTTCGGCTCCGAAGGCCACATCATGAGCGCTCCGGGCGCGTTCGTGTCGCGCAATGCGAAGGCAGTGGTCTCCGTCATCGGCGGAATCATCAATGTGCTGGCGGTCTCCGCGGCCCTGTTCCAGTTCGCGCCGGCCGAATACGCCGGTGTGGGCGCCACTTTGCTGGTGGTGATGGAGGCGCTGCGCAGCACCAATGTCTGGATCGTCAAGAACGAACCGGCCCTCGTGTCCGCCATCGACGAGATCGCCGCACCGCAGGCCGGGTGATCGCTTGTTCGAGACACTGCTACTCGCCGTGGCCACCTTCCTCGGTGGAACCGGTACGTCGACCTTCTTCACCTGGCTGCGCACCCGCCGCATGCAGCCCATGACCAGCCTGCGGCACGAGGTCGCGGCGGCCAAGGACGTGAACGACATCGCGATCAAAACACTCTCGCGGGTATCGCAGGAGTTGCGCGACGTCACCGGCCGCCTCGACGCCGTCGAGGCCGCCCAGGAAGCTTCGATACGCGAATTGACCAGAGTGACAGGGCTTTTCCGTGAAGCTCTCGCGGTATTGCGGGGTGTCATAGAAGCCGCTCAGCACGGCCGCATCCCGGAACTGCACATGTCCAGGGAACTGATGGACGAAGTCGAATACAACCGAGCGATCCCATGACATCACGGGATCTGCCACGTTGAAAACCGGAGGCGGGCATTGTGTCCCGGGTTCGACTCCTCAGCTTTCCGCAACCGTCATGGCATCTGACGGCATATGCGATGCCAGGTTGGCAACCTGATCGGCACGCGCCCGGTCGAACAGCCCGAATGGGCGTAGCTCAGTGGTAGAGCAGCCGTCTCCAAAACCGTGTGTCGGAAGTTCGATCCTTCCCGCCTGTGCAGTGCCGTTGTCCCGAGGCCGAGTATCGGGGCACTCTCCAACTAGAAAGGGGTGTCACTTGCTTCCAGGCCGCATCATGGAAGTCAACGTGTCGATGCTGAACGACCAGTTCTTCTGTGCTGGATTCATCGACATTTGGCGTTTTGAACCCAAAGGCGATCAAGGATCGATTACCGCCTTCGTCCGCTACGACCCGGACAACCTCGGGGAGGTTTACCGGATCGATGTGAAGCGCTACCCCGAGTGGCTGCCTCCGGACATCGATTTGGATTCCGGACTGCAGAATCATCCGCTCGGTGTGGTTCATACCCCGTTCGGTTGGTACAACACGGTTTACCGTGCCAAGAAGGTTCTACCGGTTAGTTAGACCGCGTGCCCCGACAACAGGGAGTTGTCGAGGCAACAGTGGCATACGCGCCACACCACGCGCGTTATTGCGGCGGCACGGGATGCCGAGCAGTGGGGTCAAAGCTCACCAGTCCACCTTCGCGTGGGCGTACGTCCATTACACCGACGCGATCGTCAAGGGCTGATACTCCGCCCATTTCCGGTGCACCCGTCTTCCGCAGATAGCCCGCAGTAGCAGACCCCGTTCGTTATGCCGAAGGGGCGCAAAGGGTCCCGTCCCCGGCCCTCCCCACTCCGGGGCGGGACCCGTCCCACCCACCGATCCCGAGCCCGGAATGGGCCCGGGGTTTTGCCATGCCCTCGTCCCGGAAGGTCCTGAATCCGATGCCAGACAAGGAAGTCGTCGAATCCATCCGCTTCGGCAACCACCAGCCCCCTTCCGAGTACGTGAAAACCGATACCGGCCAGCTGGTCACCCCCGAATTCCTCGCCCTCATCCAGCAGTCCCTCTCCGGCAAGCTCACCGAGTCCCGCCAGACTGACGAACCGTCCCCCGAGGTCAAGGCGCTCGCCGAAGAACTCTCCGTCATCCACCTCCCCGAATGGCGCAGCGAAGTCGGCCGAAAACTCGCCGAACCCACGGTAACCAGCATCAAACAGGCTGTCCGAGTAGCCGAATACCTCGTCCAGCGAGGCGTCCGAGTCCACCCCGAACTCGAGGAAATCCGCTGGACCGCCACCCCCGGCGGCCAGCCCGGCGTCTTCGACACCGGCATCCACATCACCAAGGACGCCGCCGGCAACTGGCCCGCCCCCGACCCCGAAGACTTCTACAACCTCGAAGACATCCAGGTCACCAAAACCGACGAGGGCCTCTGGGTAGCCACCCACCCCCGCGGCCTGGCCGCCGAAGCCCCCACCAAAACCGACGCCTACGCCACCCTCGTCGACCAGCTCCGCCAGCGCATCGAACAAGCCCGGCACACCCGTCAGGAGTGATCATGCCGATCACTCCGACCGAAACAACCAGCAGCGGCCGCACTTACGACATTCCGGTCAAATCACCCGCTGACGCTGCCCAGCGACTGGCACGGATCCACAGCGTCAACACGCTGCTCTCCGACACACGCACCCAAGCTCCCGACGTAGTCCTACCAGGCTCCGCGTTCGTCGCCGATCCCGACGCATTCTCGAACCTCGGCAACGACGGATACCGTAACGGCGGACCCGGAACGGTGCCGAACCCTGGCCAGGGAACCCGCCCCCAGCCCACGACACCGACGCACCCTCAACCGGGCGTCACCACACAGCCCCAGCCGCCGGCACCCGCGCCGCCGACACACCCTCAACCGGGTGTTACCGCGCAACCTAGCAGCGTTGCGCCCACGGCTACACCGGATCCCGAGCCCGTGCTCAAGGAAGCCACATACACCGGGCCGACCATGTTCGACATCGGCAACAGCGCACCGCCGAATCAGGGTGAAGGCCAACCGTGGGTGGTGCAGGATCCCAACCTCGGCAAGATCACCAACACGATCGTTGCCGGAACCGGAGGCCAGACCGTCGATTCGGTCATCGAAAAGCCCGACGGCAAAACCGTCACCCTGCGCCGCGTCGCCAACGGCATGGGCGGCTACACGATGTGGATGAACGCCGGCGGCGTCATGTCGGTCTCGTACTCGCCCGGAACCAACGGCGCCGCACCAGGTCACATCCTCCAATACACGATGGCCGACGGCGACGACCCGGCGAACCCGTCGATCCTCTCCGATCTCATCGACGGCGGCCGAACCTCGGTCAACCTCGACATGCGAACCGGAAACACCTGGGGCACATCCTATCTGGACAACGGTGAACAGGAAGTCACGGTCCTCACCCAGGACAAGTTCCAACAAATCTTCCGCACCTACCACGACGAGATGGGCAACCCGTACACCGAGCAGGTGGGCGAAATCCGCCCGGATATGACCGGCTGGTACCTCGGCACCGACGGCCTCAGACGCAACTACAACCCTGATCACAGCGTCGACGTCTCCGGAATGGACAGCACCCGCACCTCCCAGAACCTGCACATCACCCGCACCGGGCAGGTCAGCGGCACCCTCTCCAACGACGTCCAAGCGCGGATGGTCACCATCACGCCGAACGACACCGGTTCACTCGAAGTAACCCAGGACTTCCGTGGAAAAACCCTCCACATCACCAGATTCGACCTGAAGGGAAACCCCCTCAGAGACTGGGCCCTCGGCGACAACGGCAAGTGGATCGACTACACCCGAAACACCGACGGCTCCACCACCTTCAACCAGCCCGACGGCACAAAAATCCAGATCAAGGACATCTGGCGATACACCGTCTGGAACCCGGACGGATCCCACGAGGATTACGACGAGTCCCCGAAAGTCGACACCCGCTCCTTCGGCCAGAAGTTGAAGGATGCCGCAGGCAACGCCTGGGATGCAGGCTTCGAAAAGGGACGAGGCCTCGCGCTTGGCCTCAGTTCCATGACTGGTTTCAGCAACCAGTACAACGACATCGCCACGTTGATGGGCTGGGACTCGAGGCTGCCGACGCAAAAGATTCCCTTCGCGAACATCGGCATGCGCCTGGACCCCGTGACGGGGCTCGCCTACGGCATGACAACCGGAATCCTCAAAGGCGTCTTCGACACAACCGCCGCCGACTTCAAAACAGCAATATCAGCAGGCAAAGCAACTGGCGACTGGCTCAGCGGAAAAACCAGCTTCGCCGACGCCGTAGTCCGCGTCTGGCAAGAAGCCGCCTTCGACAGCATCAACACCCGGTCGCAGTTCTTCCTGATGACCGATCTCCGCGGCGCCACAGAGCACCCCTCAAAGACAGCCGGCGAACTGACCTTCGGCGCTCTCACCTTGCTCCTACCAACAAAAGGAATCGGCCGAGGGCTCGGCACCGCAACAAAGACCAGCATTTCGACCGCAGCGAAGGCCGCAGAGCTGACGAACGCAGCAGTTCATGCAATTCGGCGTTCATCAATCGCCGACTCTGCACTCCGAGACGCGATGCGCTCACAGATGGTCGATTCAGCACGTGCAGTTGCGAAAGCAGTTCAGCTGAACAGCGCTTCCGCAGCCCGAACAATGTCTCAAGCGCTGGAGTCTTTCCGTACAAATCGAGCCGAATTGCTCGAGAGGTTGCAGTCGGAGAGCGGTAGAACTGAGTACTTGCCTCGGCAAGCTTGGTTGGACGACAGTGGGCGACCTTCGCGTACTCGAAACCAGCGACCTGAAGTCGCCGAGGGGAACATCACCGGAATCATCAAGCTCGACGCGTGGATCGAGAGATTTGTAAAAGATCTGTCCAATGGTCCGCCTCCAACCGGAGGGTTGGTCCGCGTGGGCGCTGGAGGCCCATTCGATGCCTTACCTGGCTCAGCATCTAGAAACTGGCTGGAAGGAAGACTATTTGAACAGCGTAACCGAGGCGGTTCGTCAGTGCCGCGATCAGGTTCTTCTCGGCGCTCCACGTCACCCCAGTGGAACGTCCCAGCGGATATCAAGAAAACACCGGCCGACTTCAATTCCGTAGATGAGTACCAGGTCTGGCTTGCGAACACTTATCCGGGTTATCGGAATGCCTATTATAGAAAGAACGGCCAGCGCAAGCTTACCGAAGTCCGCGACCACACTGGTACAACCCCTCCACATCTTGTTGAAGTATCTGCCGGCGTTTGGGATCTGGCTAGTAAGAAGGCTCCTGCGTTTAGGCCACACTACGGTTCGCTTGAAATCCATCGAGAACGCAGAGATTCTAGTTTGGAGACTATGGACATCATGGATCCGTTTGCTAGCGACAGGCGGACCGCGGTTGATAAATCTATCGAATACAAAAATCTCAAGCTCAAGGCCAGAGACCTCTACGAGAACAATCCAACGTCTAAGAATAAAAAAGAATTGGATCTGGTAACGGCCGACTATAAGGCGGCGCATCATGTAGCCACCAAGAATTCTGAGATCTATGGTGAGACTGTTTGGCGCGAAGTGGTACAGCCTGAGAATTTCCCAGGCGGCAAGCGAGTAGAGGTCGAAGGGCCAGGCAACGGCAACGATAGGTTCGATGACATTCTCCATTTCCCAGACGGGGTATATATGGTTGTCGAAGCGAAGGCTGATAGGTACACAAGCTTGAATGAACGCGCTTTGCCGAATGGGAAGAAGGCTCTCGAGGGAACTCAACAGTATTTCTTCAGCATTCTGCTAGCGATGCTGAAAAGTCGCGGAGAGGCGGCCCGGGTTGCTCGTGCGCTATACAAGGCATTCGGAGAGAATCGAATAATGTATATCGAGGTCCGGGGTAAGAGTGCTACTTTTGTCGACTCAAGTGGGAAGAGGATTGGCCTGTATGATGGCTACATTGCCCGGAACTTCGACCTCAGTAAAGGCGGCACCCCGTGACCGTAGTCATCACCCGTCATGGAAGTCCGACAAATGCCGATCTAGTGCGAGCAAGGGAAGTCCAATCAGACCTGGCCATGTTTATAGACTCGCTCGAAGATATGCCTCAGTCGATCGGGCTTGCCTTCGGTACTGCGCTTCTGGCAATGCAAACTAATTGTTGGGTGGACCAGGATGCGGAATACTTTGAAACTTGCGAGTCGTTTGCTATAGCGATGCAACTAGGCACCGCTATGTTTGCCATTTCCGGCATCGACGATGGCCCTGTCGAATCTCTAATTTCACAGAAGTCGCGCTTGCTGTCGAGAATTGGACCTAATAGTTTCGCTAATGTGGACAATTGGCTGAATTCCTTCTATCTCGCTGTAATATGTCGGGATCAAGCGCGTATGGCCAAGCTTTGCGACATCCCATCGGGCAGCCTTCGATCCAGTAGTGTTGCAGATGAATTTCTATTTCTTTGGATGGATGTCCTGCAGATTTTCTGGCTCCAGCGCGATGGATTGTTTCAAAAACTGAAGTGTTCGATAGAGTCCTCGTATGCAGAGGTTGTAAAGGTTGCACCGGAAGGGCTTCTACAGACCGTCCTGTACCCTCCTATAAATCTCTTCTATTCGCTTGTGTTCAAGAGTGAAGACTCTTTCAATGCCGCACTCAAAGACGCCATTGAACTACATAAAGTGTATTGGACATCAGATGTTGATCGCCTCGTGGATGTTGCAGGCAGCGTGGCACTTGCGCCTTTGGCGATCGCTTGCATTGCATATGATATGGAGATTCCGGTTCGAGTCGAATCCAGCTATATGCCCCGGCATTTACTGACCGGCAACTGGCTCGACGGATTTCCTATCTAAGGGGCGATATTCTGATTGATGATCGACAGTTCATATCGGCATCGATTGAAAGGTATTCCTGTTTTGGATGAGCAGATCATTTTCTCCAGTATCGAAGCGGCCTTAGTGGATTTTCTTACCTCTCGGCTCATCGAGCCTTCGAGTTCCGTAACTGTTGCAACCAGGACTCCTGAGCCGCGGCCCTCGCGAATGGTTCGAGTCTCGCGTAACGATCGCAAGTATCTGTTGGATCTTGAGGATTATCCGAGCCGTCGTGGCGCCAACAGGATCCTTGATCGCCCCCGCGTCGTATTCGAGTGTTTCGATGATTCTGGCGACGCTGTGGAATTGGCTTCGAAGGTGCGCGGCATTATTAATGCTGCCGCACCCGGGTATATCGGCACCGTCTGGTGCGACTACGTCGAGGATGTCGGCGAAGAGAATGATACTGATCCGGTGACTGCCGCTCCGCGGTACACGATTGTCACCGACTTGATTGTGCGGGGCAAAGTTCTCGCCTGACTGCGTGTAAGTGGCAGTCACAAATGAATATCCAATCCCTAGGGCCTGCGCAAATCCCAAGGGAGATAACGAAAATGGCTCTGCCTTCCAGCAAGTACATTGGCGCCGGCACTCCGAACATCGCCGTTACCGGCGGTGTTCTGGTGGCGCCGCTGGCTACCGCGCTGCCGACCGCTGCGGCTGGCTCCATCGATCCCGCGTTCAAGGCGCTCGGCTATGTGTCCGAGGACGGTATCGAATCGATGGGTGAGCGCAAGATCGAGTCCGTGAAGGACTGGAACGCGGACATCATCGCGCAGCTGCAGACCGAGCACTCGGTGCGTTTCGGTCTGACCCTGTATGCGGTGTGGGACAAGGACGTGCTGAGCGAGGTCTTCGGCGCGGGCAATGTCGTTCCGACCGCCGCCACCTCCACCTCCGGTGCGCTGTACCAGGTCAAGGAGACCGGTACCCCGCTGCCGCGTCACTCGTGGATCTTCGACATGGTCACCGAGGACAAGAAGCTGCGCATCGTGCTGCCGAACGCCAAGATCACCTCGGTCACCGAGAAGAAGTTCGTGTCGAACGCCCTGGCCGGTTTCACTATCACCGTCGAGGCCTTCAAGGACGACGCCGGTGTGAAGGCGTACCGCTACCTGGACGACGGCATCAAGGCTGCCTGATTATCGAGGCCGGCTGATTCCGACGGTATTTCACCGTCGAAACATCATGACGGAGTGTGACCCCGTGTAGCTCGGGGTTGAACCCTGTCCGATGACGGCTCAGGCCGTCCTGTGAAAGCCCCCAACGGCGGCGGTAATTCCAACCTATGCGCAGGCCCGCCGCCGCCGTTGGGCCACCCGAAGCAACGCCCCTGTAACCGCAAAACCATCAATACTCAACGAAAGGGTCTGCGTACCAATGACTTCCCCGAAAGCCCCTATTGCGATCACCACGCCGGTGAAGGTGAAGGACAACTTCCACTACCAGGTCGAGGGTATCGACATCGAGCTGCCGTCGCTGACCTACCTCAAGCCGGGTCTGGTCCGCCGGATCCGCCGCCTGGGCGACGTGGACGCGATGTACACCCTGCTGGAGTTGGCGGTCTCTCCCGAAGCGCTTGCGGCCCTGGACGATATGGATCCGGATGCCTACCACGAGATGTTGGAGGCCTGGCGCGCGCACTCGGGGATCAGCTTGGGGGAATCCTGAGCCTCGATGCCCTTCTCGAAGAGCATTCCGAGGCAATCGAATACGACCTGATTGCCCTCGGCCTGCGGTTGCGTCAGCTCAGCGGTGAAGCGCTGAGCTGGGGCGACCTGAAGGCCATAGTCAAATTCCTGCCGCCCGACTCGGCATTGATGCGCACCATGCACCCCGAAACCCACCGCTGGCAGCTCGATCAGTATCTGCTCGCGGAGATGGCCGACTGCCTGCGCTGGCTGGTGTGGTCCAAGAGCGACGACGCCCGGCACGGGCGCAATCGTCCCGAGCCGATTCAACGGCCCGGGCTCGAGTCCGGCCGTGAACGCGTGGGGACCGCGATGGGCGTCGACCGGATCAACGAATTCCTCGGCTGGAGTGAGTAATTCCTCGCCGGTGGGCGAGCTCGGGCGCAATCGGCCCAGAAATTGGATGTGAATTGTGGACAAGCAACGCCCACCGGCGATGACACTGCCGGACATTCTCGCGATGACGACCAGCGGGCAGCCGGCTCCCGGGAAGCGGATCACGCTCCCCAGCGGCGCCCTGTGGGAAGGAGGCCCCACTCCGGGAACCTCCCTCGTCACGCTTCCCGACCAGGATCCGATTCTCGTCTCCGACAACGGTTCCGGCGCACCGAACTCCCTCGTCGGCAGGTCCGGCCCGTTCGCCGCGCTGGCCCACGCGTTCGAAGAAGTGCTCGGCCACGTGCCGAACTTCTTCGCGGACCGGGTCGCGACGCAAGCGCTGAACCTGCTCCGGGACAACTCGAAGGGCGACGAGACCGAGACGCGGATCGTCAAATTCAGTGCCAAGACCACGCTGCTCAACCCCGCCAAGCGAGGAGGGCGGTCGACCGACCGATCGGAAGATTCTGAGGACCAGGATGATTCGGTCTTCGACAGGCAGAACCCGGTTCGGCGTGCGCGCGGGGGCATGGTCTTCAAGCCGGGCGATACGGTTGCCGGCGGAGGCCTGGTCACAGGCTCCGGCGGCCCGTCGTCCGACTTGGTTCATCTCGCGGCTTCTCGTGGCGAGTACGTGGTCAATGCCGATGCGACCGCGCAGGCGCTGTCGCTGCTCGAGGCGATCAACTCCGGTTGGGTGCCCTCCGTGGACTTCCTGGCGGGCATGCTGCCGAGTCTCGCGGGCGCCGACCCGAGCCGCACCGCCGCGCCCGGCAACCCCAGCCAATGGCGTGATCTCCTCGGCCAGGGAGTCATCGCGGACACGCTGGGCGGCCTGGGCAATGCCGCGGTCGACGCGGCATCCTGGGCCGGCGCCGCGCTGGGATCGGCCCTCGCTCCCATGTTCGGACGGGGCGGATTGCTCGCCCCCAGGCCTGGTTCGGCCGCGTCCACGACGGTGCGGAGCGATCAAGGCCTGACAGACTCCCGATCCGCGGTGCCCATGACGGCATCCATGCAAGCCACACCCTCTGCCACGCTGGGGAATCTCGGTGCCGGACAGCCGAGTCCAGCCGGGAGCGGAACCGGCGAATTGGGTTCTCTCGCAGCTGCTCTCAGCTCTGGGATCAGCGGTGCGGCCACTGCGGCGGGTAGCCGGCTGGGCGAGGTTCTGGGTTCGGCCATCGCACCCGCCCTCGGTCCGGCCGGAGAACTCGCACCGGTAGTCGGCGAGCAGCTGGGCCGATTGATCGGATCGCAGTTCGGTAGCCAGCTGAGTACGTCACTCACCGTACAGGCCGGACTCGGTGGCGGACAGACGAGTTCTGTGACCGGTACCGGGGGAGCGGCGGGAGCCGCACCGGGCGGAGCGGGAGCGAACTACAGCGAAGGCGGTTCCGCACCGGAACCGACTCCAGATGCCAATGGTGGCGGCAGCGTTGTCAACAACTCCGGCCCGGCGGGCTCGCCCAGTGGCGGCAGCCCCGCTGGCGGTAATACCAATACCCAGGCGCATTGGGAGTACCTGTCCGGTAGCGAGGACGGCACCCTGTCCTCGGGCTGGGCGTACCTGGCACCGGAAGTGAACATTGCCAAGACTCCCGGCATGCAGGTCCAGGCCTTCGTGAAGGACGACCCCAACATCCCCAAGCGGTACGTGCGGACGCCGAAGGGCCTGACCTGGCTCGATGCCCTGACCGGCAAGACGGCGAACGGTGACGCGCAAACCCTTCAGGACGACATTCACCAGTACAACCCCAGCGAAGGCAATTTCACCGATCTGGTGTCGTTGGCCGCCAACAAGGTCGGTCGAGACCTGGGCACGCTGCTCTCCCCGGTGCTGGGGGATCAAGCTCCGGACACGTTGGGCCAGTTAGCCCAAGACCTCATGGCCCCGATCGGACAGGCCTACAGCAATGCCGACCCCAATCACAACTGGACCGACACGATCGGTCGCTGGCTCAGCCAGGCGACCGGTATCGAATGGAGTCCCAAGGGAACCTCGGGATCGTCGTCCGCGAACCAGGTGACCAACGAACAACAGGTCGGCGTCGCCGCTTTCGAATCCGGAGTCCAGGGCCTGCAGCAGCACGGTCTGCTCGGCGGCCTGACCGGAGCGATCTCGGGCGCCGGTTCGACCCTGGGCAGTCTCGCGGGCAATTTCCTCGGAACCCTGGCCGCGCCGTTCCTCGGCCCCGCGGCTGCGCTGGGTCCGATCATCGGCCAGTTCGTGGGTTCGATGATCGGCGGCTCGCTCGCCGAGGAATTCACCCGCCCCATCGAGTGGGCGGGCAATGCGGTGAAAGAGCTGGTGGGCACCGGTTTCGGTCTCACCGATCTGGCTGAGGGCCCGGGCGGGCACACCGTCCGTGGCGATATCTACAACTTCAACGGCATGGACCCGAAGAGTGCGTCGATCGCGGTGGAGCGGGTCCGTCGGCGCCGGGCTGTGGCGCAGCAACGCGGAGGAGGTTTCGGGCGATGAGCCACCAACTTTTGGAAACCCACGGCACGAAGGTGGTCGTGTGGGATGTCAACGGACGAGTGTGGCACCTGTCCGGAGTGAACTCCGGGCGGGAGGGTGTGCGCTTGTCCCAGCAGACCGGCTTCATGTTCGCGCCGGTTCAGCTGCTGGTGTCGGAAGGCGCGCGTCAAGACGGTGCCACCTTCGTGCGGTCGGTCCGCTCGAAGAAGGAGTGGGACTTCCTGGTCGTCATCTCGACCTCGGCCAAAGACGCTGGGGTGGACCCGATCCGGGACTTCCACGCCGTGCACGATGCCTGGTTTCGAGGCTGGTCCACGGACAAGCCGGTGACGGTTGGCTATTACACGCGCCACCAGGGCTGGCGATTCCAGCAGGCGCAGCTGGACGCGGCGCCGGAACCGGTCGGTGAGGTGGACCCGGCCCGAAATGCCATGGCGGTCTACAAGATGTCGGCCACCGCGATGGATCCGCTCGAGCGGCACTTCGACGAGAACTCGGTCTGGACCAATACGGCGGGCGTAGGTCAGGGCATCGTGCGGTTGCGCAATGCCGCCGATCAGCCGGTATGGCCGCGCTACACCATGAACGGCCCCGGAAAGTGGTCGATCCTGGACCCAGTTCCGGGTGATCTGCCACGAATGGTGCAGACGCCGACGCTGACCGCCACTCAGACCCTGCGGATCGACACCCATCCGCGGCACCGGACCGCGACGGTCTACGACAGCTCGGGTGTGAAACCGGTCAATGTGTGGGCGCAGCTCAGGGGCCGCCGCTGGATGCAGTCGATGGACCCGTGGAGTTCCACCGAGATCACCGTGCAGGTCGAGGGCGGCACCACCGCCTCCAGCATCATCGCCTCGGTCACCCCCCGATCCTCGAGGCCGTTCTGATGACCGCGGGCACCTGGGATCCGTACGACGAAGCACGCCGGATGGACGAGCAGTTCCAGGTAGATCAGGAGCAGGCACGCAATCCCGATGTGCTGGTTCGCTATTGGAACAAGTTCATGGAAGAAGTGGGGGAGGAGCACAGCTACCTGTCGCTGCAGTTCACCTATCCGCGTAACTCCGCCGGCGGCTTGAAGATGATCTGCCCGCGCGACATGGTGCACTTCGACCACCTGTTCAACAACCCGGACGGTGAAGACGCCACCATTCCTATCACGGTGAACACCAAGGGTTTCCGGTGGGACGGATACATCACCAAGGCGTCGATCGTCCGGGACGAGAACGGCGTCGAAACCGTCGATATCGAGGCCATCCACGCCTGGAACCACATCGCCACCATCTGCTGCTGGGCGTCGCCGTTCGCGCCGGTACTGGCACAGTTCCCCCGGCATCACATCCTGTTCGGCCCGGTCCGGACACTGGTGACCACCTACCTGTCGATGAACCTGATGCGGTTGCAGGCACCGGGATGGGCCCCCGCGGACGGACCGGACACCCCAAAGTGGAATGCGGGCAATACCCTCTTCCCGATCGCCGTCGTTCCGGTCGACCCTCTGCACGACACCAGTCGCTGGAGTGCGGCCTCCGCGCGATTCGACATGGCGGACAAGCTGTTCCAGCCGATGCTGGAGGACTCCGGTGTCATGCTGACCGCGCGGTTCTTCCTGCCCGAGGAGGACGAACAGCCCGCACCGCAGTACTTCTACCTGGAGAAGCCGACCGTCGTGATCGACACGGTCGACAAGTCCGGCGTGACCGGCAACACCGGTACGCTCCTGGACGGAATCAAGTCCTGGATAGAGGAATTCGCCGACGACGGCACCACGCCGATGCGCTACCCGAACCTCGACTCCACCACCGAGTACGAGGCCGTCTACGGGCAGCCGGGCAAGTTCGGCACCACCAGGAACTTCCCCTGGGTCTGGTACTTCGAAGGCGAGTACTCGGGAATCGGCGCCTCCGAGATCGCGCTGCACAAGCCGACGGCGACCGACGTCATCATCGGCGGCCGGTCCCCCGGCTGGGTGAACGCCGGCATCGAAGTCGTCATCAAGGGCCTGCTGTCGCTGATCGGGTTCGGGTGGCTGTATCGCGGTCAGCTCAACGACGTCTTCCTGGCCTGGATGGTGTACCGCGACATGGAACGAGCCCGCCGGGCCGGGCCTTACGCCTTCCGTGAGTTGTACATCACCGGCAGCGACAAGGCCTTCAACCTCGACGGCCTGGTCGCCGCGCGCCAGGGCCTGCACCTCACTCGCGGCTACACCAGCCACAAGGTGACCATCGAGGACAACGCCCCCTACCTGCTGGGCAGGGACTTCGGGCTCGGCGATCAGATCGGCTTCGCGGTCGGCGAGCACGTGTTCACCGACTATGTGACCGAACTGACCTTCACCGACGATCGGCAGACGCCGGCCGTCTGGCAGATCACCGTCGGCGACGGATCCGACGAAGAGGACTCGGTCGTCAAGGCCTGGCAGCGCCTCGGCCGCTTCGCGGCGGCCATCAAGGATCTGTCCACCGACGTCGGCGCGGATCTGGACCTGCTCATCTTCTAACCTCGCTGGGAGGAAACACCATGGCGGACATCAGTTTTCCCGCCCGAATCACCATTGCCCGGCAGCCGGACGCCGATGGCCTGCCGGTACTGAACGCGAAAGTAGCGCTCTCCGACGACGTGGCGGACCTGGCGCTGCCTCCCGGTCCGGCCGGCGCAACCGGCCCGAAAGGCCGCCCGCGCAGCACCTTTCGAAAGATGGGTGAAATCCCCACCGCCGCGGCGCGCCCGGGTGGACTCGGCGCCGACGACCGCGGCAAGTGGTGGCATCGACTCGACGACGACGGCATGGACGTGTGGGACGGTGCGCAGTGGGTGCACTCGCCGCACGCGGTGGGTCCGCAGGGACCGCTCGCTGAGGCCAATACGCTCGATGTCGCCCCGACCCTGCACAAAGCAGAATTGACCGTCCCGGCTCTGGATTTCGTCGGCAAGGGCGCGAATCAGCAGGTGAAGGTCACCGCACCGGCCGGTCTGGCCGGGCCCACGGGGCCCGCGGGCGTCTCGGGCAGGATCGTCGATTCGCCGGACTACGACCGCTCGACCAGTCCCGGTTCGAACTACGTGTTCGCCTATCACCGTCCCACGCAGAAGTTCCGGCCGCTCCCGCCGCCGATGGGTGTCGGCCCCTGGTCCTGGTTCCAGGAGGACTTCGTGGCGGATCAGGAGGTCGACGCGCCGCAGCTGACCGTCGGTACGTTCACCGTTCCCGCGCTGTCGTTCGGGTGGCGGCCGGTGGTGCAGGGGCATGTCTACCTGTACGGGGCGAGCTCGGCGGTGGATGCGACCGTGCGGCTGGGCAGCTCCGACGGCGTGATCGTGGCCGCCACCCGTCCGTGTTCCGGTGGGTATCTGTACCTGCCGTTGATCACCGCCTACCGCGACGAGGATTCGGTGCCGACGCTGTCGCCCAGTTCGAACTTCGCGACGCTGCCCGCAGGACAGCCGGCCACCTTCGTGGTCAGCCTGAACCGCGTGGGAAACGGCAGCGGGAAGATCGGCTTCTCACGCACCCAAGCGTCGCTCGTCGTCCACGCCCAGCCCATCTGAATGAGGTGACATGTCAACCGTAGGAGAATATTTCGAGTCCACGCTCATTCGCGGGATCGACGAGGGCGTCGGAACGGCGGGGGTCGTGCAGGCGCTGCACGGAACCCCGCGCGATGGTTCTCTCGAACTGATGACCGGCATGCCCGGTCGGGTGGGACCGCAGGGTGAGCCGGCCGCCACGTTCCGCTGGGAAGGCGATATCGCCGACCGGGCCGCGCTGGCGGCGCTGTCGGCGAAGTTGAACACCGCCCATGCGGGTAAGGCGTGGCGCGTACTCGAAACGAACACGCTGATGTACTGGAACGGAACGAGTTTCGACTCCTTCATCGACGCGTTCGGCGGCGCCGGACCGGTCGGGGCACCGTGCAATGTCACGATCGGCACGGTCGCGACCGGTCCGGTGAATTCCGATCTGGTGGTGACCGTGACCGGAACACGCCCGAACCTGGTACTGAATCTGACCGTCCCGCAAGGAGTCAAGGGAATCAAGGGAGCCGCGGGCGGCCCCGGCCCGATCCGGCAGGCGCCCGACTATGCCGACGGTCCGCACGTCGATGGCGCGGTCCCGGTGTGGAATACGACCACTCAGCTGTGGGCGCCCCGCCCCAATCCCGGTCTGCGAGGCCCGTGGTCGATCACGGGCGCACTGGCATGGGACGGCGGTCCGGGCTTCGCTGCCTCGCAGACCAAGGTCGGCACCTCACCGAATACTGTGGCGCAGCTGAAGATTCCCGCCCAGGACGTCGATTGGCGGCCGGTGATCGCGGGCGGCACCCTGATCTTCACCGACGAAACGATCGGCAGCTTCAACACCCGCGTCGACGCCGAGGTTCGCATCGACTCCGCGTCCGGGCAGATCGTCGCGCTCGGCGCCGGATTCCCGTTCGGCGCCGATGGATTCTGCTCCTTCCAGCCTTACTACGGCACTCGGACGATGACTCCCGACAGCTCGGTCGGCGTCGTGCAGGCTGGCCGGGCGGTCACGTTGTACGTGGTGCTGCGGCGAAACCGGGGCGACTCCAACTATTCCTACCGCCAGGACAACTCGCACATCGTGTGCTGGGCCCGTCCGGTGACGGCCTCGTGAGCGTGGAGAACAGCATGACCGACGAACTACAGACCGCTTACGACGAGAACATCATGATCACCATGCGCGGTGTCTCCGACTCGGTCGGCCTGCCGTACACGGTGAATCCGCTGGAACTGGTCGATCGCGAAGCGCTCATCGAGCTACGCGAAGGGCCCGCCGGTGAGCCCGGACCCGACGGCGATCCAGCCTGGCCCTGGCAGTGGCGCGGCGACGTCGCCGATGTCGCGGCATTGAAGACACTGAACCTGACCACCGCCGATGCCCGCAGTGCTTGGCGAGTGGTGTCGGAGAACGCCGTCTACTACTGGACCGGCCTCGATTTCATCGCATTCGCCAACGCGTTCGGCCGACCGGGCAAAGCCGGCCCGGCGAATGTGCTGACCGGCACCGCCATCGCCGGTGCACCCGGATCCTCCGCCTCGGCACGGATCACCGGAACCACACCCGGCCAGAATCTCGAAGTCACCTTCCCCCGGGGCGTCCAGGGTGATCCCGGCGACCCGGGCGCCGCCGGCCGCATCCAGAACGCGGCCGATGTCCTCATCGACACCGATCATCCGGTTGCCCAGGACTACGTTCTCGAATGGAACGCAGCCCTCGGCAAGTTCGTCCCGGCCCCCAACCCGAAACTCGGCGGGCCGTGGGCGATCGGCAAGAGCCAATTCAGCGGCGGCTCGAACCTCAACGATCAGAAGGTGATCGCCACTATCACCATTCCGGGGCAGCCGACGGCCTGGCGCCCGCAAGTGCGCGGTTCGGTCCGGGTCTTGTCATCGAACGGCAACGGCTACGGCACCCGCACCGATGTCGAAGTGCGTATCGGCGGCCCGTCGGGCGAGCTCGTCGGTTACGGCTACGGCTACGACATGAGCAACTGGGATTGGGTGCTGATCGGCCCGAGATTCGAGTACCCGCTCTCACCCACGGCGAATTTCGGTGTGGTGCAGCCCAACCAAACCGTCACGCTCTACGTGATCGCCAAGCGCACCAAGGGCAACCAGTCGTTCTCCGTCGACAACACCGGCGCACAGCTGATCGTCTACGCGGGGCAGGTGTCATGACGACCATCTTCCGACTCCAGGTCGACGTCGGATCGGAGTGGACGGACATTCTGGTACCGAAGGACAGCGAACTGATCTGGACCAGCACCGAATTCGGCAGGCTCGTCACCTACTGGAGCCACCCCGGCGAAACGACCACTACCGCGGACGAACTCCGCAAGCTTCGGATCGATTCTCTCCCGCTGGCGCCCGGGGCGGATTCGGGTAACACCGTCCGCGGTGTCTCCGGGCTGCCCGGTGCCGTCGCCTATATGAAGAACGATCGGCTGCTCTGGGTCTACCGGCAGCCCGCGGAACCGCCCGCGGGCGGCACGGCTGCGGCCGAGTAGATCCGCACACATGGCGCTCAGACGCGCTGACATCCAGCGCGGCTCCGCGGCGGAGCCGCTCTCGCTCTCCGGCATGCCCCTCTCGTGGCTGCCCGCTGTTCGAAAGGCATTGATCGATGGCTGATCTGGCCCCACTGAAGTACGGCAAGGTCGTCGGGCGCTTCCTCGTGAACATCGCCCATGGCCCCTATACCGCCCCAGGCTCCGGAAACGACGATCTCCCCGAGTTCCCGCCCCTCGCAGGTACCGTCACTTTCACCGCGGAGGCGCCGAAGGTACTGGTTGCCGCCGCGCAACCCGCGCCGGCCACCTATGTCCAGTTGCCCGACCACTACGTGTGCGAACTGGATGAACTCGGTTACCTCACCTGGCGGGGTCGGCGCGGCATCCGGCTGGTCGCACCGAACGCCGACACCAATCCGAACCAATGGACCTGGCGGGTCTCTTTCGCGCTCCAGTACGAGGGCGAACCGGTCACCCTGGAGCCGTTCAGCTTCACCGTCCCCGAGTACATGGCCGGCCCGGACCCCGCCAATCCCGACACCGGCGCATCCGGCCTGGTCGATCTGACGCTCGTCTCGCCGGTGCCCGCCAGCCCCGGCAATGCCGTGGTGCGCGGAGAGCGCGGTGCGGGCATCCAGATCGACGGCCAGGCAGCCACCTACGCCACGCTGCCTGCCACGCCGAAAGACGGTGCGCAGTACGTCGTCAAGGCCGACGGGCTGTTGTATGTCTACCGCGCGACGGCCGGTGGCTGGACTCCCAACGGACAGGGCATCGTGATCCGAGGCCCGGCCGGTGCGACCGACTGGTCCGGTGTCACCGGCAAGCCGGCGACCTTCCCGCCGACCATCGGCTCGACCTCGACAACCGCTGTCGCGGGCGATGATTCGCGGCTCACCGACGCACGCACACCCACCGCGCACACGCACACCACCGCGCAACTCTCCGATGCAAGCTCGGTGGGACGCTCGCTGCTCACCGCCACCGACGCGGCGGCCGCCCGCACCGCGCTCGGAACGGTCTCGACCACCGACACCCGGCTCAGCGATCCGCGTCCGCCCACCGCGGCCGGCCAGATCTACGACATCGCGTTCAAGTCCCACACGGGAACTCGCGCTGCGGGTACCGGAAACGTGATGCCGGAAGGGCTTCGCATCGAGCGCTCGATCAGCATCACCTCGATCACCTACCGCGGTGAGACCGCAGGCACCGGCAACCTCGTCGTGGAATTGCGCAAAACCAATGGCAGCGGAAACAACCCTGTCGCAGGCAGTTCGGCGACCATCGCGGCCGCCGCCCACAACACCGACACCGTCATCACCCCGGGCAGCCCGTGGACGTTCGCCCCGGGCGATCGCCTCACCGTCAATATCACCACCGCCGACAGCCCGGCGGGTAAGGGCCTGCAGGTGAGCCTCAAGGGAGTGACGATCTGATGGCCTTCATTGTGGTCGCCCCCGGCGCGGTGCTGGCACCGATGGGCATGGACAAAACCGGTGATCTTCCCGTCGGCAAGGACACCGCCAATCTGAAGGTGTCCGGGTGGGTCGCACGCAGCGGGTATCCGGACACCGTCATCTCCGCCGCCGATGAAATCCTCATCGCAAGCTCGGGCGCGGGCATCGCCCGCTGCACGGTGACCCTGGCCGGGCCCTGGAACCCAACTGCAGGTGGCGGCGCGTTCCATGTGTCGCTCATGCAGAACAGCACCGAGATCAGAGGCGCGGATTTCCCGACCGGCGCGACCTTCGTCGCCCTCACCGATACTCCGATCACCGTGCAGCCCGGTGATCGTCTGTGGCTTGCCGTCACCAACACGACCACCGGCATCTGGGGTGTGACCGCGACGTTGAAGGGTGGTTCCGGAACCTACGTCACCTTCGATGTCGTGTAACGGAGGAACACGACATGACATGGACAGGAGACCCGATCTGGCTCGCGGACGTGCTCCGTGACGCCGGCCTGCACGTCATCGAACACGAGGGCTGGCGTGACCGCGGTCACGGCGACTTCGCCGACCTGCGCGGCGTGCTCTGCCACCACACCGCGGGCGGTGGACCGGACGATTGGCGCACAGTCCAGTACGGACGTCCCGACCTGGAAGGCCCACTGGCCCAACTGGTTCTGGAAGGCGACGGCACCTATCGCGTGATCGCCGCGGGCATTTGCTGGCACGCCGGCCGTGGCTCTTGGCCCGGCTGGCCCACCAACAACGCCAACTACCACGTGATCGGCATCGAAGCGGTCTCCCGTGGTGACGGAACCGATTGGACCTCAGCTCAGCTCGACGCCTACAAACGCGGCTGCGCCGCCATCCTGCGCCGCATCGACCGCACCGCCGCCGACTGCGTAGCCCACCGCGAGTACAGCAGCGAAGGAAAAAGCGACCCCGCCGGCATCGGCATGGACGAATTCCGCCGCGATGTCCAGGCTTTCATCGACGGAGAGGACGCGCCGATGAGCGCAGCAGAAGTCGCCGAAATCAAAGAACTCATCACCGCGGTCTGCGGCCCGATCAGCAGCGACGTCAAAGACATCCGCGAACAGCTGTGCGGCCAGGCCCAGCGCGACAGCGGCCAGTACGCCGGCTGGCCCCAGCTGAACAACCGCACCGTCGTCGACGCCCTCGCCGACATCTACGCCCGCCTGGAACATCTAGAGCATTAGGAGGCCCCGATGTCGAATTCGACACCGCAGACCCCGTTCTCGGCGTCCACGCGACCGCTGGCCACATGGGCGCCGGGAAGCGTCAGCACGGCCGAACTCGCGTCCTCGAGCCGCCGACAGAATGTCTACAACTTCAACAACCTGAATCAGCAGGACACCGCCAGGCTGGTGCAGCGGGTCAACCTTGGTCGGCAGATGAAGAGCTCTGCCCAGGCCGGTACGCGGACTACGAAGTCGGTGTGAGCCGCTCACAAGCCCGGCACACCGACGTCGGCCAGCATCGCCTCCAGCACCGACACGACCGTCTACTTCGACCTGGCCTGACCTGGATTCGACCGTGACCCGGGAAACGCGGTGCTCATGGGCGGACCAGACGGCAAAGCCACCAGCGCCGCCCAGGGAATTCCGGTGCGTATACGCGGACCTGCATCGATTGGACGCGATTCGCGGCCAGGTCGCGGATCGCAACCTGTTTACGGTCCGATCCGGTCGGCGGTCTGCTGTGCCAGAGCTCTTCCCATTCCGGCGCGTCTTGGCAATTCCTGACGAGTTCCTCGGTTCCCGGCTCCGTCGTGAAATTGGGAGAGAGCATTCGAACGCTGTGGAGGAGGTTGTGGGCCTCGTCCCGCCATTCGACCATGACCTCCCGCGCAGCCGGGTGCCGGAACATCCATTCGACGAAACTCATGCCAATCTGCAGACCTGGGAAGGTACGCCGGTGTGTGGTGTTGGCCGCAAGGATGGTGAAGGTCGGCAGCGTGTACAGGCTGGCCGGGCCGGGCAGGGTTTCCAGATCAGCCCGGTCGGCGAGAGTGGGGTCGGCCGCTTCCGAGTCGGTAGAGGTACCGAACAAACCCGGCAGGCTGAGAGCCAGGATGTGGCGGCGGTACATCGGGGCTATCTCCAGCTCGTCGAACAGGATCTGCAACGTGTGCAGGGTCGGTGGGCGGGTGCCCAGTTCGATTTTTTCGATCAAGGAGACGGACAGGTTTGCCTTCTTGGCTAGTTCGGTGCGGGTGAGCCAGGCGTCCTCGCGGCGTTGGCGGATGTAGTCACCGAAGAGGTTGTCGGCCAAGAGTTCTCACCTCTCCCGCGAGCAATTGTATTGCGCTCTGTGTGCGAGGTCTCCCACGGATTGTGCGGACGGAGTTCGTTGAACTCTCATCTTGATACCCCGGATAATAGAACACATGTTCGAACAATAGCTCAAATGCTGCCACTGGCCGCGATGGCGGGGCCGGTGGTGGCGATGGGCGAGGGGCGGAAGGCGGTCTTGTGGACTGGATGGACAGATGTGTCGGGGCGCGGGTCGGGCGGGCCATGAAGGAGGCGGGGGTGAGTGACGTGGACCTGGGGGAGCGACTTGGGATGACGGGTGCTGCGCTCGCCGGCCGGATGGCGCGGCCCGGGTTGTTCCGGGTGGACGAGTTGATTCTCGTTGCCGCAGCGCTCGACCATGATGTCCAGGACCTGCTTCCGCCAGCTGACTGCTTGCCTGGGAATGGCTGTGCGGTCTGCAAGGCCGAAACGTGATCGGTGGCAGGTTGTTTCGACCCGCGAAGGCGGCGCTCTCGAAAAGGGAGCGCCGCCTTTTCGTGTTTCAGTCCAAAGAGATGTCGCCGAGAGATTCGGCGAACTTGCGGAGTAGGGGGATGAGGGTTTCGCGGTCGGTGGGGGACAGGTCGGCCAGGAGGCGTTGCTCGTTTTCCATGTGTAAGGGGAGGATTCGGTTGATCAGGGCTCGGCCGGAGTCGGTCAGGTGGACCTGGATGGCTCGGCGGTCCTTGGGGTCGGGGACGCGTTCGACCCAGCCTTTGGCGCTCAGGCGGTCGATGCGGTTGGTGATGGCGCCGGAGGTGATCATCGCCGCCTTGTTGAGAGCGCCTGCGCTGAGGCCGGATTCGTTGCCGGAGCGGCGGAGGGTGGCGAGGACGTCGAATTCCCAGCGTTCCAGGCCGTGGGTGCGGAAGAAGTCGGAGAGCTCGCGGTCGATGATGCGGCCCAGGCGGGCGAGGCGGCCGAAGATCTCCATGGGGGAGGTGTCGACGTCGGGGCGCTGCTGACGCCAGGCGGCGGTGATCTGGTCGACGGCGTCGGGCACCGGCGGTCTCCTCTCGGGGCGGAATAAATCTCAACATTGAGATACTTGACGGTGAGGTATCTGGATGGTGTTATCTCAACGTTGAGATTATCAATGAGGAGCTATCGATGACCACCACACGCGCCGGAGCCGCCGGACTCGCCGGGACGCTCGCCCTCACCGGGCTCGCGCCACTGGTCTGGGGGTCGACCTACGCCGTCACCACGACGTTCCTGCCGCCCGAGCGGCCCATGTTCACCGCGCTCATGCGGGTGCTGCCCGCGGGACTGCTGTTGCTCGCCATCACGCGGAAACTGCCGCGCGGGCAATGGATTCCACGCGCGCTAGTGCTGGGCGGGCTGAACATCGGAGTATTCACCGCGCTGTTGTTCGTGGCCGCCTATCGGCTGCCGGGCGGGGTGGCGGCGGTGCTCGCCGCGGCCGCGCCGCTGTTCGCGGTCGGTTTCGCCGCACTCGGGCTCAATGAGCGACTCACCGTACGCAAGGTGGCAGCGGCGCTGATCGGGCTGGCCGGCGTGGCACTCGTAGTACTCAGGGCCACAGCCACTCTCGACACGCTCGGCATCATCGCGGGGCTGGTGGCCGCCATCGCCATGGCGGGGGGCACGGTGCTGACCAAGCGCTGGGGACGGCCCGAGGGCATCGGCCCGCTGGCCATGACGGGCTGGCAGCTCACCGCCGGCGGACTCCTGCTGCTGCCGGTCGCCGCCATCGCCGAGGGCGCGCCGCCCGCGCTGGACGGCCGGGCCATCGGCGGCTACCTCTACCTCGGCCTGATCGGCACCGCCGCCGCGTACGCGCTGTGGTTCCGCGGCATCGCCAAGGCCAATGCCACCTCGGTGGCCTTCCTCGGCCTGCTCAGCCCGCTGTCGGCGGCCGTCATCGGCTGGGCCGCGCTCGGCCAGGCGCTGGCCCCGCTGCAGATCCTGGGCATGGCCATCGCGCTGGGCGGCACACTGCTCGGCCAGACCGGATCCGCGCCCCGCACAACGGAATCCGCGCCGCAGACCGATGACGACACTCCCAAGAACCGCGTCGCGGCGTGATTCGAACCCTCGATAAGGAGCGAAAGACCATGCAGATCACAGTGTTCGGAGCGAGTGGAGACGCCGGCAGCCGGGTCGTGGCCGAGGCGCTGAGCCGGGGCCACCGGGTGCGGGCGGTCGCTCGCACCGCCGAGCGGCTGCGGGAGCTGCCCGCGCAGGTCGAGGTGTGGACCGGTAATGCCGCTGATCCCGCCGATGTCGAGAAGGCCGCGGCCGGCAGCGATGTCGTGGTCAGTGCGACCCGCCCGGCCCCGGGCCGCGAGCACGAACTGGCCGAGGTCGCCGCCGCGCTGCTGGAAGGACTGGCGGACAGCGGGATTCGGCTGCTGGTGATCGGCGGCGCGGGCAGCCTCACCGTCGCGGGAACCGGCAAGACCCTCACCGAGCAGCCGGGCTTCCCGGCCGAGCTGGTGCCCATCGCCGAGGGCGGCAGCCGCCAGCTCGAGGTGTTCCGGACGACCCCGCACGCGGTGAACTGGACCTATGTCAGCCCGGCCGCACTGTTCGAACCCGGCGAGCGCACCGGCGCCTACCGCCTCGGCCGGGACGACCTGCTCACCGACGACCAGGGCAATTCCTCGATCTCCATGGAGGACATGGCCATCGCCCTGCTCGACGAGATCGAACAGCCCGCGCACCATCGGACCCGGTTCACCGTCGGCTACTGAGGATTCACCGTCGGCTACTGAAAAACCGCACGGCACAACCGAACACCTGTCGAATGCGCCGCGGGGGGGGTGCCCGGGGAACCCGGAAGCCCCCCCCGCGGTGAAAATAGACGGAGGTACGCCAGCCGGGAGCCGCCGCCCCCGCCCCCCCACGATGAGGGAAAGCG
>NZ_JBHZAL010000047.1:0-43136 GCF_042754245.1 Nocardia sp. NPDC059228 | reverse complement strand
CGCCTGCAACTACGCCGCCGCACGCTACGGCTCCATGGACAACGTCAACTCCGCATACTGACCCCCGGGAGCCCGACCCCGCCGACTCGCGCCCGATGGCCCCGACTGCCGCGGTGAGGGGTACACGATCGTCATGCCTGCCAGAACATCTCGATATCGACTCTGAACTGGCGTCAGGTCTGGCTCGCTGCTCGCTGAGTGATGTCATGGGTCGACGCGCCTTCGATCTCGGCGAGTCTTGTTCCACCCGGACAGATTGTGCTGGTCCGCGCCTTGGCGAAAACTCGAGCCGAACCTGTCCTCAACCACATCCGCCCGCGGCACGACCGACTGAATCGACGCCGGGGAGGTCTCGCAGTTCTGGCGAATCTTGTTGGGGCGGCAGCGGATTCGCAGGGCGATCCACTGCCGCGACGCCGCCGCCGACCGCCGGCGTCCGATACCCGGGCGAGCGACCGCTGTGAAGTGCTACGTTGACCCTGCACTCCCGTCGAAACCGCCGTGCGTCTACGACGCCAGGCGCTCCGTTCAGCATCGGAAATCTCTGGTCAGGAGGCATCGCGTGAGTACCTACACGGTCGGCTACATCATCGGCAGTCTGTCCAAGGAATCCATCAACCGGATCCTGTCCAAGGCCCTGATCCGGCTGTCACCACCACAGTTGACGTTCACCGAGATCCCGATCAAGGATCTGCCGCTCTACAACCACGACTACGACGCCGACTACCCGCCGCAGGGCCGGGCGCTCAAGGCGGCCATCACCGCGGTCGACGCCCTGCTGTTCGTGACGCCGGAATACAACCGCTCGATCCCGGGCGCGCTGAAGAACGCCATCGACTGGGCCAGCCGCCCGTGGGGCGACAATTCGTTCACCCTCAAGCCGTCCGCCGTCATCGGCGCCTCGCCGGGCAAGATCGGCACCGCGATCGCTCAGCTCAGCCTGCGTAGCGTCCTGGGCTACTGCAATTCCCCGCAGATGACTTCCCCGGAGGCCTACATCCAGTTCCGCCCGGATGTCTTCACCCCCGACGGCGAGGTCCTCGACGACTCGACGAGGCAGTTCCTCACCCGGTTCATGGCGGATTTCTCCGCTTTCATCGACAGCGTCCACGGCGTGGTCCCCCAGCCCGGCTGACCGATTCGCGCGGCCGGTGGCGCACCCGTGCCGTGTCGGTGGTTTCCCTGCCGCCGCGACCGACCCGCCCGGTGCAACGAGGACGAGGGGAGAAGACGTCATGGCCGATGAGCACTACGACACGATCGTGATCGGAGCCAGCCAGGGCGGTCGGTTCCTTCCCGTCGAGCTGGCGCAGGCGGGCCGAAGGGTGGCGCTGGTCGAGCGTGGCCAACTCGGCGGTGTCTGCGTGAACATCGGGTGCACCCCGACCAAGACGATGGTCGCCAGCGCCCGCCTCGCCCACCAGGCGCGCCGCGCCGCGGAGTACGGCGTGCGGATCGGTCCGGTATCGGTGGACCTGGCCGCGGTGCGCGAGCGCAAACGGGCCATGGTCGCCGGAGCGCGAGAGAACTACGTGAGCCGCCTGGCGCGGGACAGGCTCGACCTGATCGAAGGCGAGGCTCATTTCACCGGGCCGAAGTCGGTCGAGGTCGCCACGATCGACGGCGGGAGGCGGCAGATCAGCGCACCGGTGATCGTCATCGACACGGGTGCCCGGCCCAAGCCGCTGGCGATCCCCGGCGCGGACCAGGTCCCCGTGCTCGATTCGACGTCGATCATGGAGTTGGACCAGCTCCCGGAGCACCTGATCATCGTCGGCGGCGGCTACATCGGGCTGGAGTTCGGGCAGATGTTCCGCCGGTTCGGCAGCGAGGTCACCATCGTCCAGCACGCCGCGCACCTGCTGACGCGCGAGGACGAGGACGTCTCCGACGAGGTCGCCGCTCTCTTGCGCGATGACGGGATCACGGTCTCGACCTCGTCGACGCCGGTCCGGGTCGAGCCGACCGACGGCGGTCGCCTGCGGCTGACCGTTCGCACGGACGACGGTGAGCGACAGCTCGAAGGCTCACACCTGCTCTCGGCCATCGGACGCATCCCGAACACGGAGGCGCTGACCCCCGAGGTGGCCGGCATCCGTCTCGACGACCACGGCTTCGTCGAGGTCGACGAGTACCTGAGCACCACCGTGCCCGGCGTCTACGCGATGGGAGACGTCACGCCCGGCCCAGCCTTCACCCACTCTTCCTACGACGATTACCGCGTTCTGCACGCCAACCTGATCGGGCACGAGAAGGCGAGCACGCGGGACCGGACCGTCCCATACACGGTGTTCATCGACCCCCAGCTCGGCTGCGTCGGCATGACCGAGCGCGAGGCCAGGGCGAACGGACACGTGATTCGGGTGGCGAAGCTCCCGATGAGCGCCGTCATCCGGGCCATCGAGACCGGGGAGACGCGCGGCTTCATGAAGGCCGTCGTCGACGCGGACAACGGTCAGATCCTGGGCTGCGCGGTCCTCGGCAGTGAAGGCGGCGAGATCATGACCATGATCCAGGTCGCCATGCTGGGCAAGCTCACCCACACCGACATGGCCGACGCGATCTTCACCCACCCCCTCCTGGCCGAAGGCCTCAACACCCTCTTCACGATGTTCACCTGAGCCGTGTCGGAGACGACGGCATGAGAAACAACCCACCCAAAGGGCCTACGGCTCAGGGCAACTCGTGAACATGGAAAGGTAGCGTGAGGATGCCATCACGGGGCCGCCGCGCGTCGGAGTCATCGGCGCCGACCCAAATCGCAGCTGGGCCAAGGATTCCCACACCCCGGCACTGCGCAGCCTCCATCATGTACGGCTGGCGGTGGCGACCACCAGCCGTACCGGCGCCCATCGCCGAAGCTATCTCGGGTGGCCGACCTTCGGTCGATCTGCGGCGGTCGGTTCGTGTTGCGCCTGCTTGGCCCGTACTCCTCGTTCGACTCGGTCACCGAGATCCTTGTCGATGTTGCGCAGGTATACGAACGCTCGCGTGAGCACGGGTTGGCTCACTCCGTCGAACAGGTGCGCGACGATGTTGTCGACCAGTCGTGTCCTGGCGTTGTCGTCGAGAACCGTCCGGACCAGGGTGCGAGCCTGTCCCCAGTCGTCGTCGTCCGCGCGCAGTGTGTAGGCGGTTCTGACAATCTCGCCGTCGGCGTACCAACCTGCAGACGGTCCCGCCACAGCGGGATCGGCGTGCGGTCCGCCCTTCGAGTTGGGCACATAGACCGGATCGCCTGGGTTGTGGTGGCGCATGGCGCCGTCTTTCGCCCACGATCGGACCTCGGCGGCGTGTGGCGAATTGACCGGTAGCTCTTTGTAGTTGATACCTATCCGGTGCCGGTGCGCATCGGCATAGGAGAACCAGCGCCCGAGCAGCATCTTGTCGGGGCTGGGGCCCGTGCCGGGTACTGCGTTACTGGGCTCGAATGCCGCTTCTTCGATGTCGGTGAAGTAGTTGGCCGGGTTGCGGTTCAAGGTCATCTTGCCGACGTCGATCAACGGATAATCGCCGTGTGGCCATACCTTGGTGAGATCGAAGGGATTGTAGCGGTAGGTCTTCGCGTCGTCGAACGGCATGATCTGCATCTTCAGGGTCCAGCTCGGATACTCGCCGTGTTCGATCGCTTTCCACAGATCACGCTGGTGGTAGTCCATGTCGATCGAGACCATGTGATCGGCTTCGTGCTGGGTGAGGAATTTGATGCCCTGATCGGTCTTGAAGTGGTACTTCACCCAGAACCGTTCACCCGCGGCGTTGATCCACATGTAAGTGTGGCTGGAGTACCCGTTCATGTGCCGGAAGGTGGCCGGGATGCCGCGATCCCCCATCAGCCAGGTCACCTGGTGCGCCGATTCCGGTGACAGCGTCCAGAAATCCCACTGCATGTCGTTGTCGCGCAGATTGTTGTCGGCGCGGCGCTTCTGTGACCGGATGAAGTCCTGGAACTTCATCGGATCCCGCACGAAAAAGACGGGTGTGTTATTGCCGACCAGGTCGAAATTGCCCTGTTCGGAGTAGAACCTCACCGCGAACCCACGCAGATCCCGCACGGTGTCGGGATATCCCTGTTCGCCCGCGACGGCGGAAAACCGCACCAGCACTTCGGTTTGCGTGCCGGGCTGGAACACAGCGGCCTTGGTGTAGGCACTGACATCGTGGGTGACTTCGAACGTGCCGAACGCCCCGCCGCCCTTGGCATGCGGTTGCCGTTCCGCCAGGCGCTCACGATTGAACGACGCCATCTTTTCGATCAGATACGCGTCGTTCAGCAAGATCGGGCCATCCGGGCCGACCGTCAGGGAATGGTCATCACTGGGTGCCGGAATTCCGGCGGCATCGGTTGTGTAGTTCGGCTCAGACATCTCTCTCCTTGTCCACAGACATAGAGCGACGGCCACATAGTCGTGGGTCGGTGTCGAACACGGCACCGCGGACAACCCGGCCGCGTGCAGGCGGCGAGCACGAGTCGAGTGCTCGTGTCGAGACCGAAACGCATATAGACGCGACGGGTGCTTCTAGAGAGTCATGAACACCGTGTACCCCGTGGCAGCCTGCAGATCGACACCGCGAAGCAGTCCAGTATCTGCCACGACCAACCAATCCCGTCGTGCTCCAATTCGATCACGTCCGAGAGACCCTTTCAACCCACCCGGCAACCGGTCGGCACCGACCCAGCACTGGGCACAGGAGTCCTGGGTACCACCGGCTCGCAGGGGCTAGATCGCGATGCGCCCGCCGTCGACCGGCAGTATCGCGCCGTACACGTAGGCTGCTCGACTGCCGGCCAGGAAGGCGATGGCCTCGGCGATCTCCTCCGGTGTTCCCGGCCGTCCCGCGGGCGTGGTCGCCGCCAGCTCGTCGAAGCCCTCGAATGCCGCGGTGCCCTCGGTGCGGATGGGCCCGGGGCTGACCGCGTTGACCCGCACCCCACGGGGCCCGTACTCGGCGGTCCACGCCTTGGTCAGCAACGCCACCGCGGCCTTGCTGGACCCGTACAGGCCCATTCCGGAGGCACCGAATTCGTCGGCCATGGTGGTGACGTTGACGATGGCGCCGTGGCCGCGCTCGGCCATCTGGGGGGCGAGTTCGGCCACCAGGAAATATGGTGCCTTGACGTTGACGGCGTACACCGCGTCGAAATCGGCTTCCGACGTCTGTTCCGTCGGGCCGAACGGGTAGATGCCCGCGTTCTTGACCAAGACATCGATCTTGCCGAGCCGGGTGACCGCGTCACGGGCCAGCGCTTGCGCGGATGCCTTGTCGCGCAGATCCGCCGGGATGAACACCGCTGTGCCACCGAACGCCTCGATCTCGGCGACCACCTGCTTGCCGCGCTGCTCGTCGCGCCCCGACAGCGCCACCCGCGCACCGCGCCGCGCCAATGTCAGCGCGGTGGCGCGCCCGATTCCGCTGGTACCGCCGGTCACCAACGCAGAGAGTCCAGACAGTTCCGACATCGGATCTCCTCACTTCGTGGTTGATGTGATCGAACCGTTTGCCCGGCATCGGGGATGTCGCTGTCGACTACGACCATTCCCCCGGGTAGTAGCGGACGTTCTGCACCGCACCGGGTTCCGGACTCCCGGATCTCGCGCGACGGCGGTCCAACCCGCATACCGGTCCTTCGGACAAGCCAGATCCCGGACCCACCCACCAGGCTAGCTCCGCCACGATGTCTCGCCGTACGAGGAAGCCGAGATCGGGTGGCTACACCTGGGACTGCCGTGTCATCTGCTGATCGCTCCAATCTCGCCGATCTACGTCAAATGGCGGATGTCTCAGCTGTCGCGCGCTTTATATTCGGTTGTGCCGTATGGCAATTCACTCGCAGAGGGAGAGTTCGAATGACTGCGCAGGACAAGACCGTCGTGCTGGTTCACGGTGGCTTCGTCGATGGTGGCGGATGGCGGGGTGTCTATGACGAGCTGACCCGCGATGGGTTCGCGGTGCGGGTGGTGCAGAACCCGACCAAGTCGCTGGAGGACGACGCCGCGACCACCCGTCAGGTGCTCGACGAAATCGACGGCCCGGTCGTATTGGTCGGGCATTCCTATGGTGGGGCGGTCATCACCGAGGCCGGGACGCACGAGAAAGTGGCCGCGCTGGTCTACATCACCGCGTTCGCGCCCGACAAGGGCGAATCGGTGAACACCCTGCTGGCCACGTTCCCGCAGGACGGCCCGCAGCCGCCGATCCTGCCGCCGGTGCAGGGGTATCTGTTCCTGGACCGGGCCAAGTTCCCGGATTCCTTCGCCGGTGACCTTGCCGCGCCGGACGCCAAGTTCCTGGCCGACTCCCAGGTGCCGTGGGGCGTGGAAGCGCTCGGCGGGGTCATCAGTGAGGCCGCCTGGCGGTCCAAGCCCAGCTGGTACCTGCATGTCACCGAGGACAAGATGATTCCGCCCGCGGCGCAGGCATCCATGGCCGAACGTATCGGCGCGACCGTGGCCGAAACGCCTGGCAGCCATGCCATTTACGTGTCCCGTCCCGAAGTGGTCGCCGCCATCGTCCGAAACGCGGCCGAAGCCGTCTGACCCAGCGGTAAGCAACAACGGGCTGTCGGCCGCACGCTCAGTGGGGCCGACAGCGCACGCATGATCCTCGGGACGCGGATGTACTGCACCGCAACAGGTTCCGGCGCTCATCGCCTGGCGCTGGCCGGCTCGGTATGGATCGTCGCGGAGTATCGCGAAACCCGAAGAGACAAAGTTGGTTTCATCGTGTTCGACTCCGTGTATCGATCGTGGGCCGAGGATCCCGTGCGGTTCTGGGAGACACAGGCGCACGAACCGACCTGGAGCCGCCTGGTGGGTGCCGGCCCAGACAACGAGAAGGCCCCGCTCGACAACTGGTTCACCGAAGGCCGTCTCAATGCCGCGTACTGGCGTGTGGCCCGGCTCAGTCCTGGAAGTAGTGGCGTTCGGCCAGATCCGCGAGCAGCGTTGGGCCGCTCGGCGCCCAGCCCACCGTGGCCGCGGCGGGTCCGCCGTCGCCGGTCATCGGCATGCTCCACATCATGCCCAGCCAACCGAAGTGGCCGACCGCGTCGGCGGGGTCGATCGAGGTGGTCGGCACCCCGAGCCGGCGACCGACGGCCTCGGCGATATCGCGGGTCGCCACGCCCGAATCGGCGACCGCGTGCAACACCGTTCCCGCTTCGGCCTTGTCCACCGCGAGTCGAAACAGCCGCGCGGCGTCGTCCCGGTGCACAGCCGACCAGGCGTGCGCACCGTCCCCGACATAGCCGGACACACCCTTCTCCCGCGCGATCTCGACGATTCGGTGGATGAATCCACGGTCGCCCGCGCCGTGCACCGTCGGCGGCAGACCCAGCACCACCGATCGGATGCCGCGTTCGGCGAGCCGGACCGTGGCGGCGGCCGTGGCGCGGCGGATCATCGGCTCATCGGCCACACCGGGCTGACCGGTGTCGAACGGAACCAGCCCTGAGGCGATCACCAGCGGCCGATCGGAACCCGCGAGAACATCGCCGAACAGGTCGACCACCCGGCGATCGGTGCGCTGATTCTCCTCGAACTGGGAGAAGTCATGGAGGAAAGCCAGGTGAACCACCCCATCGGCCTCGTCTGCGGCCGCACGCAAACCATCCGGATCGAGGAGATCGCCGCGGCGCACCTGCGCGCCGGCTGCGGTCAAGGCCGCGGCCGAGGCGTCCGACCTGGCCAGGCCGACCACCTCGTGACCTGCGTCGAGGAGTTCGGGAACGACGCGGGAACCAATGAAACCGGAAGCTCCGGTGACGAAAAGACGCATGAGAAAGCCCTCTCGACTTGTGATGTCAGCATCTGTCATCAGAATAGCCCTCATGTCAGGCTCTGTCATCACTTCGACGTCAGTTGCTGACGTCACTGTCTTACAATCACGGAATGGGTCGTTGGGAACCGAACGCGCCGGGCCGCCTCGGCCGCGCGGCAATGGAGCTGTATCTGGAGCGCGGCTTCGATCAGACCACCGTCGCCGACATCGCCGAGCGAGCCGGGCTCACCGAGCGCACATTTTTCCGGCACTTCGCCGACAAGCGTGAGGTGCTGTTCGGCAACCAGCAGATCCTGCACGACATCATCACGAACGCCATTGCCGAGGCGGATGATTCAGCATCACCGATCGCGGCGCTGGGGGCGGGCCTGGAGGCGGTGGCCGAACTGATCGGGCAACGCCGGGACTTCGCCCAACAGCGCCAGTCCGTGATCGCCGCGAACCCCGCATTACAGGAACGGGAACTGACCAAGCTCGCCGCGCTCGCGGCAAGCAGCGCCGAGGCGCTACGTCTGCGCGGCGTCCCCGAGCCCACCGCGGGCCTCACCGCCGAAGTCGGCATCGCGGTCTTCAAGATCGCCTACACCGGCTGGGCCGATTCCCCGCCGGACCGCAGCCTGGCCGAGTTCATTCGCGAAACGCTGGCCGAACTCGAGGCGGTCGCCACCGGGACGGCGTGCCAATAGACAACCTACTGGCGGGCGAAGCGCCGTCTCCCCTCGCCACGGGCAGGAGTATCAGCGCCGCTGCGACGACGCGGGCTGCTGTTGTGGCGCGGTTAACGGGCCGACCGACAGTCATGGGCGATGTTGCGGTGCAAGGTGTTCCACGATCCACCCATGGACCGGAACCAATTGTGGCAGACCGGCTTCAGCGAGTTCGAAACGGTCGGCGATGGGATCTGGCGGATCTCAGCCGGAGCCGCACGCCCGAAGATCAACAGGCTGAGATCATCTCCGTGCCGCTCGGGCGGGTGTCGGTGTGGACGAACTCGTGTCCGAGTGGTTCACCGTCGAGGCCTCAGCGGACGACCCGTGCCGCGCGACGGCATTCTTCAAATGCTCACCCAGCACCAGCACCAGCGCCGCTCAGCCTGAGCGATCCTCACCTCGAGCCTCGGGGGCCCTCACTTGCTTTCGCGCACAATCTCATCCGATGCGGCAAGGGCCTCGGGCGTGAAGACGTAGCGAGTGAACCACCGCGGGATCCGGCGGCGCAGCGCCGGGTCGCCGTGCAAGTCGACGCCGGGTTGGTCCTGTAGGTCGTGCCAGGACAACTCACCGATCCACCAGCGGGTGACCTCGGCGGTGGGGGCAGTGAGCCAGACATCGACCGGGGCTCCGGTGTCGTCGCGACACAAGTTGACGCCCGTCGGCGACACGTGCAGCCAGAAGAAGCGGTCGGCGGGCCGTCGGTCGGTGAAGGTCAACGCGAGGACCACGGTGCGGGCGGGCAGCTGGGTAGCGTCGATGCGGCGCTGCATATCCCAAGTCAGGGCCGCGGTGTCCAGGTCGTCCTCGGACAGGGCCGCACTGTCGGTTCGGACCGCCCAGCGGGCCAGTTCCTGCACCACGGGGGCCAAGGCGAGCCCGGCGTCGGTGAGGTTGTAGTCGGCGTCCACGATTCCGGCGGCTCGGAGGCCCCGCAACCGCGCGGATAGCGTAGCTCTGGGAATTCGCGGCAAACCTCGGCGGATATCACTGAACGACGCCGCACCCATCAGCAGCTCTCGCACGATCAGCAGGGTCCAGCGTTCGCCGACCACCTCCAAAGCCCGCGCCACAGCGCAGAACTGGCCATATCCACCCACGCGGCAATGGTAACCGCGAACCGGGCCACCGATCGGTTCAAAGTTTGAACTAGAACGATCCGGGACACTGGCCCAACATGAGTCGCATGAGCAACGAGCAAGCAATTCTCGACCGCGGCCCCAGCGCTTTCGAGGTCGCGTTTCAACCGCAATGGTCGGACATGGATCAGAACGGCCACATGCGCACCACGGGTTATCTCGCCGCCGCCGAGAACTGCAGAATGCAGTACTTCGCCGGGTCCGGCTTCTCCGCCGGCCAGTTCGCGCGGCGCGGGTTCGGCCCGGTCATCCAGACCGACGAGCTGCGTTATCGCACCGAACTACGCCTCCTGGACCGGCACAGCTGTCACTGCACCTCGCAGGCCTGTCCAATGACGGCGCACGCTTCATGATGCGCAACACTTTCACCCGCGCCGACGGCACCGTCGCCGCAACGGTCACCTCCACCGGCGGCTGGCTCGACCTCACCCGGCGCCGCCTGATCAGCCCGCCCGACGACCTCCTGACACTGCTGCGCGACCTTTCCCGAACCGTCGACTTCGCCGACCTCCCCTCACCTCTGGCAAAGCACTGAATAATGCCGCACATTGGCGGGGCGTATCGGTAATGGGAGGCCAGGGAATAGACCCGGTCATGTGAACGCCATGAAAACTGTTCACAGATTCGTTGCTGAAAGATTGCGGATTGGCATAGTGTCGTAGTCGTTCGATCGCGGCACCGACATCGTGAGCGCAGGATCGCCTCCATTCAGCTCCATCGCGCTGCGGATTCGACAGTCGGGGACCCGCCTGCGAAGGATTCACCATGAGCCAATTCCCGCACTCTGCAACAGAATTGACACTGCCGCCGATCCCTGCGGCGCAGTCCGGCAAGGTCCTGGTCGTCGAGAGCAACCCGGCGACCGCGGAGATTGCGACACTTGTGCTGGCCAACGCCGGCCATGAGGTGCTTTCTGCCGGCAACGCGCAGCGCGCTCTAACCGTCGCGCGACGATGGCATCCGGACCTGGTGCTGCTCGAACTGGTCCTGCCGGACCTGCCGGGCGCGCATCTGTGCCGGCAGCTGCGGAATCGTTCACCGATTCCGATCATCGTGAACTCCCTCGATGGCAATCCCGATGCCATCGATGACGCCTACACCGCCGGCGCGTGCGACTACCTACCCAAACCGCTCAGAACCCGCGAACTGCTCGACCGCATCCGTGTCCATCTCACAGCACCACAGGCGGCCTGAAACATCACCGAGCCCGCCTCGGTCGCCACGTGGAAGACCGAACCCGGTTGGGGTGTCGTCTCGGCCGCGGACCACACCATCAATCCCGAGGCGCCGAACTCCGTTTCATTGTTCGATCGCTCGAAATCATCGGGATATCCACCGCAGGCCGGGAAATCGCCGGCGGAGGTTCCGGATCTGCCGGTGGACCTGCGCGAGTTCGACCTCGACGGCCTGATTGGGTTTGTCGTCTCGCCACTGGCTGCACCGGCGAACCAGGCATTCGGCGTGATACTCGAGTTCCGCGAGGAACATACGCGCCTGGGCGAGTTCGGGATTCTCGCTCACCGGCGGCTCGTATCAGCCGGTTGCCGAAAGCCTCCGCAGTGCGCCACGCTCGACCAGCAACGGAATGAAATCGCGAACCGGCCGGCCGTCGAAGCCACGGTGGATTTCGGCGACGACGCCCTCGACGGTGTCGGTATTGATTGTGGGAAACTGTGCGGCAAGGCGTCGGACGAGTGCCGCGATCTGCTGATCTTCGTCATGTGCTGCCATGGTTCATGGTTGTCCGCGACACCCTGCGTCGTCAACCACCGGCATTTTCGGTTCGGGGAATATGTCACGTTCGATCGCGACCAGCACGGCAATCACGTTCTCCGCCAAAGTGATTGACGATGCCGCCGGGGAGGAGGTTCCGGCGGCATCGTGGCAGCAACGACGACTGCTCGCCCGAGGGGGTGTAGACCAGGTTCGCCGCGAGGTCGGAATCCGGGGCGCCGCCCTGCAATTGGCCCAGACTCTCCCCCTCCTCGAGCGCGTAGCCGGAGACGTAGACGAGTCCGGCCACATTGTCCGCGACACCGGCGCGGCCGCCGCACAACCCAAGGGGCGGTTGTTTCAGCGTGTCGACGACGGTGATGACCGCGCCGCCATAGGAGTGACCGGCCAGCAGCACCGGGCCGTCGATGGCCTCGGCGACCGCCCGGATGGAGGCGGCGTCGGCGGACAGGCTGCGATTGTAGACGGGCGGGACCAGGACCGGAATGCCCTGGGCGAGCAGCCGTTCGGTCACCGGGGATCACTGCCGGCATCGGCGAAAGCGCCGTGAACCAGGATTACCGTCGGGGCGGGCACGGGATTCCTTTCGTCGGGTCACGGGCGGAAAGCACCGTGCCCTCCGAGTTTCGAGTTGCCGCGCGGTGGCCGCCCCTGCCTGCGGGCCAGGAATCCGCCGAATCAGGACACCGCCGGCTCCGCTTCGTCGGACATGGCCGCCGACCCGGAAAACGCACGCTCGCCAGCCGACCGGCCGGTGTCCCGAATTCAGGGATTCCTGGCCGATGAAGCGGGGCCGTCGCCCACCGTCGGCGGGAAAGCTGGAGGAAGGCGCGCACCGACGCGTGCGCTCACGACGCGACGCTAGGGAGAACGGACATGGCAGGCAATCCGCACGGCATCTCACTCGAACCCGCCGCCCAGGCCTTTGTGGACGCAACCTCGGAACCGCCCTTCCTGTACCAGCTTTCGCCGGAGGAGGGCCGTAAGACTGTCGACGGGGTGCAGGATTCCCCGATCTTCAAGCCGGAAATCGACGAGGAATGGATCACCGTCGAGGGCGGGCCGACCGGATCGATCCGGGTACGCATCGTCAAGCCCAAGGACGCCACCGGGACCCTCCCGGTCATCATCTACACCCACGGCGCGGGCTGGGTCTTCGGCGACGCCCACACCCACGACCGCCTCGTCCGCGACCTGGCGGTCGGGGTGAACGCGGCCGTGGTGTTCCCCGAGTACGACCGCTCCCCCGACGTGCACTACCCGGTCGCCAATGAGCAGTCCTACCGGGTCGCCCAGTGGGTCACCACCGACGGCGCCGCCAAGGGGCTCGACAGCACCCGCATCGCCGTCGCCGGAGACTCCGTGGGCGGCAATATGGCCATCGCCCTGACCCTCATGGCCAAGGACCGCGGCGACGTCTCCTTCCGCCAGCAGGTCCTGTTCTACCCCGTCACCGACGCCAACTTCGACACCGGCTCCTACCGCGAGTTCGCCACCGGCTACTTCCTGACTCTCGAAGGCATGCAATGGTTCTGGGATCAGTACACGACCAGTGACTCGGATCGCGCCCAGATCACCGTGTCCCCGCTGCGCGCCGGCCTCGACCAACTGGCCGGCCTCCCGCCGGCCCTGGTCATCACCGCGGAGGCCGACGTCCTGCGCGACGAGGGCGAGGCGTACGCCGCCAAACTGCGCGCCGCCGGTGTCCCGGTGACGGCCGTCCGCTATGGCGGCATCGTCCACGACTTCGTCATGCTCAACACACTGCACGACACCCACGCCGCGACAGCCGCGGTGGCGCAGGCGGTCAGTGTTCTGGCCCGGGCCCTGCACGACTGACCCCGACCCGGCCGCCACGGGCAGAATGCAACTGCCGACCCGAGGGTGATACGAACGCGATGGATCGTGACGCAATGACGGTCGTGCCCGAAGCGGCCACGGCACACCAGATTCCGCGACGGGAGCGCGCGAATGCCTTTCGCGCACTGCGGTCGCGCCCGTTCCGGTGGTACTTCGCAGGGCAGATCGCCTCCGCCAGTGGCACGTTCGTGCAGGCGACGGCGGTCGGATGGCTGGTGTTGCAGCTGACCGGATCACCGGCCTCACTGGGTGTGGTGCTGGCCGCGGGCGGGGTGCCGCCGCTGCTGTTCGGACCGTGGGGCGGGGTGGTCGCGGATCGGGTCGATCTGCGACGCTTGCTGATCGGTACGCAGGTGGTCTCCGGATTGCTGGCGGCGATTCTGTGGGCGGCGGCGGTGACCGGGAGGGCGGGGATCCCGCTGGTCATCGGCGTGACCGTGGCGGGCGGCGTGGTACAGATCGTCGATTCGCCCGCACGGCAGGCCTTTGTGGCACAACTGGTTCCGCCCACGGATCTGGCCAGTGCGGCCAGCGTCAACGGCGTGGTGATGAACAGCGCCCGCGTGGTGGGTCCCGCGCTGGCGGGACTGCTGATCGCATTCATCGGCACCACACCGTGTTTCGCGGTGAACGCCATCTCCTACCTCGCGGTGGTCGGGGCGCTGGTGGCGATCCGGCCCACCGCACCGGCTACTGCTGCCGTCCGGGCGCGATCGGACGGGGTGCTGTCCGCACTGCGCTATGCCCGCACCCGGCAGCAACTGTGGCTGCCGCTGACCATGATGGCGCTGGTCGGACTGTTCGCCTTCAACTTCCCGGTGCTGCTCCCGGTGCTGGCGGAGCGCACTTTTCACGGCACCGGCGGCACCTACGGCCTGCTGTCGACCATGCTCAGCATCGGTTCGGTGGGCGGCTCGCTCGCAGTCGGACTGGTACGCCATCCCCGCCGCACCTATCTGGTTACGACCGCAGCCGCCTTCGGCATCAGTCTCGCCGCGACGGCAGTCGTACCGAATCTGGCCACCGCCTGCACAGCCCTGATCGCGACCGGGTTCGCGGGCTTCAGCTTCGTCACCATGGCATCGACCGCCCTGCAACTGCACGCGGATCCGAGCTATCGCGGGCGAATCATGGCGCTGTGGGTCTTCGTCTTCCTCGGCACCACACCCATCGGCAGCCTGATCACCGGGTGGATCATCGACGCCTCCGGGCCACGGGCGGCGCTGCTGGTGGGCGCGCTCTCGTGCCTGGTGGCCGCGGCCATCGCGGGACGGGTACGCACGCCGCCTCATCCGGACGGACCCGACGGGCCCGAGTGAAGTCAACTGTGCCCGCCGCGCAGGTCAGCCGGTGCGGACTGCCTGAGCCCCCAGGCCCGCAGCGGCTGGGGGAATCCGCGCCAACGCAGCGATGCCATCGGGTGGGGTTCCCGGGGCATCGCGAAAGCGGTTGTCGCCGTTGCTGTTTCTTGCAGGGTCCGCCGCTGATCGACGCCGGCTGCGGACCGTTGGCCTGCTGGCACGGGGCAGACCGTTGTGTAGGATCGGGGAGATTGCGGTTCGGTTGCCAAATGTTTTCCGATTAACGGGCATGTGGGATCCGAGAGGAGCTTTCGCGATGGCAAAGGTGCTCTTTATCGTCAGTGGTGCCAGTTACTGGGTGATGAAGGACGGCTCACGGTATGCGACCGGATACTGGGCCGAGGAGTTCGCCAACCCGTATCGGATCCTCATCGACGCCGGGCACCAGGTGGTCGTCGCTACACCGAACGGTGTGATCCCGACAGTCGACATGATGAGCCTGCGCCCTCAGATGGCGGGCGGCATGGACGGGGCCCTGCGGCTCGAGTCGATCATCCGCGAAGCGGAGGCATTGCGGCGGCCGTTGCACTTGTCGGATGTGCGTCTCGAGGATTTCGATGCGGTGTACCTGCCGGGCGGGCACGGTCCGATGGCGGACCTGGCGTTCGACGCTGACTGCGGGCGGTTGCTGACGCAGCAGCTGGCCTCGGGCAAACCGCTTTTCATCGTCTGTCACGCTCCGGCCTCGATCTTGTCCACCAGGATCGGAGGCGAATCGCCGTTCGAGGGTTATCGCCTCACCTGCTTCACCGACGAGGAAGAGGAGGCCGTGGGCGTCGCCGCACTCGCGCCGTGGCTACTCGAGACCGACCTGAGGGAGAAGATCGGCGTCGATTTCAGTCGCGGGCCGATATGGGAGCCGTACATGGTCGAGGATCGCAACCTGACCACCGGCCAGAACCCGGCCTCGGCCGCCGTCCTCGGCAACCGGATGGTCGAGATACTGAAAGGCGCCTGACCGATTCGGCCAGGTTCGAGACGATTCTTTTCGTGACCCCGCGATTCGGAGGAGCACGTGATGTCCATGCGCGAAACCCGACGAATGACGATCGGTGACTTTCTGCTCCGCCGTTTGACGGAGGCCGGGATCAGCCACCTCTTCGGCGTCCCCGGCGACTACAACCTCGAGTTTCTCCAGCAACTCCAAGACCGCAGCGCCATCGAATGGGTCGGCAATTGCGGCGAGCTGAATGCGTCCTATGCGGCGGACGGCTATGCGCGGCTGAAAGGCATGGGCGCACTGCTCGTGACGAACGCGGTAGGCGCGATGAGTGCGATCAACGGGGTCGCCGGCTGCTATGCCGAGCATGTTCCCGTGGTCTGTATCTGCGGGTCGATTCCACTCAGGTCCATCGATCGGGGCCTGGGGATGCATCACACGATGGCCGACGGGACCTGGGACCGCTTCCTCGGCGCGTTCGCGCAGGTGACCGCCGCACAGGCCAGACTGACCCCGTGCAATGCCGCCATCGAGATCGACCGGCTGATCCTTACCGCCTGGCGGGAGAAACTGCCGGTGTACCTGGAGCTGCCGTCCGACATCGCCTACCTCGATATCGAGGTTCCGGTCGAGCCGCTGGTCCTCGAACAGCCATCCAGCGACCCCGAACGGCTGCAGTCGTGCATCGCCGCGGTCGCCGCCCACCTGTCCGGCGCCCGGGCACCGGCGATTCTGGTGGATCTGGACGCGGACCGATTCGGCGTCGCCGCGGAGGTCATGGAACTCGCCCAGAAGATGCGACTTCCGGTCGCGGTGAGCAACACCGCCAAGGCGGTAATCGACGAAACGTTCCCCTATTACGCCGGCGTCTACAACGGCGAAGCGAGTGCGCGGCACACACTCGACGCGATGCAGGCCGCCGATTGCCTGCTCTGCATCGGATACCGACCCATAGAAGCGACCACGGGCGACTTCACGGTCTCGCTGCCCGCCGACACGATCCACCTGCGCGCACACTCGGCCGACGTCGGAAAGGACAACTACCAGGCGGTTTCGCTCCAGGAAGTTCTCCGCGGCGTCATCGACGCGGTGCCGCGCGTTGCCGATCGCGCCACACCCCGGCCCGTGGCAGCGGCGCCACGCGCTCACATCGACCGGTCTGCCAAGCTGACGCAGGCGGCGTACTGGCAAGCCATCCAGGACTACATCCGGCCCGGGGATGTGCTGCTCGTCGATAACGGCACGTCATACGCCCTCTTCGGCCTGAAACTCCCGCAGGGCTGCACCTTCGTCGGATCGGTCAACTGGGGGTCGATCGGCTACTCGGTCGCTGCCCTGCTGGGCACGCTGACCGCGGCACCGGACCGGCGCCACCTATTGTTCGTCGGCGACGGCTCGTTCCAGCTGACCGCGCAGGAGCTGTCGACCATCCTGCGGCACGATCACAAGCCGGTGATCTTCCTGATCAACAACGGGGGATACACCATCGAGCGCGGCTACCTCGGAAAGACCGAGTCCTACAACGACATCGCCCCGTGGGCATACGCGGATCTGCCGAAGGTGCTTCGCCCCGACACCACGGCGCGATCATTCGTCGCAAAGACTCCAGCGGACCTGCACAACGCCCTCTCCGCACCCAATGACAGCTTGATCTTCATCGAATCGATCATGGATCCCTTCGATTCTCCCGCCCCGGTCACCGAAAGCAGCAACAGAGGAGCCGAACTCGACTACGGGCCCCGTGGCCCGCAACACCACGAAGGCACCCAGCTCCGGCCGGTGTGACCCCCAGCGTAGGTCGGTGGATACCAACAGGTGCCGGCACGGAAACCTGCCGTCAGCGCGGCGTGAATGTGGCCGAGCGGCACGGATTCACACCGCCAACGGGAAGCCGGCCCGCTCCACGGCCACACTGTCACCCGGATTCAGCAGCGCGGAGAACAGCAGCGCCTGTCGCTCCGACCACACCGGAGCGATGACTCCTTTCGCGTTCCAGCGAAACAGACACGGCCACAGCGGTGAATCCTTGCGCTCAGCGGAATCGGAATCGGATCGCCCCGTGCCGCGCGGTCGAGCACTGTGCCACCGTCATGTCAGGACCGCGGACGGCCCGCCGGACGCCGCGCCCGCCATCGAGAATTGATGTAGCGCTTCGACTCGTACGAGGGCGGGGTACCGGCGGTAGCGGCCGGCGGAATCAGGCTCGCGACTCCGCTGGCGTCGTCGGTCTGGATCATTCCCGCCCGCAGCGCCAGTTCGAGCAGCAGCCTGTCGCCGGTCTTGAGCCGCAGGCCCCATCGCAGCGCCGTGGCGAGGATCAGCAAGTCGTTGAAGGAGTTCCGGCGATGCTGCTTGAGGTTGATCCTGGCGCGCAGGACCTCCTGCAGCAGATCGACCGCAATGGTGATCTCACTCATCGTCAACGGCAGTGGCGCCACCTCGACGTCGCTGAGGAACCGAGCCCGAACCCCTACGATCCGCCCGATATTGCGGTCGATCGCGACCGACGCCATGCCTTCGATCAGTCCGAACGCCCGCGCATTCTGCACATTCGCCACCGCCTGATGCGACTTCTCCAGGTAGGCGGCGAAACCATGACCCGCGAGACTGGCCGGAAAGTTGATCAGCAACTTGTCGGTGCGGGCCATCCCCGCCTGCCCCTTGAGTATCCGGCCCCGGTACAGCTCGACAAGGTGATTGACATCGGGCAGACCCCACAGATGGTCCCTCGCGAGGCTCGGCAGCAGATACCGATACCCCCAGCCCTGCGGCGCCTGCATGCTGTAGAGCTCCTGCAGGGTCGTGGTGCTCGCATAGTAAGCACCCGGTTCGGGCGCCTCACACGATCCGCTGTGCCACAGGGACAAGAAGTTCGTATCCAGCAGCACTCCGTCAACCACGTGAGGTCTTCTCTCGCCGAAACCAGGCTCGAACACGGTGGCACCGCGACCCGCCTCGATAGAACCTGGACTACTTGATACGTCCGAACCACTCGTACCGCAAGGCTATTCGGTCTGACTGATCCTAAATCTGGACGCGGACGCGAATACCTGGTGCGGCACGCTTCGAGGCGAGTCCACTGTCGACTCCCGCCACGGGCAACGCTTCTCACTCGGTCACGACGCTCACCACCGCCCGCGTGCCATCGCCAGTGGTCTTGCCCGCTACGGCAAGACCTGTCAGCTCCAATTCGTCGGAAATGCTTTGAGCACAACCACACTCGGCCCACGGCAGCGAGCACGCGACGCTGCCAGCGCTCCACCATGGCGACGGAAGACCGTTGGGGCGCCCTCGATACAGCTACCTCACGAACCGCATACGCGAGCAATTACCTTGGGCTGCAGTACTTCAGGTCAGCGCGCGGCCGCGCCCCTGAACCAAGTCAAGACGCTCGTCCAAGTCGATCCGGATGACGAGCAGGTCGGCGCCCAGCGCGCGAACCATGATCGCGTTGAGAATCCGCAGTGGTCGCCAACGAGCCAGTCGCCGTTGCCGTTCCAACGGATCCTCGTCGGGAAGAACTGTCGCCTGGCCGGTGCGCCAGACGAAGCGCCAGCCCTGCCGGAGTTTCACCCGGACGGTGGGTTCGGCCATGAGATTGCGGACGTATCCGGCCCGGTACCCGTGTTCGGCGATGATCCAGAAGACGTCGCCGGCCGATCCGTTGCCCACCGGTGTTCGGTATCGCCGTCCGGTTCGCCGCCCCACCGTCTCCACGAGCGCATAGCCGAAGGGCACGAAGCCGATCCGGAACAACAGGCGTACAACGGGATTGAGCAGATAGCGCTGGAAGGCCGCCACCGCGGCGCGCTTCCGGCTCGGCCACCCGATGGTGAGCGGAATGTTGGCGAGCAGAAGCGCCGACTCCACGGAGGGAACCAGCGGGGACGACGAGGCCGTGGGGTCGACCTTCCACGTGATCCACACCAGGGCGGCCAGGGCCGCGGAACCGGTGATCACGGTGCGCGAGCGGGCTTTTCGAAGTACTTCCATACACTCGTATTGTTCCATACGAGTGTATGGTTGTCGATGTGCGCAAATACGGATCGACCAGCTCGGAGCAGCTCGCCGACGCGGTGTTCGCCATCGCGGGCTCGAGGGGGCTCGACGCCGCGAGCATCCGTGAGATCGCCGCCGCGGCCGAGGTTTCCATCGGCGCCGTTCAGCACCACTTCACCACCAAGGACGAGCTCTACGCCTTCGCCTTCGAACAGCTCACCGCCCGGGTGCGCGCCCGCATGAGCGCCATCGACCCACAGGCCCCCCTCACCGACCGATTGATCACCGCACTGTCCCAACTGCTTCCACTCGACGACGAACGCGAGCACGAGGCCCGGGTGATGGTCTGCTTCGCCGCGCGCGCGGCCACCAACGAAACCCTCGCCGGAGTCCAACACCGCACACTGGCCGAGATTCGCCGGGAACTCGAGACCCAGCTGGCCGCCGCGAACATCCCCGACCCCTCGACGCGATCCGCGATACTGCTCGCCACGGTCGACGGCCTCGCACTCGACGCGGTCAGCAGCCGCGAACTCTACCCGCGCGACGAACTAGCCGCCGCGCTGTCGCTACAGGTACGGTCGCTCATCTCGTAGATGGATGCCCAGATCGAACCGCCACTCGTAGAGACAGTGCAATGGGTGGGGAATTGGACGATTCGGTGCGCTGATTGAACCGCCGGCGTGAGGGTATGCGCGTCATGACCGATATCAGCACCGGAGGGCTTCTCGGGCCCTTCGGCTGCGGCAGCGAAACCAGGTAGTGGCCATGATCATCCTCGGAATCATCCTTCTCCTCGTCGGGTTCATATTCGGCATTCCGATCCTGTGGACCATCGGGATCGTGGTGCTCGTCATCGGGCTCGTGTTACTGCTGTTGGGGTCGATGGGCCGTGCTGTCGGCGGGCGTCGCCATTACTATTGACCCGTCAAATCGCAGACCCGACCGCGAACAGGAAGGCAAGGCCGACCAGCTGAAGTCGGACCTGAAATCCGCAGGACCCTTCAAGCGATGACCGAATTGGCATTCGGCCATCGGCGATCGGAGTGTCGGCCATAGACAGCCATCCCAGCCGCCCATAGCAGTTCGCCGTCCGGCGCGCAGGTCGAATCCACCGCGACGGTACGCGCGCCGGGACACCGCAGTGCGGAATTCTCGACCCAGGTCGGAGAAACCTCAGGATCACTGTCAGGAGCTGCGCGACGGCTGTTCTGGATCAGCCTGGCGCTGCTTCTCACCCGACTTCGAGTCCGGATCGACCTTGTCCGCGCGCTCCCACTCCTTGTCCAATTCGGTTCGCGAATCCGCTGCCTCGCTGCGATGCACGCCCGCCTGCTGGGCAAGCTGTTCGGCCTGTGCCGCCTTGATCTCACCTTCGGCCTGTGCCGCGCGACTGCGGGCAGCGATCTCCTGCGCCCGCGCCTCCCGCTGACCGACCTCGAGTTCCTGTTTCGCCGCGCGGTCTCGAATGCCCTTGGCTTCGACCCGCTGGTGTTCGCGCCGTCGGCGCATCAACGCCCAGGCCACAAGCAAAATGACCACAACAGCGACAACAATGATCACGATCACAATGGTGGTGCTCATTTTTCGACTCCTCGCACTCCCCCGGTAATCCTTACGCCACTCGACTACCCACGAGCTGGGAAAATAAGCAACCGGAGCATGCATCGCCCGGCACTGTCCCCGGGACCGCTATCTATTCGCCTCTGGCAACTGCCGCGACACTCCGGCGCGCGCCCTCCTTTGCTTGCATCTCGTTCGCGTAGAGCAGGCCATAGGTGAAGCCGTTCTCACCACCTGCGGTGCCCGCTGTTGTAGCGGTTCGCCACAGGAATTCGGACGAGACGACGCTGTCGTTGTAGTCGCCGAGTAGGCGCTGAATCTTCTTGTAGTGCTTGATATTCGACTTTGCCCGCGCCCGCTTTCGAACAGGTTTGTGCAATTCGGCGGCATAGCGTGCGCGTTTGGCGGCTTTACGCGCGCGATGCAGCGATTCGTGTCGGTGATTGTGCAACGCGGTCACCAACCGGCGGTCGGCTTTGTCCGCGGCGCGGCGGGCCCGCTTCACGAGATGGCGCCGCCGGATCCGTCGCTCGAACGGCGGCTGTGATTTCCATGCCTGCAGGGTCGCGAGCAGTCGCAGGTAGCGAGGCGAGTTCATTGCCTCAGCGAGCGCATTGCGGCTCGGCAACTGCCGAGCCAGCAGCCTCGCGTCGATCCGCGCAGCGACAGGACCCAAGATGAGTTCCGGCGGTAGGGCGTTGAGTTCATCGGCGAGGCGTCGGCGTTGGACGTGACAATCGCGTATGTCGCCGAGCAGCGCTGCGTACCATTTCAGCTCGTTGTCGATCTCGCCGACGGCATAGCGGTCCATCAGCTTGCCGAACACGCGCAGCGTGCTGCGCAGTCGCCGCGTCGCGACACGGGTGTCGTGGATTGGTTCCTCGCCTCGGCGTAGCCCGACGTCACCGGCGAAGATCAGGTCGATCTGTGTGGTCATGTAATCGTGCATGGCTTGTGCCGCCCGCGAACTGGTGGCGGACGGTCCGGATCGCTCCGGCAGTACATGAGACAGCTTGGAGCGGTAGCTCGACTCGCGGGCGCCTGCCTCGGCGAGCCGGTCCAGCAGTATCGCCGGGACCTCGTTGGTGTGAGGGCCGAGTTCGACCTCGATCTCACGCCAGGCGACCGGTTCAGCAGGCCGGTCGGCTGCGGTCGAGTCCACCGTGTCGTCATCGATCTCGACGATCAGTTCGCCATCCGAACCGAGGATGCGGTGACGGCGGCGCAATGTATGAACCCTGGCGACCGCGTTCAAAGGTCTACCCAGTGCTGCGCCGTTGACAACCTCGGCGAGTTCTGGCGGCAGCTCGTCCGACAGTTGGGCGGTTACCTCGACGCGACCCGAAGCTTGGGGGATCTTCAATTGCCAGCCGGATTCGTCGTCTCCCTCACGGCGACGCAACGTCAGGTCGTGGGCGAGCAGATCTCGCTCGGCGGTGTCGAAATAGGTACTGGTGAGCTCGACCGGGACCTCCTCGATGCGGCTGTTCGCGACAAGGTCGTCGAGCCTTGGAAGAGCGAAGTCCCGGTCAACCGCCCATTTGCTCTCACGTTCGAGTACGTCCTTCATGTGTTGGCGTATTCCCGGCAAACCACACGTCAAACAGGGAAAAGCGATATCCGGACGGGTATCAGCGGGCCGGAAGGCGCGGGGAAATCAACTTGCGCAGCGTCGGTCCAAGCCGGTGCGGGGTATGGGGACTACCGTTGCCGAGCATGGCGACCAGGGAGATCGTGGTGACCGTCGACGAGAACGATTGGGGCGTCCTTCATCACGCAGCCGACTGCGCGGGAATGTGCGTAGAGGCCTACGCCTCCTGGGGGATGCGCCTATTGGCCCTGCAGGCCCGGTCCGAAGAGACCTCACAGCACCGCGCGCATGCCGGACCGAAGGCCGCGCAGACCGCTGACGAATCGGAGTCGGTGGCATGGGTGGAGACCTTCGCCGAGCGTTTGTCTCACCGCGCCGACCAGTTTCGCAACGACTGATAGACACCGACCCCTCCTACACCACGACCGCGAACGGGCGCGTGACCGACGAGCAGACATGGGATCGCATTCGGGCGCTGGCGATTCCACCCGCGCGGAGCATGGTGTGGATCTGCCCGTACCCGACCGGGCACATCCCAGCGGTCGGGCGGGCCGCGGCCGAGGGCCACCGCTTCCGCGGCACGCACCGAACCCGCCATCTGATCGAGGTGGCTCACCGAGTACCGGTGACGCAGCCCCGTAATCACACGACCATGTGGTGAATAACCTGATCATGCGCGGGTAGGCGAGTGGATATGACGCTGACCGTGCTTTTCACGGCAGGCAACCCATCGTCGTCAGGGGTGTGATCATGAATCCGTTTCCGAGCGATCCGACGGGCGAGCCGGATATACCCTCGACGGCCGAGCAACTCGACGAGGACGCGTTGGATGCCGATCCGATCGAGGAAGCCGCCGATCCTCCCGATCGATGGGAGCCCACGGATGAGGAACTGAGCGACACACCCGGTGATGACAGCCTGGTGCGGCGACTGGCCGCCGAGGAACCGGACGTTACGCCGGATGACGATTGATATCGGCGGTGCGGGACACTGTACTGGGTGACAGCGATGTGATCGACGTGATCGACCGCGACTGGGACGCCTGACTCGTCTTCGCCTCCGGCGCTGGGCAATTGGATGCACGGCACATCGCGTGAGGTGCGAAAAAATGCCATGGTCCGTGGCTGTTGGCCGAGGCCGCAGTGCTCCGGGTCGGACGATGATCAATCGGCCATTTTTGGTGTGATGCGCTTCAGGTCTTCGACGAACTCCGCGTACGCGTGCTCCCGATCCGGGCTGCGCAGGACCGACGCCGGGTGCACCGTGGTGAGCACCAGATAGCCGGCGTGTGGGATGAATCGTCCCCGTTCGGCCGTGACCCGGAAGTCGGGCCCGAGGATCGACTGAGCCGCGATCCGTCCCAGGCACACCACCAGGCGTGGCCGGATGGCCTCCACTTCGGCCTCGAACCAGGGCGCGCACGCGACCACCTCGGTTCGATTGGGCTGCTGATGTATTCGGCGTTTACCACGCCGGGTGAACTTGAAATGCTTGACCGCGTTGGTCAGGTAGACCTGATCACGGCCGATTCCCGCCTCGGCCAGTGCGCGATCGAGCAAGCGCCCTGCCGGTCCGACGAAGGGATGCCCTTGGCGGTCTTCTCGATCCCCGGGCTGCTCACCGACCATCACGATGTCGGAATCCGCGCGTCCCTCACCGAAAACGGTCTGTTCGGCGAACCGGTACAGAGGGCAGCCATGGCAGTCGCGCGCGGCTCTGCGAAGTCCGGAGAGACCAGCGTGAGGAGGAACAAAGTCCGCTGCGCTCGTCATTCTGTTCCGCCTTGTGGTCCGGGATGGTTCTGTTCGGCGAGCAGCCAAGCCAGATGCGCGATGTTCGTCGATGAGCGGTCGGACCGCGAGGCGGCGCTATCTCGGCCGGTGCGGTTCGCCACTGAGCGATTTCCCCGGAACCGGGCTCGACTCCGGATGGGTGCGGGATTTCGCGAGGGCGTAGACGATTGCCGCCACGATCAGAAGAATCGCCCCTACGATGAGCGCGGCCACCCAGGCGGGCACCGCCAGCGTGATCAGCAGCAGCACCGCCGCGACCAACGCGCCCCCGCCGTACAGGGCCAGTATGACCGTCGTCGCATACCACCTGGCTCGCGCACGCAGCTGCGGCATCATTCCATTGGCGGTGTCGCGCATCGCGAGATCGATCTGCTCGCGCAATATCCGATTCACCTCCGAGCCAGTCACGCCCGTCGCCTCGAACAACCGGGACAGGTTCGGTCCTTCGCTGCGGGGTGCCTCCGCCATATCCACACCTCCTCGCTGATCGCTGATGCCACCGACTTACCCGCTGAGCGAACCGGGACACAGGATTCGAGAAAGGAAAGTTCGTGCGTCTATATCTGGTTGCCCTGTGCTTCTGTGCTGTCGCGTTGGCAGTCTCTGCACCTGACGAACTCCGTACGGGCCGCCGAGAGCCGGTATCACGGCAAAGCACGGCGGGTTCGAGGGCCGCGCGGCGTTCTACACGGTGGGAATACCGCGCGGCCCGTAACTACGGCCCGGAGACATCGCTATGAATCGGGCCGTAGCGTCCAGGGTTTCAGGCCGGCACAGCGGCGGTGGACCGCCACCATATTCGATGTCTGGCCAGCGCTTCCGCAAAGTCGGTGACAAAGTCCTCGCCGATATCACCGCCGGTCGACGTGGTCACTATCACCCCGTTTGCCCGATCGAAGCCGGTATCGGACGGGTCGTCCCCTGCGATGCCCGCTGTGCGGAGCAATGTGGCACCGGCACCGAACCCGCCGATCGGTTTGGCATGTTTGAAGGCCTCCAGGACGAAGTGCAGGGCTTGACCACTGCTCGCCAATATGTCGACGGCTTCGGGTCCGCCGGCGACGAGAACGCCGTCATAGAGCACCGACGACACCGTCGCCAAGGCGCGATCCACACGCAGGTCCGCGTCGATACCGTCCGCTGCGTTCACCCGACCTCCGCGCGGCGCAATGACTTCGGAGCTCGCGCCGCGATCCGAGAGCCAGCCACGAACTCGGCGTATGCCCTCGATATCCGCGCCTTCCGCGGCCAGTATCGCGATCTTGCGGGTGGCGATGGTGTCGGCCGCTGTGTCCAGCTGCGACAACGACGGCGACACGATTCCGTCCAAGGAACCTGGGGCTTCGGCCGGCAGGCTCGAATCTCCGAGCTCGTCCGCTACGCGAGTCGCGAGTTCGGGGTCGACGTGGAGCAGCTGCTCGAGAACCGTGGTGCGGATCGCAGGTCGCGTCACCTTCCCGAGTTCGAAGGCGAACGCCGCGACAATGTGGTCAGCCTCCGGCTCGGACATGCTGCGCCAGAACATGCGAGGCTGCTGATAGTGCTCGCGGAAACTATCGGCGCGCCGCCGAATCGCGGCGCCGTACAGCGCTTCCGGCGAGTGCAGGAATGCGCCGCCGCCTCCCACGGCCGGACATCCGCCACCGATCGTGTTGACCGTGTACGCGGCTTCGCCGCGCGGTATGGCGTGCTGCCCATACCCGTCCTGCTGATGATTGCGCACCTCGGCGACCGGCCGATTGATCGGCAGCTGCGCGAAATTCGGCCCGCCCAGCCGGATCAACTGCGTGTCCAGGTAGGAGAAGTTGCGCATCTGCAGCAGCGGATCGTCGGTGAAATCGATGCCCGGCACCAGGTTCGCCGTGTGGAAGGCCACCTGCTCGGTTTCAGCGAAGAAGTTGTCCGGATTCCGGTTCAAGACCATGGCACCAACCGGACGTACCGGAACCTGTTCCTCCGGAACGAGTTTCGTCGCATCGAGCAGATCGAAGTCGAAGTCGAACTCCCGATTCTCCGGGATCAACTGCACGCCCAGCTCCCACTCCGGAAACTGCTCGGCGGCGATGCAGTCCCACAGGTCGCGCCGGTTGAAATCCGGATCGTGGCCGGCGATCTGCTGGGCTTCCTCCCACAGCAGCGAGTGCACACCGAGCGCGGGCTTCCAATGGAACTTCACGAACGTACCCCGGCCATCGGCATCGACGAGCCGGAAGGTGTGCACACCGAACCCCTGCATCATCCGATAGCTGCGCGGCAGCGCGCGGTCCGACATCAACCAGAGGATCGCGTGCAGTGTTTCCGGCTGCTGCCCGACGAAATCCCAGAGAGTGTCGTGGGCGGACGCGGCCTGCGGAATCTCATTGTGCGGCTCCGGTTTCACCGCGTGTACGAAGTCGGGGAACTTGATCCCATCCTGGATGAAGAAGACCGGAAAGTTATTGCCGACCAGATCGTAATTGCCCTCGGCGGTGTAGAACTTGGTCGCGAAGCCGCGTACGTCGCGCACGGTGTCCGCCGAACCTCGCGAGCCCGCGACCGTCGAAAACCGGACGAAAACCGGGGTTTCCACGGAGGGATCGGTGAGAAAACGCGCGGTGGTGTAATCGGAGAGCCAGCTCTGGTAAGGCCGGAAGAAGCCATACGCACCCGCTCCACGCGCGTGCACGACCCGCTCGGGTATGCGTTCGTGATCGAAGTGGGTGATCTTCTCCCTGGCATGAAAATCCTCCAGGAGAGTAGGACCGCGTTCGCCGACCGAGAGCGAATCATCAGTGCTCTCCACACGGACGCCTTGTTGCGTCGTCAGACGCCCCTGTTCACGGTCGACCCGATATGAATCCAATTGGCGCTGTTTGCTGTCGAACTCTCTACCCATTCGATTCTCCTCTGTTCGACGGCCGACCACGGGTGTCGCCCACACGCCCCGCATGCCCTTGAACCGGGCACTCACGCTGCGCATCACGTTCTCCCACTGTCGAATCGACACGCACGAACTCTCTCGGGCGGGCGTCCCGCGGTCTTTGCGTCGACTCCTTCCGCCGTCGCTCTACCGTTTGAAGGCGTCCTTGACCTTCTCTCCTGCGGACTTCAGGTCGGACTTCACCTGCTTGGTCTTGCCTTCCTGCTCGCGCCGGGGGTTATTTGTCGCTCGGCCCGCCTTCTCCTTGGCCTTTCCACCGAGTTGCTGGGCCTTGTTCTTGACCTTGTCCGTAGTGCTCATCACTTTCTCCTTTTCACTGCGGCCGTGTCCGGCCGCGGTTTATATCGCATGCGACACGCTGGTCGGCCACACATGACCGCACTACCCGGGGCGAGGGAGAGAAAACCTCGAAACCGTGATCGCTCGCGATATTCTCGACGGGAATGTCACCCGACGTTAGCGACAGCAGCATCTGCCGATGCGTGCTCGGCCAGCCGGATTGGCTGCGCGCCGCACCAGATTCGAACAGGGGCTTGGGTTCTGAGAGTCGACATCCACGTTGCAGCACCGCCGGAGAGCGAGAATTCGCTACCGGTCGATCTTCAGGGGCTTGCGACAGATTCGTTGCGGTGGTCGTCGGTTCGAGACGCGCGATTGGGGGTCAATAGTAATGGCGACGGCCGCCGACAGCACGGCCCATCGACCCCAACAGCAGTAACACGAGCCCGATGACGAGCACCACGATCCCGATGGTCCACAGGATCGGAATGCCGAATATGAACCCGACGAGGAGAAGGATGATTCCGAGGATGATCATGGCCACTACCTGGTTTCGCTGCTGCGACCGAAGGGCCCGAGAAGCCCTCCGGTGCTGATATCGGTCATGACGCGCATACCCTCACGCCGGCGGTTCAATCAGCGCACCGAATCGTCCAATGTCCCAGCGCCCTCGCAATGTCTTTCGAGTTGCAATGAATCGACGGCCGGCCAGCTCGCACTCGGCCTGTCCCGCCTGCTCGGGCGATCGTTCGTTGCCCCATCGTGGTCACCTGATCGAGGGATCGCACGGTTCACGGGGAAGAGTGTGCCGTGGGGGCCGAGGTCGATATCGAGATCGTCCGGGGCGAGTGCGGAGTGATCGCGTAGTTCGTCCATGGGTTGCTCGAGCAGCATCAGGGTGGTGCCGATGCGTTCGATCCGGGCGTCGGTGAGATAACCGGCGTCGACACGGCGTAGCGCTTGCCGCTCCATCAATTGCCGCAGTAGCTTCGCCAGGGTCGACCTGCGGAAATGCCTTCCTCAGAGGACACCCCGCGAGTCCGCCGACGCACTCGGCCGATACCGCCACCACCCCCGAGCCTGGAAGAAGCTGCGAGCAACGATCGAGGCGGACACCGGTGCACCCGTCACCGCCTTGCCCATGGTCCGGCTGCACGCTCGAACACGTGAATGACCGCCTGCACGGGCGCTGGTAGTTGATCGGCCGGCCAGTCTGGTCGCGATGCCTGTCGCGTCCTCGGTGAACTCGGCCCATGCGGGGAATCGATCCAGGCCGCGCAGGACCGGCAGCGGAATGCACGTGCGGGAATAGCTCGCAGCCGAAGGGGTATCGCGCAGCTGTGATGCCCCTCGGGTGTCAGGTTTTCTACGCAATATCGGCTCGAATCACGTTGCAGGCAAGAGAGAAGGAATAGCCATGGCCGAGCAAGATGTGGTCGACCTGCTGACCGCGCAACACGAACAGATCTCCACCCTGCTCGAACAACTGCGTTCAGGACGGGAGGACCGGCAGGAACTGTTCACCGAGCTGGTCCGGTTGCTCGCAGTACACGAGAGCGCCGAGGAAGAGGTGGTCCATCCTGTCGCCAAGCGCGCCCAGTTCGGCGCCGAGGAGATGGTCGACGCGCGTGTGGAGGAAGAGGATCACGCCAAAAAGGCGCTCGCCGAACTCTATGACCTGGGAGTCGATCACCCGGACTTCTCGTCCAAACTCGCCGATTTCGCCGACGCGGTGGCGAAGCACGCGGCGCACGAGGAGGCTGAGGAGTTCGTGCTGCTGCGTCGCCAATACTCGGTGAGCCAGCTCGAACATTGGGCGGGTTCGGTGCGTGCCGCGGAAGCGGTGGCCCCCACCCGGCCGCATCCGCACGCCGGATCCTCCCCGGCGGCCAACCTGATCGCCGGACCGCCGCTGGCGGTGTTCGACCGGATACGAGACGCGGTGCGCGACTGGCGATCACAGAATTAGCAGGCGCACACGCTGACCTGAAACGGCATACCGTCATCCCGGGTCGCCCGCAAGAACCGAATCACCGCCCGGTCCACTGAATCTCGGCTGCCCGAGGCCGGCACCAGATCGCCCACGCAGTCCATGGCGGGCGAGAAATTCCGGAGAGGGCCGCGGCGCGTGGTGTTTTCGGTCGCGACCTTTCGATGTTCTGTATCCCGCAGCCGAGTTCGACCGCCGCGAAGACTGAACTCCCGACGAGGTGACAGTTGGCCTTTTCGAGGTTCGAAGTCCGATGGGCGGGTAGTGCTGAAACGTGAGTTGCACTGCGAATTCGCAGAGGCAGTGCGAACGAGGAGGTACGTCATGGCGGCCCAGCCGGAATCATCGACGTTCATCGGGCCGACACAGTTGCCTCGATCCGGGCACAGGAAAGCGCACCACGCCAGACGTGGCGTCATCAGCAGCGGCCCCGTCGACAGACTCGGCGAAGGGGCTGCGGCGGTGACCGGGCAATCCGGCGAAAGAGCCGCCAGCAGATGGGAATTCAGCGAACCGGCTGCAGTGTGGCCCGATCCGAGTCCGCTCGACGACTGGTGGAAGACCGTGATGTTGGGCTGCGATCGTGCGGGGGCAGCGGTGCCACAATCTGCCCGCGGCACCAGTGCGGCGAAGCCACCGGATCGAAGAGGCCGTGGTCGGTGATCGTGCACAACCGATGAGCACCCTGGACTCTTGCCACCGCGCTTGCGGCTGACGTTTCACCACTGGCTGCTACGGATCACGAAGGCGGGATGCGTTCGTGGACGGTGAGCAGGATGTGGTCGAACGCGGAGACGGTCGCCGGCGGCGCGGGCGGAATCTGGTCGACTGCCCACCATCGGCCGTGTTCCGGCGATCCGCACCCATTCGGGCACGTAGCCGCACGGTCACCGGGGTTCGGGCACCGTTTCAGTATCCTGCGCCCAGGGATGGTGCCGGCCGAGGAGATCCCGTTAGTCCTGCGTGCGGCTGTGCCCGAGCCCGAAGCGGGGGTCGGGCACAGCCGATTACCGGCTTGGGTGATCCGATCAGGGCAGCGTGCGCGCGGGTGTGAGGGCTCGCGGCCCGGGTGTGCAGGCGGCGGCGATCGTGTGGGTGATTGCCAGGTCGGCGGCCTGGCCGCAGACCTCGAACAGCCGGTCCACGCACCGCGGTCCGGTGACCACCCGCAGGCGGATGTGGTGGCGGCGAGCAGCGTCGTCGGCATCGAGGACGGCCAGCAGCCCCGAGATGCTGAGGAAGGTGATCCGTGACAGGTCCACCACCACGACGCGGCCGCTGGTATCGATGGCCTCGGTGAGGTGTTCGCGGAATGCTTCGACGGTGCAGTAATCGATCTCGCCGGTGGCGGTCAGGACCGTCGTGGACGGCGACGGCCTGCTGTGGGTGATGCCCAGCCGTGTGGGCGGGCCGCAACGCTGGGCTGGTGTGGATCCGGGTGCAACCATGAACGAACTCGACATCAGGATCAAATCCCTTGTCCAGGTGTGTGGGACGACTCGAGAAAATGGAGGTTCTACCACACGGTTTGTCGCCTGCACCGTGACTGTGGCACCGACTGGGCTGGTGTTCTCAACCGTGCATACAGAATACCCGCTACGCCAGCGAGACAAACCCGTTACCTTCCGCCCGGGGCAGGTATCCGATTGCGATCGGCAGTGGCCTTCCGCCTGCGTCAGGGGCGGGATCTGCGGGTCTATCGGGTGGGCAGCCCTGGGCGTCGATGGATGACACCGTCGCATGCACGACGCCGGGTTTCGATGATGGTCGGGGCAAGCTCGACGGTTGGCCAAGGATCGCGCCCCGAGCCGCGACGGGTGAGCCTCGAGACGCGATCCTCGTATCGGCTCGGACACTTGGGTCACGCGCTGCGCCGACATCCTCCGATTTGCCGACGGCCTCGTGCTCAAACAGGGACTCTCCGAAGAAGTTCGAACCTGGACGAGGGCGCGGATCTCGGGCCACCCCAGGACCCGTCGTCCTCGTCTATTTGTCGTGCGCGCGGTCAGTGCCGGCCGTGGCTGTGGTGTCCGCCTTTCGCTTTCGCTTCGGGCGGCTGAGCCTGGGCGCCCTTGCGGCCGGCTGTGTGCGGGTCGGCCGCATGGGGCTCACCGAAGCTGCCGCTGCTGGCCTTGCCGCCCTTGCGCGCCTGCTCCCGGGTGTCGGGCCGGTTGCCGAATTGACCCGGATTGTTCGAATCGGGCATGAGAAACTCCCCTTCGGGTTCTGCGTGCGGGATGCAGGCGATCCTGCGCCGCCACCAGGTCGATCTACCCCCGCTATCGGTCGATAATCACCGGCACTTTCACCCTCATCCGCGAGAGTGCGAGGTGCGAGGTGCGAGTCGAGCCCGAACCACCCGATCCTTATATCACTCTGTGATATTATCACATCATGATATATGAGTCGACGCCGTCTCCGATCCATGGCGGTCGAACATCGCGCCACAGCTCGGGCAGAACGTCGGCCGCGTTTGCGTGACTGCGCGCCGGGTATCGCGCCCGTGTCCAACCGGTTCGCCGCACCCGGCACGGTTTCCTGTCGAGGGATGAACCGCACACAGCACCGACGGCCGCAATCGGCGGAAGCCCTGGGTAAGGACCGACATTCGGAAGGTGGTGAATTCTGATGACCGAATCGAATGCCGTTGCTCTGGACTGCGTCCGGAAGAAGTCATCTGCCGAGTTCAGAGCCAAGACCACCGCGACCCTCGCTCGCAACACCGCACACGTGGCCAAGCTGCTGAGCGGGCACAACTACCCGGGCCAATGACCACCGGTCGAGCGCCGGCGGCTGCCCGCATTCGGGAGGCGTGATGGATCACTCGACTGCTCCGGTACTCGACGCGCTCGCCGACTACAGGCGGCTGGGCCGTTATGGCTTCACCCCGCCCGGACATCGGCAGGGTCGCGGCGCGGACCCGCGGGTGACCGCGGTGCTGGGCGACGCGCTGCGCGCCGATGTGCTGGCATCGCCGGGCATGGATGATCGACTCGCCCGCGGCCATCGGCTGACACGGGCCGAGGAACTGATGGCCGACGCGGTCGGCGCGGACTACGCGTTCTTCTCCACCTGCGGCAGCTCGCTGTCGATCAAGGCGGCCATGCTGGCGGTGGCCGGCGGCGACGGTGGGCTCATTCTCGGTCGCGACAGCCACAAATCCATCGTGGCCGGGCTGGTGTTCTCCGGGGTCCGGCCGTATTGGATCGCACCCAGATGGGATGCGGCACGGCACTTTTCGCATCCACCCTCACCAGAGCAGGTGCGGCAGGCCTGGCAGCGCCATCCGCAGGCCGCCGGCGCGCTCATCGTCAGCCCCAGCCCATACGGCACGTGTGCCGACATCGCCGCCATCGCCGAGATATGCCATGCGTACGGCAAACCGCTCATCGTGGACGAGGCCTGGGGCGCACATCTGCCGTTCCACCCCGACCTGCCCACCTGGGCCATGGACGCCGGGGCCGACATCTGTGTGGTGAGCGTGCACAAGATGGGCGCCGGATTCGAACAAGGGTCGATCTTCCACGTCCAGGGCGATCTGGTCGACCGTGATCACCTGCGCCAGTGCGCGGACCTGCTCATGACCACCAGCCCCAACGTGCTGCTCTACGCCGCGATGGACGGCTGGCGACGGCAGATGGTCGAACACGGCCACGAATTACTCAGCGCCGCACTGGAAACCGCTGATCGCGCACGCGAGGCCCTGGCCCGGATCCCCGGAATCAGCGTCATGCACGACGAACTGCTCGGTGCGGAAGCCTCCCACGATCTGGACCGCCTGCAGGTGCTGATGGACATCGCCGGCACCGGCGCCACCGGATACCAGGTCGCGGACTGGATGCGCGAGAACCGGCGCCTGGACCTGGGCCACATCGACCACCGCCGCATCATGGCCACCCTGTCCATCGCCGACGACCAGACCACCGTCGACGCCCTGGTGGACGCGCTCACAGCCTGGCGGGTTCAGGTGAACAACCCTGTCCCCCACCATATTCGGCTGCCCTCACCACGCGACCTGCAACTCGAGTCGGTACTGCTGCCGCGAGACGCGTTCTTCGGCCCCTACGACACCGTGCCCATCGAACACGCACCCGGCCGTATCGCCGCCGAACAGGTCACCCCCTACCCACCCGGCATCCCCGTGATCGTGCCCGGGGAACTCATCGACATCGCGGTCGTCGACTATCTACGCTCCGGACTCGCCGCCGGCATGAACGTACCCGACCCCGCCGACTCCGAATTACGAACACTGCGAGTAGTCGCCCGCTGAGGCCTACCCGGCTGCCGCGTTTCTCCAGGGCGCACGACTATTTCGGCACCGGCGCCTGCTGGGCCTGCCACATCCAGTGAAGCTGCTCGAGACGGGCGGCGATATCGATCAGCAGGTCCTGGGTCACCGGGTCCGCGGTCGCGGTGCTTTCGATGCGTTGGCGTAGCCGGATGATGATCGTCCACAGATTGCCGACCATGGCGTCGATGACGGCGGTATCGCTCTGCCAGCAATCGGTGATCCCGGCAGCCGCCGATTCCTGTGCGACGGTGGCAGCGCGACCATCCGGACTGACCCCGATCGCGGTCGCCCGCTCGGCAGCGGCGTCGGTGAATTGCCGTGCGGCGGTGACTACTTCGTCAAGGGCCAGATGCAGCGACCGGAAATGCGGGCCGATGACGTTCCAATGCGCCTGCTTGGCAATCAACGACAGATCGATCAGATCGACGACCGTTTCGCGCAGCGCGGTTCCGGCCGCGCGCTGCCGATCGATGTCGAGCGGGCTGGTGATGGGCTGATCGGGCATGCTGTCTGACCTCCTTCGTGAGCACAACGATTCCCTCACGCCCTACCCGCCCCGTCCGGTTTCAACCCAACCGCCCGGTACTCGGAGATTTGCCGGTGATCCAGAATGAGCCCGCCATCACCGATGACCATTCGTCCACGGTGACGCCGGTCAGCGGCGACGTTTGCGGTGGCTGGTGTCGCACAGCGGATAGATCGCCGAGCGGCGACACAGGCACAGTGCCACCACGCACCGGTCGCAAACAATCGTGCGGCCGTCAGCGGTCACCACTCGCACTGGTCCCTCGACCAGCATGGGCCCGTCGACGGTGTAAGTAATTGTTCGTCGGTCATCTTCGGGTTCGATCGGCACGGATCACCACCAGTTCCTCGTGACTCTGGCCGGGGCGCAAGAGCCCGCGATCGACCATCCATCCGGCACGCCGGCGCAGCACGGGGCCGAACGGGACACTCGCCCTCGCGATTGTCGCGGCCTTCAACTCGGCCTCCCGCAGGCGGTTCAAGGTGCTGTCGACGCCGCACAGCGCGGAATGGACCATCAGCAATATTCCCGTTGTGGAAAGCAATTCGGGTGCGAGCCGGCACAGGGAGTCGATCGCCGCCCTGCCGTCTACCCCCGCGTCCCAGCTTCTCGCCGCACCCCGCGGACGCTTGCTGTCCAGGCACGGCACGTACGGCGGATTGGATACCACCACGTCGAAGCGCCGGCCACGCAACACCGAGCCGAAGTCACCGTGGATCAACTCGACCTCGAGGCCCCGCAGCCGGCTGTTCATCCACGCGGACGCCAGCGCGGCACGGGAGATGTCCACGGCAGTGACCGACGCGGCCTTGATCCGGGCCGCTTCGATCGCCAGCACGCCGGTTCCGGTACCCACATCCAGCACACGACCGTGCGGCGGGATGCCCGCAGCGGACATCGCGGTGATGAGCAGGTGGGTGTCGGCCTGGGGCCTGTACACACCTGGTGTCCGAATCAACATCACCTACGGTGAATAGCCACGAATTCGCTGGGTATGCGCAAATGGGCCATCGAATTTTGATCCTTTCCATCGGGTGTTTCCGGGCCGAGCAATGACGTACGGTCGTCACGCCAACAGCTCAACAGGTGATCGGCGAAGCGGTCCTCGAGCAGGTTCGTGGCCCGGATACCGAAAACTATCGGGGCGCGTGTGTCCGGTTCGCGTGCCAGCAGGTCCCCGATCACCTCACGTCGCATGAGCTGCTCGTGCACCGCATCCGCCTCGACATGTTCGCGATAGAACGTGATACAGGCCGAGTCGGCTCCAAGTCTCTCCAATGCTGCGACCATGCGGCGCGACGCCGGCGAGGACGTGATCTCCACGGCCGCGAAGTGACCGACACCCGCAGCCCGCAGGCCACGATGCAGACAGAACAGCGACATCATGTTCACGATCGCGAGCATGGGCGCCGGCACCACATCCAGATAGGCCAGATACGACGGGTCCAGGCCCGCCCCCTCCAACAGATTCGCATACAGCCGCTGATGAATCCTGTCACCGCGGCCACCGCCGAATTCGTCGAACTCGACGGCCACCAGTGCCGCCTTGGCCCGGCCGCGCAACCGCGGAATCAGCCACGCGTACGGATCGGCCTCCTGATGGTGCAGGATCGACCGGTGCACGAAATACTCGCGCACCTGCCAAGGCTTGCCGTGGTCCCGCAGAAACGCCGCGACACCGGACTCCTCGTCGGGAACGATCAACAGTTCCTCGAGTTCGGTCTCCACATCAACGCCATCGGCGACATCGGCGCGCAGCGCCGCGAGGAAATGGCGTTCCAGCTCCGCACGCACGCACAACAGGCCCGGATCCCATTCCCAGCCCGTGTCCACACCGTCGAAACCCTCGTAATACAGGCCATAACACGTGTGCAGCGCCAATTGCAGATCGCGGCCATAGGGATCAGCCGGCGCCGACGTCGCCGGGATCACTGAGCCGGGGGGCTTTCCGAGCGCCTCGACCACGCCCGCCGACAGCTCACCGCACGGGTGCGGAAGCACCCTTCTTCCAGAGGCCTCGGTCCACACGATCAACTCCTCCGAACGCGGACGGGTTGTCTTCCCAGGCTACTCATTTCCCCTGGTGCAAACTGGGTCGCACAACGCCCGCGCGGACAGTGAGCCGTTACCAGCGGTACCAGCGCCCATGGCTGCCTGCTGAATCGGCGGTAGGGAAAACAAATCCGAATACCCAGATCACCAGAAGGGCGATGGCGACCCACCACAGGGCTTTCACCAGGAACCCAAGTCCAGCGAGCACGACGGCGAGCAGCAGAACCAGAAGCAATACCGCCATATCCATCCACCTCCTGCCTGCCGCTTACCCGCCTGCGCGAATACCTAACAGGCACGCCTTTCATCCTGAGGAGAAGGTCACGGATTCGGACGTTCGCCGCGCCAGTATCGACCCGTCCGCGGCGATATCGGATTCTGCGATGCCGCACATCCTCTTTCTCCGCTGGTCACCGCATCGTCACCGGCCATGAACGCCGCCCTCGGCCGACAGTGGGTGAGGTGGCGGTGTAGTGCATCGGCGGAAGCATTTCCTCGGCCGAACACCCGACGGTCGAGGTGGGGATGGCCTATCGTCGGCAGCAGTGGTGAGAGCCCGAGTCGACACACGCGCGGGTTTTGATCGGGGCCATCCGTGCGCACTCGCGGTCGCGAGCTACTCGACGGTGTGGCACACCGTTGTTCTGTCGGGACCGCCCGCCCGACTGACCTGCAGATCCCGCCCCTGAGCCAGGCGAGAAGATCACCGCGGGTCGCAGTCCGCACACCCTGCGCGGCGAGATCCACGAGCCGAGCCGAACCCTCGCCGCGCAGGCTCTACCACCAGCATCGGGCCTCGCCGACGACGAGGAAAAGGCATTGGCCCGGGGGTCTACCGATGTCGGGCCGGATGAACTCCAGTGTCGATCCCGCGAACACGTGCCACCCCCGATCTCACTGCCGATGCCGAGATTCCTTGGACGGCAGGGTCTTCCGTTCGACCGGCATCGATGGGACGAACACCGGGGCCGAGCCGGCCGAGACCGTCGAAGCCCTCACCCGCCCCGGCGGGCGGGACCGGACCGGGATAAGATCGAACCGCTCACCCCGTTTCTGTGCACCACACTCCACGATTGCAGTTCCGAAGAACGAATCGAACGGTGGCTCACATCATGCGTATCGGGAAACTCGCCGTCGTCGCGGTCCTCGCGTGACCCTCGGCGATCTGGTGGCAGGCCACATCACCGCGGGCGTCCGCGGCACGGTCGATTTCGCGCGTCGCCGCCTCACCGGGGATTACCGGCTCGACGAGTTCGGCCTCGACGAGCACCTGCTGGAATCGCTGATCCTGCCGGCCCTGCGGCCGCTGTCGCAGCTGTGGTTCCGGGTGCAGGTCAGCGGCATCGAGAATCTCCCCGAGTTCGACGGCGCGCTGATCGTGGCCAACCACGCCGGCGTGCTGCCGCTGGACGCGCTGATGCTGCAGGTGGCCGTGCACGATCGCCATCCCAAGCAGCGGGCGCTTCGACTGCTGGCCGCCGACCTCGTCTTCGAGCTGCCGATCCTGGGCGAGCTCGCCCGCAAGGCCGGGCACACGCTGGCCTGCCCCACCGACGCCGAGCGACTGTTGCGCACCGGCGAGCTGGCGGGCGTATTCCCCGAGGGCTTCAAGGGCGTCGGCAAGCCCTACAGCGAGCGGTACAAATTGCAGCGGTTCGGGCGCGGCGGCTTCGCCTCGGTGGCCCTCAGGACCGGTGTGCCGCTCATTCCGTGCTCGATCGTCGGCTCGGAGGAGATCTACCCGAAACTGGCCGACCTCACCCCGCTGGCCCGGCTGCTCGGACTGCCGTACTTCCCCGTGACGCCACTGTTCCCCCACCTCGGTGTGCTGGGCGCTATCCCGCTGCCGTCCAAGTGGCACATCGAGTTCGGTGAGCCCATCCCCACCGGCGCGTACGGCCCCGAGGCCGCTGACGATCCGATGACCATGTTCGAGATCACCGATCAGGTCCGCGAAACGATCCAGCACACGCTGTACAGACGGCTGATCGAGCGTCGCAATCCGTTCACGGGCTAGCGATAGACCCGGCACGTCTTGCCTGGCTGACGTGACTCTTCGTCCAGTTCGACCCCGACAGGGCGGCATCGGCGCGATCGAAGACATCCGCGCGGATAGGCGACTCATCAGCGGGTAGCCCCCCGATATCCAGCCGAGCGACAAGGGAGTGACCGTGACCCGATTCGGATACACATTGATGACCGAGCAGAGCGGCCCGCGCGAGCTCGTCCGCTACGCTGTCGCCGCCGAAGAGGCCGGATTCGACTTCCTGGTCAGCAGCGACCACTACTCACCATGGCTCGAGGAACAGGGCCATGCGCCGCACGCGTGGACCGTACTCGGCGCCGTCGCCCAGGCGACCTCGCGGATCCCGTTCATGACCTATGTGACCTGCCCGACCATGCGGTATCACCCCGCGGTCGTCGCCCAGCAGGCAGCGACCCTGCAAATCCTGGCCGAGGGACGATTCACCCTCGGTCTGGGCAGCGGTGAAAGCCTCAACGAGCATGTCGTCGGGGCGGGCTGGCCCGGGCTCGAGGAGCGGCAGGACCGCCTCGCCGAAGCCATCGGCATCATTCGCGACCTGCACACCGGAGCCACGGTCGATCGGCACGGCCACTGGTATCGCGTCGACGCCGCCAAGATCTGGGACCTGCCCCAGCAGCCGGTGCCGATCGCGGTCGCGGTGTCGGGCCCCCGCTCGGTGCAACGATTCGCACCACTGGCCGACGAGATGATCAGCACCAGCCCCGAGCCCGCACTGGTCGAAGCCTGGCATCGCGCGCACGTCAACGACTCCGGCCCGGCTACTTCGCGGGTGACCGGACAGCTGCCGATCAGCTGGGATGCCGACCGCGACAAGGCGATTCAGCGTGCCCACGAGCAGTTCCGGTGGTCGGCGGGCGGGTGGGATGTGAACGCGAACCTGCCGACCCCGGCGAGCTTCGCGGCCGCGACGCAGTTCGTGCGCCCCCACGACATCGCGGACACGATCGCGTGCGGACCCGACCTCGACGCCATCATCGACGCGGTGCGCCCCTTCCAGCAGGCGGGATACACCGATATCGCTCTCGTCCAGGTGGGCGACGAACAGCAGGACCGTTTCCTCGCCGAGGCCGCGCAACCGCTACTGACCAAACTCCACGCCGCCGACGGGTGACCGCGCCCGATGAGAAATCGCGGCGATCGAGTGCCGCCGGGGAGCACACCGGCTGGCTCCATCCCACGGTCTCCGACAAAGCCGACCATCCCGGTGGTCGGTGAGCCGGTCACGGTCGATCCTGTCCCTGCCCGCGGTCTCCGCGCTCGAGCTCGGCCCATTCCCGTTGCAGGGCCGGGTGATTGGAGGCCTCCAGCAGTAGCCCGTGCACGAAGGCCTGGGGCAGATTGCCGCGCAGCTGGCGCTGGGTGACGTCGAATTCCTCGGCGAACAATCCCGGTGTGCCACATGCTGCACGGTTGCGTTCGAAATAGCGCGCCGCGACGACGGGATGATCGAGGTCGGACGCCGCGATCACCATCGCGAAACCGCACAGCAGAAACGCGCCCTCGTTGCTGCCGAGTGGACTATGCCCTTCGCGATAGCGGTACACGTAGAAATCGCTGGACAATTCGCGCGCGATCGCGACCACCGTGGCCCGATCGCGTGGATCGCCGCGCGGTAACGCACCCCGGATGATCGGCAGCAGCAACGCGGCATCCACTTCCGGGTGCTGAGGCGACCGTTGCCAGCGTCCGGCGGGATGCACGCTGGTGCGTGCCGCCTGCGACACCAGCGCCTCTGCCAGGTGCAGGCAGGCCGCTGCGTCGGCTCCGGTGGCGGGAAAATCGGCCACCGCACGCAATCCCGCCGCGCAGATCAGCCGCGAGTGGGTCCAGCACTCGTCGTCGATTTCCCAGATGCCGGCATCGGGGCGATCGCGGTGCGCGGCAATGGCATCCACCGCGAGGGCGACCGCCCGCTGGTATTCGCCGGGCAGATGGTCGTGGCGGGCCGCCGCGGCGAACACCAGCAGTGCTTCACCGAAGATGTCGAGCTGGAACTGCTCTCGCACCCGATTCCCGACCACCGCCCGACCACCCGGATAGCCGGGCAGATCGACGGCCCGACCCGGCGGCACCGGCTCACCGCGCACCGTATAGGCGGGCATCAGGGCCGGCCCGTCAGCGAGAAGCCGTTCCGCGGCGAACCGCACAGCCGAATCGAGCAGCGGCAGCGCCCCGGCCGCGGCGGCCGCCTGCCCGGCCAGGCACTGGTCGCGGATCCACACGTATCGGTAGTCGTAATTGGCTCCCTCCTCCGCCCGTTCGGGCAAGCCTGTGGTGGCCGCGGCGACCATGCCACCTCCGGCACTGGTCATTCCGCGCAGCACGGCATACGCGTGGGTGGCGTCGCGCGGGGCGGCATTCGCTCGCAATGCCGGAATCTCCCGCTTCCATGTGAGATCTGTTGCCTGCCAGCAGGTTCCGGAGTCTGGTGGCGGGCCGGTCCAGCCGGTGTCCGAGAGTTCGAGCACCAGGTCGTGGTATTGCCCGGGCGGCACTCGCACCGGCAATCGCCAACCGGGGCAGCGTGAATTCTCGTGGAATACCGCTGCGGCCCCACCACTCCACCGCAGCCGCAGCCGACCGCACCGCGCCTCCCAGACCCCCGCGGCACACCGAACGTCGCGGAGGGGGGCCGATCCGTACTCGTGGGCCGGGTTCAACTCCACCAGGACCCGCGCTTCACCGTCCAGCGCGCGTATCCGGCGCAGCACCACGACCCGGTGCGCGTCTGCGGGAATGGCCAGCGCCTCGCGGCACTCGATCACCGTGGAGCTGGTCACCCAGCGCGAATTCCAGATCAGGCTGCCGGAGTCGTAGTAGCCGCCCCACACGAAGCGCTCCTCCGGCGTCACCGAGTACACACTCGCGCCCCCGATCAAGGTGTCGAACACCGGGGCACTGTCCCACTGGGGTGCGCACAGCCACGCGATGTCACCGCGCGGACCGATCAGCGCGCCGCGTTCACCGTCGGCGACGAATGCGTACTCCCGCAGCACATGCGGCTGCTCGATCGGCGTCGGCTCCACGCTCACGGGTTACCACGCGATTGCTGCGGGTAATCGCTGAACCACATCGCCCTCGCGAGAGGGGACTGCTGCGTCACGACGTCCGGACGCTCAACTCCGCGGTGATGGCGTCGACGAAATCGGGTAGGTCGTCGGGATTGCGTGAGGTGATGAGCGTCCAGCCGTCGCCATCGCTGCGGACGACCGGCTCGTCGACCCAGGCCGCGCCGGCATTGATCAGATCGGTACGCAACGACGGATACGACGTCACCGTCCTATCCGCCACCACCGCGGCCTCGACCAGCAGCCACGGACCATGGCATATCGCCGCAATCGGACGGCCGGCCGCGACTACGGATCGGACCAGTTCCCTTGCCCCGAAGTCGGTTCGGAGTTTGTCGGCATTGACCGTGCCACCCGGAATGACCAATACGTCGAACGCACCGGGATCCACATCGGCGAGGGCGGCGTCCGGCCGCAGCGTTTCGGACGGAATGAGATCGTGACGGAAGGTGTACACATCGATCGCTTCCACCGCGGCGTGGGTCACGTGCGCGCCGCGGGCACGTAGTTGATCCCTGGGTACCGCTATCTCGTCGCGCTCCACCCCCGTATTGGCGGTAATGATCAGGACGCGGACGCCTTCGAGTTCTACTGACACAGGAGTTCTCCTCTCGTCTCATCGTCTCGCCGGACTCCTTCAGAGCCCGGCGATTGCCACCTCATACTCGAACCGTGACAACGATTGCCGTGCAACGGCACCGGTGAGTGCGATGTGCCGATACGTCATGGCAGTTCCCTTCGTCAGCGATGGGCCGACTCTCCGCCTCAGCTGTCGCGATTCGCTCGCCTACCTCGCCGTTGAGGTACCGCCGCCGTTGCCGGTGCGTCCTATACGGACCGCGACTGCCGCCGGAAGTAGTGCACTGCCAGACCATCTGATCTAGATATCCGTCGGGTACCCAACCCCACCGGCGTCAACCAGCCCCCGGGATTACGTCGCGTTCCTCCGAGCTCGCCGTTGGCGCGCAGGTTCGAAGGCAGGTCTCCGATGGTCTCAGTGATGTCGCCGTCGGCGGCTTTGCTGCTCGGGATGGCCGGCCGTCCGAACGGCGGACATCAGCGCTACTGGGGATTCACTCGGACCGCCCGAAATCCCCTGGCCTTTTCCATTGCAGGCCAGGGGATTTCGATATGGGTACCGCGAGACGCGACGCTAGGCGATGCTGCTCTGCCGACGCCATCCGCGGATGGCGTCACCGATCCGGTCGAACACCGCCAGGGGCAGGCCGATCAGGAGATTCGCGGCCAGGGAGACACCCACCTCCGGATACGGGCGGGTGGGCGAGAGAGCCTCGGCGAGGCGCACCACGGTCGCGAGCTCGTCCTTGTCGTTGGGAGATCGGCCACGACCCGTCACCGATTCTGCTGTGCCCGCTGACGCGCTTCCTGAGCCTGGGCCACGGCACGGTCCTTCTCGGCCTGGGCCTCCCGCTCGGCGGCGTCGCGCTGGGCTCGAGCCTTGTCCTGCTGAGCGCGACCCTCCTCACGCAG